>DASUMJ010000137.1:0-46619 GCA_036277775.1 Candidatus Limnocylindrales bacterium
GGGCGTCCGGCTCGACCGGACCTACCAGCTGAACTTCGGCGGCAACACCGACTTCCTGAACATGCTCGAGCGCGAGCGCCTCGAGTCGAAGAAGATCTCGAAGACGAACGCCGTCACCTCGATGCTCGACTACGAGATGGACCCCGACGACGTCCACGTCGGCCCGAGCGACCACGTGCCGTGGCTCCTCGATCGCAAGTGGTGCTACATCCGGATGGAGGGGACGACCTTCGGTGACGTGCCGCTCAACGCCGAGCTCAAGCTCGAGGTCTGGGACAGCCCCAACAGCGCCGGCGTCATCACGGACGCCATCCGCTGCCTGAAGCTGGGCCTCGACCGCGGCCTCAAGGGCACGCTCGTGGCGCCCTCGAGCTACTTCATGAAGAGCCCGCCGCAGCAGATCCACGACGACATCGCGTACAACCGCGTCGAGGCCTTCATCCGCGGCGAGGACAACGAGACGCTCGTCGGGACCGAGGCGCCGCAGAAGCGGGCCCTCCGCAAGCTCGCCGGCGCGAAGGCGAAGGTCGCCGCCGCCGCGAAGTGACGGACCGGAAGCACCGGCTCGAGTCGCCGCACCGGCGGCTCGACGCCGGGTCCCGAACGTTCGAGCGGGCGGTCGTCCTTGGCTACAAGGCGTTTGCCTGGTTCATCTCGCACATCCCGCCGCAGATCCCGCAGGCGATCCTCGCCCGCGGGGCCCAGCTCTCGTACCTCCTGTGGCCGACGAAGCGGCGCTGGTCGAACGCGAACTTCGGCCACGTCCTCGGGCTGCCGCCGGGCCACCCGGAGGTCCGGCGGACGGCCCTCGCCGCGTATGCCGCGTACGGCCGCTACGTCGTGGAGCTGGCCCGGCTGCCGCAGCTCGCCCGCGAACATGCGGACCAGCTGGTCCCGGCCTCCGACCTCGACGAGATCCACCGGATCTGGGACGAGTCGAAGGGCGGCCTGATCTTCAGCCTCGGCCACGTCGGGAACGCCGAGGCCGTGGCCGCGGGCGTCGCGTCGCGGGGCTGGCCGATCAACGTGGTCGCGGACGACTCCTCGTTCCCCGGCCTGTTCGAGGAGTTCACCCGGACCCGCGAGCAGTGGGGCGTCCACGTCATCCCGTGGCGGAACCTCCGGGAGATCTACACGGTCCTCCGGCAGCGCGAGATGCTCGCCCTCCTCATCGACTGGGGCTATCGCCCGGACGGGATCCCGGTGAAGCTCTTCGACGCCTGGACGGCGCTGCCCGCCGGACCGGCCACGCTCGCCGCGAAGACCGGCTCGCGGATCCTGCCGATCACGATCACCCGGAACGACGATGGCCGGACGTTCTCGATCAGCTGGGCCGACCCGATCGAGGTCACGTCGTCGGATCCGGCCGCGCTCCAGGCCGCCACGCAGCAGATGGCCGACGCGTTCGCCGCGTCGATCGCGCCAAACCCGGCGCAGTGGTACTCGTTCAAGCCGGTCTGGCCGGCCGACCCGGCCGAGCGTGAAAGCCTCGCCCGCCGGGCAGCGGAGATCGTCGGCGGCTCGCCGCTCGCGGAGCCCGCGTGACCGGCACGCCGGAGATCCCCACCCCGACGCTTGCCCAGCGGATCCGGGCGCGGGTCGTGGCCGTGCTGGCGCGACTGCTCGTCGCCCTCCCCGAGCGCCCGGTGGATGCGGCCGCGGACGTTGTGGGCGAGATCTGGTACCGGCTGGCGCCGAACCGCGCCGCACGGGCGCGCCGGAACCTCCGGCGCGTGGCGGAGCACCTCGTCGCACGAGGGCTCGGCGGAGCGCGGATCCGGGCCGCAGCCACCCACGACCGGGCCCTCGAGCGGGTCGTCCGCCTGGCGTTCCGCCACGCCGTCCGCTACTACCTCGACATGGCGCGGCTGCCGTTCCGGACGGCGGACGACCTCGAGCGGAACCTCACGGTCGAGACCCCCGACGTCGTGGCGGACGCCTTCAGTGCGCCCCGGCCGCTGCTCTTCGTGGCGATGCACTTCGGCGCCGTCGAGTACCCGGCACTGTTCGCCGTCGCGCGGACCGGCCGGCGGGTGACCGCGCCGATGGAGACGCTCGGCGATCCGGCGCTCCAGGCCTGGATCACCGCGACCCGGGGCAGCGCGGGCGTCGACATCGTGCCGTTGCGCGACGCGCGACGGGCCCTCACGGCGTCCCTCGCCGCCGGCGGAACGGTCGGGATCGTCGCCGACCGGAACGTCGCCGGCGGCACGATCGACGTGCCCTTCTTCGGTGTTCCGGCCCCGCTGCCGATGGGCCCGGGCCTCCTGGCCGTCGAGTTCGGGCTCCCGATCTGGGTGGCCGCCGTCCGGCGATCGCGCGGCGGCCGATACCGGGGCCAGCTCCGGCGCGTCGATCCGCCGGCGGACGGGACGCGTCGCGCCCGCCTGGCCGCGACGATGGCGGGCATGGCCGCGGCGATGGAGGAGGCCATCGCCCCGGCGCCCGAGCAGTGGTGGTCCGCCTTCGCGCCGGTCTGGCCGGACCTGGACCCGGAGGCCCGGGAGGGCAGCGGCCGGCTCGAGCCTCGCGCCGCCGCGCCGTCCGGATCTCCGGCCGCCTCCACGGCCGAGGCCGCGCGATGACCGACCGCCTCGGCCGGGCCGATCTCCACATCCACACCCTCGCCTCGGACGGCACGGCGGGCGTGCTCGAGATCCTCGACCACGTCGAGGCCGCCACCGACCTCGACGTCATCGCGATCACCGACCACGAGCGGATCGATGCCGCGATCGCCGCCCGCTCGATCGCGATCGATCGCGGGCTCCGCGTCGAGGTCGTCGTCGGCGAGGAGATCACGACGCTCGGCGGCCACCTCCTCGGGCTGTGGCTCGAGACCCGGGTCCGCCCGTTCCGATCGCTCCGCTCGACGATCGCCGCGATCCACGACCAGGGAGGGATCGCGATTCCCGCCCACCCGCTCGTCCCGTATCCGCTCTGCGCCCAGGGTTTCGTGCTCCGGCGGCTCGCCGCCGACGAGCCGCGCTACCGTCCCGACGCGATCGAGGCGTTCAACCCGACGACGCTCGGGCGGCCGTGGCACGGCCGGGTCGTGGCGTTCGCGGACGAGCTGGGACTGTCGAAGGTCGGCAACTCGGATGCCCATGCGCTCGCCGCGATCGGATCGGGCTGGTCGACGTTCCCGGGCCGGACCGCGGAGGACGTCCGGGCTGCGATCCTCGCCGGCACGACGCACCACCACGGCACGTTCCACGGGACGACCGCCCAGCTCGGGACGTTCCGGGACCAGCTCCGGAAGTACGGCCGGGATGCGCGGGCGAACCTCGGTGGCCGGATCCGGCGCGACGGCACGGGCCGCGACCTCGGCTACCCGGTCCCGGCCGGCGAGGAGCGGCGGTGAAGATCGGGCTCGTGACGCCGTACGTCTACCCGCTGCCGGGCGGGGTGAACCAGCACGTCCGGTACCTCTACGAGAACCTCCGCCTGCGCGGCCATGACGTCCGGATCCTCACCAGCTCGCATGGCCTCCAGCGGGCGTCCGAGGGCGACGTCATCCGGATCGGCAAGGGCTTCTCGATGCCGACGAACGGCTCGGTCGGCACGGTGACGCTCTCGCCGCGCTACCTGTCGCAGGTCCGCGACGTCCTGGAGCGCGAGCAGTTCGACCTCCTCCACTTCCACGAGCCGTTCGTGCCGTTCCTGTCGCTCATCGTCCTGCGGCTCTCGACGAGCGTGAACGTCGCGACCTTCCACGCCTACGGCGGGTTCTCGCCGGCCTACGAGTTCGGCTCGAAGGTCATGGGCTCGTACGCCCGGCGACTCCACGGCCGGATCGCGGTCTCCGCCGCGGCGCGCCACTTCATCGACCGCTTCTTCCCCGGCGACTACAAGGTCATCCCGAACGGCGTCGACGTCGCCCGGTTCGACCGGGCCGTCCCGATCGCCCGGTGGCAGGACGGGACGCGGAACATCCTGTTCGTCGGGCGGTTCGAGCCGCGCAAGGGCCTCCTGGACCTCCTGAAGGCCTACCGGATCCTCCGGAAGACCGGCTGTCCGTGCCGGCTCCTCGTCGTCGGCGGCGGGCCGCAGGAGCGCGAGGCCCGGCGCTACGTGATGACCCGCCGGATGGGCGGCGTGGAGTTCCTGGGCCGGGTCTCGGACGAGGAGCGCGACGCGCTGTTCAAGACGGCCGACGTCTACGTCTCGCCGGCCACCGGTCGGGAATCGTTCGGGATCGTGCTGCTCGAGGCCATGGCCGCGGGGACGGCGATCGTGTGCAGCGACATCCACGGCTACAAGGGCGTCGTCCGGCGCGACCGCGACGCGCTCCTCGTGCCGCCCCGGGAACCGAAGGCGTTGGCGGCCGCGATCGGGCGGCTCATCGCCGACGACGCGCTGCGGACCCGGATGGCGGCCTCCGGGATCCAGCGGGCCCAGGAGTACAGCTGGGAGCGAGTGACGGCGAAGGTCGAGGACTACTACGGCTTCGTCATCCGGCGGCTCGAGGCCCAGGGGGCGCTGCCGCCGGGCTTCCGGGCCGAGGTCCCGCCGCCGGCTCGCGTCCCTGTCGCGGCGGAGCCGGCCGTCCCGGTGGCCTGATCAGGCCTGGGCGTCTGATCGGGCCCGGGCTTCTGATCAGGCCCGGGCGACGTCGGTCCCCGGCGCGTCCGGTCCGGGCGGGCCCGGGAGGTCGGAGCGGTCCGGGCGGGGCGCCTCCGTGCCGAGGTACGCCTGCTCCGCGAGCGTGATCCGCCAGACCCAGGCGGCGTATCCGACCGCCACGCAGACCGCGGCCAGCGTCACGAGGAGGAGTGCCGGGCCGGTGTCGATGAGCGACGGCCCGGCGACGCTCCGGTCGATCGTGCTGACCGGGAACTGGAACGGATAGACGTAGGTCGGGAGCAGGCCCTGGTAGGCGTTCGAGAGGGCGCTCGGCAGCGGCAGCGCGGCGAAGTTCGGGTACCAGAGGAAGAACCACGCGGCGATCGCCACGACCGCCCCGACGACGAACCGCCGGGCATCGCGCGCGGTCGCGACGAACGCGGCGACGGGCAGCAGCGCGAGCGTCACGACGAGGGCGATCGGCTCGACCGGGATGTTCGCGGCCTTGATCCGGGCGGTCTCGTCGAGGAAGACCGACGCCACGACGAAGGCCAGGCTCACGCCGAGGGCGGTCAACGCGGCCATGCCGAGGCGGCCGCCGATCCCCCGGCCGGATCCCCCGCCGCCCGGTCCGTCCTCGGCCTCCGCGGCGAGCGACAGCAGCAGCCGGACGAGGAGGAGGACGCCGACGCCGACGACGACCGCGATCCCGAGGGCGCGATCCGTCAGGACGAAGTCGGGGATCAGCGTCGGGCAGGCGCGGGAGTCGGGGTTCACGTCGGTCACCCGGACGAACCCGCAGAGCGGCCGGTGGAAGAGCCACAGCGTCGTCGGTGCCATGACCGCCACGGCGGCCGCGAGGCGGGCGAGGAGCCACGTCCGCCGGGAGGCGCCGCGCCACAGCTCCGACAGGAAGTAGGCAAGGGCGAGGAACAGGAACGGCAGGCTCGTGTAGTAGTGGTACTGGAAGGCGGCGCGGTCGATCCGCGACCAGGCGATCCACTGGCAGGCGAAGCCGATCGCGATGAGCGCCAGGCCGGCGTTGCGCCGCACGAACGCCTGCCACGCGACGAAGGCCATCGCGGGGATCGCGAGCCACCACGCGACGAGGTTGCCGGCGTCGTAGATCGCCGCGCTCGTCCCCCCGGCGAACGACTCCTGGTAGAACCAGACGGGCTTGAAGTCGAAGGCCCAGGCCCACCACGGCGACGACGCCGCATGGGCCGCGCTCAGGGTGTTGTGGTAGCGGTACATGCTCTGGGTCAGGTCCCAGAGCGTCTGGCCGGTGTGGCCCGCCGGGAACGCCTCGACGATCCGGTGGTCCTCCATGAAGGCCCACGGCAGGTACGAGGCGACGTAGAGCCCGAGCGGCAGGACGACGAGGCAGAGGGCGATCCAGACCAGCGGCAGCCCGAAGCCGGCGCCCGGCCTGAGCCAGCCCTCCGGAGCCCCGGCCGGCGGCTCCAGGAGCGATGCCGGATCGTCCGCCGGCGGCGGCGCGGCCATGGGGCCGAATCCCCATCGCCCGACGATCGCGAAGACCGTGTACGCGACCGCGCCGAGGACCACGAGGGCGAAGGCGAGCTCCTGGGGGGTGAAGGCGACCGGCCCGAGGACGACCGGCGTGCCGGCCCGGCCGAGCGCCAGGGCCGCGAGGAAGACGGCCCCGCCGAGGACCGGCGGCCCGACGACCGCGAGCCGCTGCTCCTCCCACGTCCAGGCCACGGGATGGAGGACGTTCGCCACGACCGCGACGAGCGTCAGCCCGACCATGATCGCGAGGAACAGGTAGTTGCCGCCGGATTCGCCCTCCGGGACCGAGATCGCGAGGTAGCCGAGGGCTGTCGTGAGGACGACGAGCCCGCCGATGAGCAGCACCCGGCCGAGGGCGCTGCGGGCCAGCACGAGGATCCCGAGGGCGCCGATGGCGTAGGCCGCGACCCACTTCGCGGCGAGCGCGAACCCGAGGAAGAAGCCGATCGCGGGCATCCCGAGCGCGAACGCCAGCCACCGGCGCCGGCCGCCGCCCGCGGTCCGCCAGAGCGCCGCGAAGATCGTGTACGCGGCCACGATCCCCAGGCCGACGTACGCGTCGTTCATGCCGATCCGGCTCTGGGCGAAGAGCATCCCGTCGAGGGCCACGATCGCGGCGAGGAAGACGGCGACCTCGCGTCGCCGGAAGAGGATCCGGGCGAGGACGTAGAGCAGCAGCGCCATGAGGACGCCAGCGATCACCCCGGGCAGTCGCCAGGCGAACGCGTGCTGCCCCACGTCGATCGTCGCCACGGAACCGTCCGCGGCGAGGGCGAGGATCTGCTGTCGATCCGAGCTCGGGTAGCGCTGGGCGTCGTCCATGACGAGTGCGGCGGGCTCGAGCGGGAGGGCCGCGTCCGCATAGATCGCCGCGTCGGCATAGATCGCATTCGCGTGCGGCTCGATCACGTAGATCGTCGCGGCCGACCCGTCGGGCGTGGAGCCGAGGGCATGGACCATCTGGCTCGCGAGGTCGTAGCCGACCCAGCCGGCCTCCGTGCCGGGCAGGACGAGCGTCGTCTCGTGGGTCGGCTCGCCGCCGCTGCCCGGCGCAACGATCGTGGCGACGCGGGGCCCGTCCGCCGTCTCCACCCCGACGTAGAGCCGGTCCTTGTCGAGGTTCGTGACGAACGCCAGCCCGACCGCCGCCCCGCCGAGCTCGATCGTCGCGGTCGATTCGGCCGTTGTGGTGTCCAGGAAGACGACGCCGCCCGCCGTAGCCAAGGCCACGGTTGCCGCCCCGGCATCGGCGATCTGGGCAACCTCCGCGAGCTCGAGTCGCCCGACCTCCGTCGCGGCCGTCGCGTCGAGGAGGACGACCGGCTCGGCGGCTCCGGGTGTGGCGGCCTCGAGGACGGCGGCAATGGACGTACCGTCGGACGAGACGTGGAGGAGCCGAACCGGGCCGTCGAGGGTCGCGAACGCGCGTGCGCCCGGCTCCGCGGCCGTGCCGGTCCAACGGGCGTCGTCGAGCGGGCGCGTCGGGATGATCCGGACATCGCCGGAGCTGGTGCCGACCACGACGCGATGGGTCACCCGGTCGATGGCGAGGGTGACCGCGCCGGGGATCTCGACCCGGAGCTCGATCCGCCGCGTCGCGAGGTCGTAGGCGCGGACCTCGTCGCCGGTCGCGACCCACAGCCGGTCGCCGGCGATCCGGCTGTTGGACCGGGCGTCGTCCCAGCGCGGCTCGATCGCGGCGTCCCGGACCCCGACCCCGAGGTCGCTCGTGGCGGCCGTCCGGTCCTCGCCCCAGGCGATGATCCCGAGGGCCATCCCGTACTTGGCAAGGTGGGGATGGGTCCACTCGTAGATGTTGTGCGAGATCCCGTAGCGCCAGAACTGGAGGAACTCGGTCGCGGTCCGCGGGTGGTAGACCTCGTCGAAGTGCATCTGGTACGGCTCGCCGAGCCGCCAGATCCGGCCGGTGAGGAGGACCGCGGCAAGGACGACGATCATCCAGACGTCGAGCCGGTCGAGGCGGCCGCCACCCTCGCGCTCCAGGCCCGCGGTGCGGTCCGGCCGGATCGGCCGCTCCGAGAGGCGGGCACGGAGCCAGCCGATGAAGCCGATCTCGCCCGAGGACGGTCGGCTCTCCCAGACCGGGAACCGCTCGACGTCCGCGACACGATGTGCCGGAGGCGGCGTCGGTGGCAGGCGACTGGCGAGGTCGTTGCCCGAGCTGGACACGATGACCCCGGCTCCCACCGCGGCCGGCTCGACGCCGTGGTCGCCCGGGTGTTCCAGCTCGGGGTCCCGGTCCCTCCCGACGTCAACCGCCAGCCGGTCGTCCGGGCCGGCGGTCGCGGCGATCTCCCGGCCGAGCCGGGCGCTCGCCGATCGGCGCAGCTCGGACAGTGCGAACAGGAACACGAGGACCTGCGTCGACGCCGCGATCGCCACCCCGGTCCACGAGCCGAGGTCCGGCCCGATCCCGAGCCAGTCGTCGATGCCGGGGTTGTTCGGGTAGAGCGTCGTGAGGACGAAGTACATGTTCGCGAGCGTCGCCAGGCTGGAGGCGACGTACGCGATCGTCCAGCGGACCGAGACGGCCGCGAGGATGGCCCCGATCGCGACGAGCGGGAAGAGGTATCGCTCGTGGACCCGCGTCGGCACCACGAAGAAGGCCAGGGCGAGGATCGCGAGGCCCACGAGCATGGTCCGGCGGTCGGGTCGCCGGGCGACGAGCAGGCTCACCGCGATGAAGACCGCGAACGTCAGGACCGTCCCGACGACGACCGCCGGGATCGCCCCGAACGTCACGGCCTCCCCGCAGCGGGTCGCGGTGTCGCCGCTCGTGACCACCATGTCGCAGACCCATGCCCGGTTCTGGGCGATCCCGCTGCCCCCGAGCGTGACGAGGGCCCAGGGGTTCCAGGCGTTCACCGACACGTACGGATAGCCGCCGGCGGTCTTGAAGATCTGCTCGACGAGGCCGCCCGGCAGCCCGAGGCCGAACGGCAGCGACAGGAGGATCGCCGGCAGCAGGCCCGCCAGCCCGGTCGTGACGATGCGGATCGGCCCTCGCGTCCGCGCCTCCCAGTCGGTCGTCGATCGGCGCCGCTCGGGCGGGGCCTCGTCGCCGTAGCCGCCGTCCGGCCGGAGGGCCCGCCGGATCGTGACGGCCGCCACGATCGGGACGAGGATCCCGAGCTGGGGCTTGATCATCGCGCCGACGACGGTGAGGACGGCAGCCCGCTCGGGCCGGTCCCGCCACAGCTCCCGCAGCCCCAGGAGCAGGAAGATCACCCCGACCGAGTCGACCTGGCCCCAGATCGCGCTGTCGAGCCAGGTGATCGGGTTGACCGCCACGAGGATCGCCCCGAGACGCGCCGCCCAGCGCCCGGCACCGAGCTCCAGGGCCATCGACCAGACGAGATAGGCGAGGACAACGTCGCCGACGATCGGCGGGATCTTGATCAGGTCACCGACGCCACCGAAGACCGCGCCGACGGCCCCGACGAGCCACAGCACGTAGAGGTACCCGGGCGTGTAGTCGTGGAGGAAGTCCCGCTCGTAGAACCCGTGGAGGCCCTCGTGGAACAGGTTCGACGCCCAGAACTGGAAGGCGCCGATGTCGTTGGCAAAGCCGGAGCCGGGCAGGAGGTATGCGATGATGGCGCGGAAGGTGAGGGCCAGCGCGAGGAGGATGAGGATGCCGCCGACGTCGTCCCGCGTCCCGGACCGCGTCGCGCTCCCGCCCCGAACGGGCTCACCCGACACGGGGCCTGTCAACCGGTCCGGCCTCCTGCACGAGCGATGAGGTGGAGGGCAGGGTAGCACAGGGCCATGCCTCGACCGGGATCGCACGAACGGATCCGCACTGGCTCGACCTCCTCCCCTCGGTCCTCATCGGGCTCGGCCTCGTGGCGGCGGCGCTCGCCGCCTACTGGCTGCCCGGATCGGTCCGCTACTACAACCACTTCGTCTGGCAGGCGCTCGCCTTCCTCGACGGCAGAGCCGCGATCACCTGGCCCGTCCCGGGGAACGACTTCTTCCAGGACGTCCTGCCACTGCGTGATGCCGACGGCAATCTGACGGGTTACGGGCTCCTGCCGTTCCCACCGCTGCCGGCGATCGTCCTCATGCCGGTCGTCGCGATCTTCGGGCTCGCGACCGACGAGCGGGCCGTCTCCGTCGTGATCGGGGCGATCGACGTCGGGATCTGCTGGTGGGCGCTCGGACGGCTCCCGGTCACGCGGCTCGTCCGCCTCGCGGTGACGATCTTCTTCGGCTTCGGGACGGTGTTCTGGTATGCGGCCGGCCTCGGCACGACCTGGTTCCTCGCCCACGTCGTGGCCCTGGCACCGCTGCTCCTGGCCATCGGGCTCGCGCTCCGCGCGGATCGGACGCTGATCGCCGACGCGGAGACGGCGATGGCCGTCGATGACGACGACGCCGACGCGCTCGAGCCGCGACCGGAGCTCGAGGCCGGCGACGAGGAGCCGCCCAGGACGACGGTCGCCGGCGTGATCCGTGACGCCGTCCTGGAGACGCTCGACGGCCTCCGGTCACCGCTCGGCTTCATCGACGGGCGCCAGTTCGTCGTCGGGTTCCTGTTCGGGCTTGCCTGCACGGCCCGGCTGACGATCGTCTTCGGGGCGCCGTTCTTCATGCTCGTCGGCGGCGGCGGCTCGCTGGCCCGGCGGTCGGTCTCGGCCGGGCTCGGGGCGATCATCCCGGTCGGGCTGCTCCTCGTCTACAACCTCGCGACGACCGGGCACTTCTTCCACCCCGGTTACGAGTACCTCTACCAGCTCGAGGCCGTCGGCTACCGGGCGCTCGGGTACAACCCCGACTGGGCGATCGAGGACGTCCGCTATCTGCCCCAGAACCTCGCGATCATGTTCGCCTCGCTGCCGGCGTTCTTCCCGGAGTTCGTGCCGGGCGGCCTCGGTCCCGGCCGCGCGCTGTGCACCGAGCCGGGCGCGGTCCGCGGCCTCTTCGACCTCGCCTGCCCGATCGCGATGCCGCGCGACATCGGGATGAGCATCATCCTGACGAGCCCGGCCTACCTGTACATCGTGCCGGCGCTCGCCAGGTTCGGGCAGTCGCGGCTGGTCGCGGGGGCGGCCCTCGCGATCGCCGCGATCGCGATCGTCAACCTCATGCACTTCAGCCAGGGCTGGGTCCAGTTCGGCTATCGGTTCAGCAACGACTTCGTCGCGTTCGCCCTGCCGCTCGTCGCGATCGGGATCGCCCGGCGCGGCGGCGTCGGGCTGCTCGCCGCCTGGCTCGTCGGGGTGTCCGTGGCGATCAACTTCTGGGGCGTCACGTGGGGCAACCTCCTGGGATGGTGACGTCGGCGGGCAGTCCGCTCAGCCGCGTCCGGGCCGCGTTGCCGTGGCTCGTCCCGCCGGTCGTCGTCGCGCTCGCGGTCGTCGTGATCGTCAGCCCCGGGCTGATGCCGGACGTGGGCTTCTGGGACACCGGCGAGTTCCAGACGGTCGCCCCGATCCTCGGCACCGCCCACCCGACCGGCTACCCCACGTACGTGATCCTCGGGTTCGTCGTCAACGTCCTGCTCACGCCGCTCGGCGAGCCGGCCTTCCGGATGAACGTCTTCTCGCTGCTCTGCGTCGCCGTGGCCGCCGCGGCGACCGTCCGGCTCGTGATCCGGCTCACCGGCTCGGTGCCGGTGGCGATGGCGGCCGGCCTCGGGCTGGCCCTGACGCCGATCGCCTGGGCGATCGCGACACGGGCCGACCCGCACTCGCTCCACCTCGCGTTCGTGGGGCTGCTCCTCGCGGTCCTCGTCCGCTGGGAGCACGGCCGCCGCGACGGCGAGCCGCGAGCGGATCGCTGGCTCGTCCTGGCCGCCGCGACCTTCGGGCTGTCGGCCGGGAACCACTCGCTGACCCTGCTGCTCGCGCTCCCGATCGGCCTGTACGTCCTGGCGGTCCATCCCGGGATCATCCGGCGGCCCCGGCTCGTCGCGGCCTGCGCGGCCGTCCTCGTCGGGAGCCTCGTCCTCGTCTACCTCGAGCTGCCGCTCCGGGCCGGCCCGTTCAGGGCGGAGCTCGTCTACGCGAAGCCCGAGACGTGGGACGGGTTCTGGTACGTCGCCCTCGCCGAGCAGTTCCGAGGCTCGCTCCACGACCCGCTGGGCGAGCTCCCCCGGAAGCTCGGTGACGTCGCGTCGCTCGCCGTCACCCAGTTCGGGCTCCTCGCCCCGGCGATCGTCGTGGCGTTCATCGCCACGGCGGTCCGGCACCCGCGATACGCCCTCCTCACCGGGTCGGCGATGATCATCACGGTGCTCTTCAATGCCTCGTACTCCAACGCCGACATCCAGCGCTACTACCTCGGACCGGCGCTCTGGGCCTGGACCTGGCTCGGCATCCTGGGCGGCGCGATCGTCGAGGGAGTCAGCGGTCGGACGTGGGCGGTCGAGGCCGGTGCCGCGGCCGGGGCGGAGACGGATGCCGACGCCGCGGTTGCCGCCCCCGGGCTGCCCGCGGGGCCGCTCGGGGCGCTCGTCCCGACCGTGCTCGCCGCGGTCATCGGCGTCGTGCTCCTCGTCCCGGCCGTGGCCGAGTTCGACAGCCGCCGGCTCCATGCCGACCGGAGCGGGGACACGGCGGCGCGGCGCTGGGTCACCTCGGCGCTCGACCAGATCGAGGAGGGCGCGGTCGTCGTCAGCTGGTGGAGCACCTCGACGACGCTCTGGTACGCACAATATGTCGATGGACTCCGGCGCGACCTGTTCGTCGTCGACGATCGGACGCGGCTCGACCTGGGGTATGGAGAAGCGACCGACGTGATTGCGCGGTTCTACGGCACCCGGCCCGTCTACGTGATCCGGGCGAACAACCACGACCTCGGGCTGGTCCTCGCGCGCTATGACCTCGAGCCGCTGCCGGAGGGACCGGCGACGAACGTCTACCGCGTGCTCGGTCCCCGGGGCGGCTCGACGTGACGGACGGCGGCCCGGCCCGCGTCCCGGCGCTCTCGTATTTCTTCCCCGCCCACAACGAGGAGGCCAACCTTCGCGGCCTCGTCGAGGAGGCCCTCGCGACCCTGCCCGACCTGGCCGAGACGTTCGAGGTGATCATCGTCGACGACGGGTCGCGCGATGCCACGCCGCGGATCGCGGACGAGCTCGCCGCGGGCGA
Source organism: Candidatus Limnocylindrales bacterium (assembly GCA_036277775.1). Lineage (GTDB taxonomy): Bacteria > Chloroflexota > Limnocylindria > Limnocylindrales > CSP1-4 > UBA5189. Next base: position 13,212 of record DASUMJ010000137.1, read on the forward strand.
TCCCCGGGTCCGGGCGGTCCATCACCCGAAGAACCGCGGCTACGGTGCAGCCCTCCGCTCCGGCTTCGCGGCTGCTCGCCACGACCTCATCGCCTTCACGGACGGGGACCGCCAGTTCAGGGTCGCCGACATCGGGCGCCTCACCGCCCGCTTCGCCGCGGGCGACACCGAGGTCGTCGTCGGGTACCGGATCAAGCGGGCCGACCCGCTCGTCCGGACGCTCTACGCGAAGACGTACCGGCTCGCGAACCGGATCTTCTTCGGGCTCCGGGTGACCGACGTCGACTGCGCCTGCAAGCTCTTCCGGCGCGACGCGCTGCGGGGGATCAGCGTCGAGTCGGGCGGGGCGTTCTTCTCGGCCGAGCTCCTCATCAAGCTCCGGGCCGCGGGCCGGGGCGTCGTCGAGGTGGGGGTGCCGCACTACCCGCGGACCGCCGGGTCGCCGACCGGCGCGAAGCCCCAGGTCGTGCTCCGCGCGATGCGCGACTTCTGGCTGCTGCGGCTCCGCCTCTGGGCCGCCCCGCGACGTGCGCTGTCCCGCGGCGAGCCGATCCTCCCGGAGGGCTGACCCGACCGTCAGCCGGGACGCCGGCCTCCCCCGGATCCGCCCGTGCCGCCCGTGCCGCCGGACCCGCCGCGGGGTCCGCCGGAGCCGCCCGCGCCGCCTGGCCCGCCACCGGTACCGCCCGTTCCGCCGGTCCCGCCGGTCCCGCCGGGGCCACTCGACCCGCCGCTCCCGCCGCTCGAGCTGCCGGGGTCGACGTCGAGCGAGTTGATGAACTCGCGGAACATGTCGAGGCGCTCGTCGACGATGTCCTCGCCGAGGGTCTCGAGCGGGACGCCCGGCCCCATCGTGGCGGACGCGGCGCGCGTCGCGCCCTCCCCTCCCGACTCCTCGTCGCCGGGATCGGCGCCGAGGGCTGCCTGCTCGAGGACCGCCTCCGCGACGAGGATCCGGACGTCGGTGCGGACGGCGAGGGCGACGCAGTCGGACGGGCGTGCGTCCAGCTCCAGCTCGACGCCACCGCGCTCCAGGATCAGGCGGGCGTGGTACGTCTCCTCGGCGAGCTCGGAGATCACGACGCGGTCGATCCGGACATCGAGGCGCTCGAGGGCCGCCACGAACAGGTCGTGGGTGAGCGGCCGCTCCGCGGACAGGCCCTGGAGCTTCATGGCGATCGCGCTCGCCTCCCAGGGGCCGATCCAGATCGGGAGGTAGCGGTCGCGCTCGACGTCCTTGAGGATCACGACGTGGCGGTTCGAGAGCATGTGGACGCGGACGCTCTCGACTGCCATCTCGACGAGACGGGCCATGGCCGGATTATCCCATCGGGCGGACGGCCGGGCGGGCGGCGGCCGCGCGCCTCACCAGGCCGGCGGCCGGGGCCTGCGGGTGGTGGCCCGGACGACGGCGCCGACGACCATCCCGGCGACGAAGCCGCCGATGTGGGCGAAGAACGCCACGCCCCCCTGGGCCGTCGTCGCGCCGAGCGAGGCGACGCCGTCGATGAGCTGGAGGACGAACCAGAAGCCGAGGACGAAGACCGCCGGGACCTCGATGAGCTGGTAGAAGAAGCCGAGGAAGACGAGGGTCAGGATCCGGGCCCGGGGGTAGAGGACGAGGTAGGCGCCGAGGGTCGCCGCGATCGCGCCGGACGCGCCGACGAGCGGGATCTCGCTCGACGGATCGATCCAGACCTGGGTCAGCGCGGCCGCGATCCCGCCGACGAGGTAGAAGACGAGGAACGGCAGCCGCCCCAGGCGATCCTCGATGTTGTTCCCGAAGATCCAGAGGAACAGCATGTTGCCGAGCAGGTGAAGCCAGCCGCCGTGGAGGAAGAGCGACCCGAAGATCCCGGTCCACGCCGCCGCCATGTCACCGTCGCCCGAGAAGGCCGCGGAGATCACGCTCGGGACGGCGCCCCAGGTGCCGAAGAGCTCGCCGAGCGCGGCCTCGCCGCCCGAGGCCTCGACCGACAGCTCGACCGCGAAGACGGCGAAGCAGGCGGCGATGAGGGCGAGCGTGACGACCGGGGCCCGGCGGGTCGGGTTGGCGTCGCGGAGCGGGATCACGGGGCCACCGGCGGCGCGGTGGGGGCGGCCCCGGACCCGGCGGCCGGGATCGGCGAGCCGGCGGCGGGTGATCCGGCGGCGGGCGAGGCCGTCGCCCCTGGCTCGCTCGTGACGGGCTCCAGGACGGCCCGGCGGATGGCCTGGGCGGTGATCCACACGACGACGTCTGGGGCGTCCGCGATCCCCGGCTCCACGTACCAGCCCCGGGCGTCCGCCCAGTCCTCGGCGTCGCCCGCGAGCCGGTATTGCTCGACGTACTCGCCGCTCGACTTGAAGAAGGCCACGACCCGCTCGTTCGAGGGGTCGTACCCGTAGACGCGGCCGGTCCGGCGCTCGGATGAGGACATCACGACCGTGAACTCGGGCGCCTCGCGGAGCAGCCCGTCCGGCAGGGCCTCGCTCGACCAGCCCTCGCTCGTGCCGCCGACGACGCGGAGGATCTCGCCCCGGTCGCAGATCCAGATGTCGCCGTCGATGTGGAGCGACGTCACGCCGTCGACCGGCCGCGGGGTCGTGAGGCGCTTCGTCGGCGGGGCCGGAAAGCCGCTGCCGTCCGCCGCGGGGGTGTAGGCGAAGATCTCCTGCTCGGACGGATCCACGGTGTAGAAGTTGTAGAGGCCGGCGCTCGCGTCCCGGAGGAACGTCCCGATCGCGCGGATGTCGTCACCCCACTCCGCCGAGCCGATGACCGGGACCTTCGTCGTGGTGCCGCGCCCGGTGGCGTCGGCCGGACGCCAGCGCCACAGCGCGTTCTTCACGTCGAGGATGAGGAGGTCCGGGCCGCCGACGGTCATGAGCAGCGGGGCTGCCTCCGTCGTGCCGGCGGCGCGCGTCCCGTCGCGGTAGATCAGGACCGCGGTCATGTCCGTGAGATTGACCCGGTAGACGCTCGCCGTCGCCGCATCGAGGACGTACGGCGCGCCGTCGGGCCCGCGCACGAGGCCCGTGAGGTTCACGCCCGAATCGGCGGCGAACGCGAAGACGTCGAGCGGCGTGACGTCGACGACGCCGTACAGGCGGTCGAGGCCGGCCACGGCCTCGAGCCGCAGCGGGCGGATCGTGCCGGCGGCGATGCCCGCGTCCTCCGCGATCGCCAGTTGCGCGATCGTGTCGGTGAGGAGCTCCTCGGCCCGGTCCGGGTCGTTCGCGACGAGGTCGACGCCCGGCCCGAAGACCCGGTCGAGATTCTCGCGTGCCTGTGCCAGGGCCGCCTGACCGACCTCGATCGAGGCGATCGGCGGACCGGGCGAGCTGAGCCCGCCGAGGAGCGAGGCGCCGACGCCGAGCGAGCCGGCGACCGCCACGAAGACGAGGATCGCGACGGCGGCCCGCTGCTGCATCTCGCGCCGGGCCCCGAGCGTCTTGACGCGGCGCTGCGAGGGCGATCGGCTCGGCATCGCGTCCTGGAGGCGCATGAGGAGCCTGCCGAACACCCCGCCGGCGGCGGAGCGGGCGCGACGGGCCCCCGCCTGGGCAGCGGCGACCCCACCGCTCACGCTGTCGGCGAGCGGGATCGGCGAGCGGTCCGGGGCACCAGCCAGCGGCTCGGGCGGGCGGACCGGGACGAGGGTCCGCGTGGAGCGGGTGACCGCGACCTCGGAGGCCTCGAGGACGAGCGCCCCGTGGCTGCCGGAACCACCCGCCTCGACGAACCGCCGGTGGAGGTGCTCGATCGCCGGTTGCGGATGGAGCGTGACGAGCGCGTCCTTGAGCTCGTCCGGTCCGAGGCGGCTCATGACGTTCGGCGAGACGAGCGCCAGCTGGTCGCCGACGTTGATCTCGCCCCGCCAGACGTCCGGCTCCAGGTCGGCGGTCGGCAGGCCCCGCTCGCGGTGCGGATCCGGGAGCGTCGAGAGCCGGGCGCCACGGCTCAGGTAGGCCTCGGCCGGACCGACGGTCGCCACGTACAGCTCGTGGTCCCGGACGACGGCGATCCCCACGCCGACCGGCGCGGTCCCGAGCGCGTTGCCGAGGCCGGACCGCTCGCGGGCGTGGGCGAGGCGCTTGTTCGCGGCCAGGATCGCCTTCACGACGCAGACCCGGATGCCGGCGGACTCGTCGTAGTAGTACTCGTGCCGGATCGCATCGGCGACGAGCCGGGTCGCCTCCCGGGCCCTGGGTCCCGGGACCATCGACGTCACGAGGAGGTAGAGCTGGCCCTTCGTGCGCGCCTGCGATCCCACGGTCGGCTCGACGACGAGGACCGTGTCTGGGGAGTCGGGCAGGCGATCTCGCTCGGCGAGGACGCCGAGCTTCATCTGGAGCCGGAGGGCCATCGAGCCTCTGCCAGGGTCTGGGAGGTTGGTGGGGCGGGATTATCGCACGGGGGCCGGTGTGGACAGCCTCGGGCGCGGGCGGCCGCGCCCGCGCGCCGCCACCCGCCGTCAGCTTCCCGAAGACGGACCCGGACGCCGGAGCGTGACGCGGAGCTCGCGGATCTGGGCCCCTGCCGGCGCGGCGCGGAACGCCTCGGCCAGCTGCCGGGCGTGGAGCCGCAGCTCCTGGGCGACGATCGGCGCGTCGGCCTCGACGAGGAGCGCGTCGCCCTCGATCCGGAGCGCGCGGCAGGCGCCGTGGGCGGCGGGGGCCCGCTCGGCCACGATCGCGTCGAATGTCGCCGCGGCGCGCGCGCGTCGGAGCTCGTCGGCAAGCCCGAGCCGCGCCGCCGCGTCCGGGATGAGGTCGCCGATCCGCGACATCGGCCGGCGCCGGCGGCGCTCCCGATCCTCGTCGCTCATCGCGATGGGACGGCCGGCCCGACGAGCTCGGCGCCGGCCTCGGACGGGACGACGCGCCAGGTCGTGGCGATCTCGAGGAGCGCCGGATCGAGGTCGTCGAGGGTCGTCGTCGTCACGAATGCCTGGGGCAGCCCCGCGATCCGGCGGACGAGGTGCGACCGGCGCTCGGGGTCCAGCTCCGAGAAGACGTCGTCGAGGAGGAGGAGCGGCGGGCGGCCGTCGTGGGCGGTCATCAGGTCGAGCTCCGCGAGCTTGAAGGCGAGGATCGCGGTCCGCTGCTGGCCCCGGGACGCGAAGCCGGCGAGGTCCCGGCCCTCGTACCCGAACGACAGGTCGTCCCGATGCGGCCCGACGAGGGTCGTCCCGTTCCAGGCCTCCTTCTCGGCCGTCTCCGCGAGCCGCCGCTCCAGGGCCTGTCGCGGCGACTCGCCGGCGGCGGCCGGTGCGTTCGTCTCGTAGCGGAGGTGGAGCGGCGCGCGCTGCGCCTCGTCCGGCGCGATCTCGGCATGGGCGGCGGCGAGCGGCGCCGCCAGCTCGGCGAGGAGCTGGAGCCGGGCGGTCACGACCTCGCTGCCGGCATCGAGGAACGGCCGGTCCCAGTACCGGAGGTCGGCCCGGTCCGCCGCCTCCTCGCGGATCGCGCGGAGGAGGCCGTTCCGCTGCTGGAGCGCCCGGCCGTAGGTCGAGAGGGCGGCACCGTAGGCGGGGAAGCGGTTCGTCGCCACCCGGTCGAGTGCGGCCCGGCGGAGCGCCGGCGCGCCGGCGATCAGGAGCATGTCCTCCGGCGCGAAGACCACGACCCGGAGCGCGCCGGCCAGGGTCGTGGCACGGCGGGGCACGCCGTTGACCCGGATCCGCTTCCGGCCGCCGCCGGCCGATGCCGGGCTGCCAGGCCGGACGAGGGCGACCTCGAGGGTGTCGCTGCCGACGGAGCCCTCGACCCGGGCGAGGTCCGCGCCCCATCGGATGAGCTCGGCGTCGGTCGTCGTCCGATGCGAGTGGCCCCAGGCGAGCAGGACGATCCCCTCGAGGAGGCTCGTCTTGCCGGCCGCGTTCGGGCCCCACACGAGCTGGGGGCCGGGGCCGAAGCTCGCGGCCAGGGCCCCGTAGCCGCGGAGGTCCGCGAGCCGGATCGAGCCGAGCGTGGCCGGTCCTACGAGGTCGTCCGGACGGGCATCACGACGTGGACGTAGTGATCGTCGCCGACCGGCTTGAAGACGCCCGGGGCCAGCGGGCCCTGGAGCTCGATCGCGAACTGGTCGGCCCCGACGTTCGTCAGGACGTCAGCGAGGTACTTGGCGTTGAACGCGATCGTGGTCCCGTCGCCCTCGACCGCCGCCTCGACCTGGCCGACGTGGTCGCCGATCTCGGCGTTCGCGCTGACCGTGATTCCGGCGTCGCCGTCCGCGCTGATCTGGAGCTTCACGATGTTCGCCGACTCGTGCGCGATGAGCGCCGCCGGGCGGACGGCCCGGAGGAGCTCCTCGCGATCGAGGACGGCCCGGGTCGTGTGGGCCTTCGGCATGACGGTCTGGTAGTTCGGGAACTGCCCGTCGATGAGCCGGCTGACGAGGTCGACACCCTCGAGATGGAAGAGGATCTGGTTGCGCGACTGGGCGAGCACGAGCTCGACCGGGTCGTCGGAGTCGCCGAGGACGCGCATCAGCTCGGTCAGGGCCCTGGCCGGGACCACGACGCTCGTCTCGGCCACCGCGTCGAGGACCGGGATCGTCTTCACCGCGATCCGGTAGTTGTCGGCAGCGGCGAGCGTGAGGGTGTCGCCCTCGAACCGGCAGAGGACCCCGGTCAGGATCGGGCGGGCCTCGTCCGACGCGGCCGCGAACGCCGTCTGCTCGAGGGCCCGGCGAAGGACGTTCTGGGCGATCCGCGTCGTCGGCCGCTCGCCGGTCGTCTGGATCGCCGGGAACTCCTCGGCGTCGATCCCCTTGAGGTTCGATTCGAATCGCCCGCAGCGGAGGTGCAGCGTCTCGTTCGGGCCGAGCTCCAGGTCGACCCGGTCACCGCCCTGGAGCGAGTTCACGAGGTCCGTCAGCAGCTTGGCCGGGACGGTCGTCGCGCCGTCGGACTCGATCTTGCCGGGCACCCAGTACGTGATCCCGATCTCGAGGTTCGTCGCGGTGAGCTTGAGCCCCGCGTCCTCCGTCCGGAGGAGGACGTTGGCGAGAACGGGCAGCGTGCTGCGCGTGGAGACCGCCCGGCTGACGACGGACAGGCCGCGCGCCAGGTTCTCCTGCATGACCGAGAGCTTCACGTCGGGTCCACTCCACAACGGGTGCGATGACGGCGATCAGATGGTACGGCGCCGGCGGACGGATGGGCAGGTCCGGGCTCGCGGGGCGCCATCCCGGAGGCGTCACCGGCCGAGCCCGCGGCGGTCCGGCTCGAGGGGCCGGGTCGCCGGTCGGGGCGTGCCGTCGTGGTGTGTATCTTCCTCCATTCTCAAGAGACCGTCACCGTCATCACCGTGGTGTGGAGACGGTGGACGGGCACGCTCCGTCCCGTTCGATCGGGATGTGCCCGAGGCCGCCGGTCCCGTGGACATCCGGGCGCCGGCGAGGCCGAACCGGGGCGCGATGCCGGGCGCGATGTGGACAGCGATCGGCCGCCGCCCCCGGTCGTCCGGGTCGGTCCACGGAGGCACAGGCGTCCGGACACGCGCCGACCGCGCTCGTCGGCTGCGCCGCTGCGCTTGTCAACGCCGTCGGTCGGGTTGTCCACGGACCGGGGCGGATCGTCGAGGCGCGATCACGCCGTGGGTCGGCCGGGGAGAAGCGGTGCTCCGCAGTCCGCCGCCGTGAGATGGCTCCGGCTTGGCGGGCCTGGGCGTCAGTCGGCGTAGATGAGCTCGCGGACCGCCGAGATCTCCCGGCGCAGCTCGTCGTTGGCACCCGACTCGCGGGTGATCTTGTCGCAGGCGTGGAGGACCGTGGAGTGGTCCCGTCCGCCGAGCTCCGCGCCGATCCGGAGGAGCGACACGTCCGTCTCCTCGCGCATGAGGAACATCGCGATCTGGCGCGGGACGACGATCGCCTTGTCGCGCTTCTGGCCCTTGAGCAGGTCCAGCCCCACGCCGTAGTAGTCGGACACCGCCTTGACGATCCGTTCCGGCGTGATCTGCCGCTTCTTCGGGTTGTAGAGGACGTTCGAGAGCACGGCCTGGGCCAGCTCGATCGAGATCGGCATGGCGCCCATCGAGGCGTAGGCGACGATCCGGTTCAGGGCGCCCTCGAGCTCGCGGATGTTGCTGACGACCTTGCGGGCGATGAACTCGATGACGTCGGACGTGATCGGGACGCCGCCCTCCTCCGCCTTCGCCCGGAGGATCGCGATCCGCGTCTCGAGGTCGGGTGCGGTGAGGTCCGCGATGAGGCCCCATTCGAACCGGCTTCGGAGCCGCTCCTCGAGGGTCAGGATCGCCTTCGGGGGCCGGTCCGAGCTCAGGACGATCTGCTTGCCGTCCTCGTGGATCGCATTGAAGGTGTGGAAGAACTCCTCCTGGGTCCGCTCCTTGTCGGCGATGAACTGGATGTCGTCGATGAGGAGGAGGTCGATCCGCCGATAGCGCGATCGGAAGTCGTCGATCTTGCCCTGCTGGATCGAGGTGATGAACTCGTTCGTGAACTTCTCGGACGTCGCGTAGACGACCCGCTTCCGGGGGAACTTCGCCGCGACCTGGTTCCCGATCGCGTGCATGAGGTGGGTCTTCCCGAGGCCGACGCCGCCGTAGAGGAAGAGCGGGTTGTAGGCGTGGCCGGGCCGCTCGGCGACGGACAGGCTCGCGGCATGGGCGAGCCGGTTGGCCGACCCGACGATGAAGTTCGCGAACGTGTAGCGGGCGTTGATGTTCGTCGCGCCGCCGTCCCCGCCGACCCGGGTCGCCTCGACGCGGACGTGCTGGGAGCTCGGCAGGGCGACCGGGCGGTCCGCCGGCACCGGCGCCGGGTCGCCCTCCGCCTCGGGCTCCGCCAGGGATTCTGGTGCCGTGCCGACGACGAACTCGACCTGGACGCTGTAGCCGACGATCCGGGCCAGCGTCTGCGAGATCAGCGAGCGGTAGCGACTCTCGAGCCAGTCCTTCGCGAAGCCGTTCGGGACCGCGATCCGGAAGCGGTTGTCGTCGACGTCGACGAGCATCGTGTCGCGGAGCCAGGTCTCGAAGTTCGCCGGGGAGAGGGAAACCTGGAGCTCCCCGAGGGCGGCGCGCCAGACCTGCTTCGCGTCCATTCGTCGATGACGGCTCTGCTTCGGGGGGCTGCGATGGATCGTACGGCTGGATTCGACTCGAGCCGACGCGTCGAGCCTTGGGAACGCCGGGATGCTCGGAACGACGGCTGCTGGGACCGGCCTCCGGTCGGTCCCGGGTCCCTCGACGCGGGCGCCGCGGGGGGCCGTCCGGGGTGCCGAGGGTCCCGAAAGATAGCACCGCGCCGGAACCCTCGCAAGGCGATTCTGCGATACTCCCCAGGAGTATTGTCGCTCGGGTCTCCGACGGACTCCGGGCCGATGTCGGTCGCGGCCGCCGGGCCTCCGGGCCGGGTGCGTCCCGACATCCGCTCGTGCAGGCTCGCGGCGCCGGCCGGCGCTGCCGCGCGGGGCCTTCGCGGGCGCGCGAGCGGGTTTGACACCCCTTCTCGGGGCGTCCTATGATCCCCCGGACGACGAACGCGCCAACGCGCCAATGGGCGCTCGGCGCGTTTGCGTGCCTCTAGGGGTCGAGACCGACACAGCCCCGAGGCCTGATGGAGAGGATCCCGCGCAGCCCCGATGAAGCAGACCTACCAGCCCAAGAAGCGACATCGCGCCAAGGAACACGGCTTCCGCGCCCGGATGAAGTCCACGGGCGGCCGCCGCGTCCTGGCCGCTCGGCGGGCTCGCGGTCGCAAGCGACTGACGGTCTGACGGACGGTCGCGGCCGGCTTCGACCGCGGCTGGTGATGCTCTCCCGTCCGCAGGATTTCGCGGCCCTCCAGGAGCGTGGGACGATGCGGTCCCATCCGCTGCTCGCGGCGCGGATCGCGCGGACGGACCTCGGGACGACGCGCTTCGGGTTCGCGACCGGGCGGGCCCTCGGCTCGGCGGTCGTCCGCAACCGGGTCCGGCGACGGCTCCGCGGGGCACTCAGGGTGATGGCGCCCTCGTTCCAGCCCGGCTGGGACGTCCTCATCATCGCCCGGCCGGCGCTCGTCGCAGCCGACCACGAGGCATTGGTCGCGGCGCTCAACCGGCTCCTTGGCCGGGCCGGCGTCCTGGGAGGAACCGACGCGTGAAGCGGATCGGAATCGGGTTGATCCACCTGTACCGATTCGCGTTCGCCTGGCTGCCCACCTCCTGCCGCTACGAGCCGACCTGTTCGCGCTACACGGAGCAGGCCATCGACCGCTACGGCCTCCTGCGCGGCAGCTGGATGGGCGCTCGACGGATCGCCCGCTGCCATCCCGGCCACCCCGGCGGGTTCGACCCCGTCCGATGAACGAGGTCCCCACCGCGTGATCCCCCGCCTCCGGCTCCGAGAGCTCGCGCCGATCCTGCTCATCGTCGCCGTCGCCCTCGTGGTCGCCGCCTGCGGACCGGGCAGTGGCTCGCTGCCGCCCGGCGTCACCGCGCCGCCGACGCAGACGCCGCCGGCCGGGATCCCGCTCGTGCCGGCGCCCCTGAACCCGGACCCGTTCAGCTTCCTCTCGTGGCTGTTCACGCCGATCTTCCAGGTCTTCTTCATCACGCTCGTGCTGCTCGACCGCGTGACCGGGAACATGGCGGTCGCGATCATCCTCCTGACCATCCTCATCAAGGTCCTGCTGATCCCCGTCTTCCGGCGCCAGCTCGTGTCGACCCGCCGGATGCAGCTCATCAGCCCCGAGCTCAAGGAGATCCAGCGGCGCTTCAAGGGCGACCGCGTGAAGATCCAGCAGGCGACCGCCCAGCTCTACAAGGAACGGGGGGTCTCGCCGCTCGGCTGTCTCCCGATCGTCCTCCAGATGTTCCTGCTGATCCCGCTCTACTCGGTCTTCAGCCAGGGCCTCACGAACTTCAACGTCCAGCCGATGATGGAGGTCCTCGGGTTCACGATCCTCGACCTCGGCTGCGACGCGGCGCCGATCTTCGGGCCGAACAACACGGTCCTGAACCCGTGCCTCAACCCGGTCGCGTTCGGCGTGAACTGGGGCCAGCCGGAGGTCTTCCTCGGCAGCCCGGGCGCACTGTTCTCGGGCCTGAGCCTCCTCGCGATCATCTCGGCCCTGGTCCAGCTCGTCGCCTCGCGGATGATGATGCCGGCGGCGAGCGCGGCGACGGCCGACGACCCGAACATCCGGATGCAGCGCCAGATGGCGATCTTCCTGCCGTTCATCTCGCTGATCTACGGCAGCATCCTGCCGGCCGGCCTGTTCCTGTACTGGATCTTCTCCACGGTGTTCTCGATCGGCCAGCAGTACCTGATCCTCGGCTGGGGCGGGATGTTCCCGCTCTTCGGCCGGACGCCGGGGTTCGCCGTGGATCATCAACCGCGCTTCCCGGTCGCCATGCCAACGGCGCCGACCACCCCCACGCGCGCGGCGGGAGCGACCGCGCGACCCACCACCGATCGGTCTGCCCTGGACCGGTCCGCTTCCGCCCAGGCAACGATCCGCCAGCGGGGCCGCCAGGGCCGGCGAGGGAGACGACGCTAGAGATGAGTGACCACTGATGAGCGCGTACCGTGAATTCACCGGCAAGACCGTCGAGGAGGCGCTCCGGCTGGCGCGCGAGGCCTTCGGGGCCGGCCTCGACGATCTCGACTTCGAGATCCTGACCCCGGGCAGCCGTGGCGTCCTCGGGATGGGCGCCGAGCCCGCCCGGATCCTCGCCGCCCCCCGCTCGGAGCTGGGCGGCGCCGCGCCGAAGCGCGAGGCCGCGGCATCGCGACCGCTGCCGGCGCCCCCGCCCCGCGAGGACCGCGGCGACCGTCCCCGCTTCGGTGACCGGGACCGCGGCCCCCGGCGCGACGATCGGGGCGACCGCGGCCCGCGCCGCGACGACCGTCCGCGCGACGACCGACCGCCGCGCGTCGACCGACCCCGCGACGATCGCCCCCGGGAAGACCGCCCGCCGCGCGACGACGCCGCGCCCCGCGAGGACCGCCCGCCCCGCGAGGACCGCGGCGACCGCCCCCGCTTCGGCGACCGGGACCGCGATCGCGGCCCCCGGCGCGACGATCGCGGCGATCGCGGCCCGCGCCGCGACGACCGGCCGCGCGAGGATCGGGCCCGCGGCTCCGCCGACCTGACCGAGCGGGAAGCCGCCGAGGTCGCGGCCCTTCGTGGCTCCGTCGCCTCGGAGCGCGCCGAGCTCGAGGCCGCGGAGGCATCGCCCGAGGCCCTGGCCGCGGGCAAGCTCATCCTCGAGAAGCTCCTCGTCCTCATGGGCTTCGATGTCACCGTGACGGTCGAGTCCGCCGAGACGAGCCGGCTCAACGTCACCGGGGAGGGCGACGAGCGCGAGGCCCTCGGGGCGCTCATCGGCCGGAAGGGCGAGCGGCTCTCGGCCCTCCAGCACCTCGTCAACCTCATGCTCTCGAAGGAGATGGGCGGCTGGACGCGGGTGCTCGTCGACGTCGAGGACTACCGCGGGCGGCGCGAGCGCCAGCTCCGCGAGATCGCCGAGCGGGCCGCCCGACGGGTCATCGAGACCGGCAAGATGCTCCAGCTGGAGCCGATGCCGGCCCTCGAGCGGCGCTGGGTCCATCTCGCCCTCCGGAGCCACCCGGACGTGGCGACGCAATCGATCGGCGAGGAGCCGAACCGCCGGATCGTCGTCCTGCCGCGGCCGGACTGAGCTCCGGGCCCGCCGCGCGGCTATTTCGGACCCGGACGATCGGGTCAGGTGCCGAGCGCTCGACGAGCCGTCACGATATCGACATGGTGCGCGTCATCCGAACGCGCCCCATCGCCGTACCGAGGGCGTACGGTGCCACTGCTAGGATGAATCACCCATGGACCTCGTGAACGAATCGCCCGCCGAGTCGATCCAGGCCCCGACCGCGTCGGTCGAGGCCGGGACGCCGGCGCCCGCGAGCGGGGACGGGGCCGCATCCGGAACGGCAGCCTCGGCGGCCGCCTCCAGGGCCCGACGGCTCGGGATCCGGCGGTTCGCGGCGGCATTCTTCTTCGGCGTCATGGGCGTCCTCGCCGTCTCGGCGGGTGCGCTCGCTGCCTTCGAGTCGTCGAACAACGGCCGCATCCTCCCCGGAATCCATGTCGGCGCCGTCGATCTCTCCGGCCTGACCCCGGCCGAGGCGCGGGCCCGGCTCAACGAGGCCTATGCGGCCCTTGCCGTCGGCGAGCTGACGCTCACGGCCGGCGGCACCACCCGGGTCGTGACCTATGCGACGCTTGGCCGGCGGCTCGATGTCGACGCGGTCGTCGACCAGGCGATGGGCATCGGCCGGACCGGCGCGACGCTGGAGCGGATCGCGTCGAACGTCCGGAACATGGTCCGTGGCGTGGAGCTCGCGCCGTCCGCCACCTTCGAGCGCCCGGCGCTCCGCCTCGAGCTCGACCGGCTCGCCGCCTCGGTCGCGATCGCGCCGGTCGACGCGACCGTCGCCCTCGTCGGCGAGGACTTCGCCGTCGCCGAGGGCGCCGACGGTCGGTCGGCCGATGTCGCCGCCGCGCTCGCCGACGCGACCGCCCTCCTCGTCGACGTCGCCGCACCGGACGCGACCCGCGTCACGGTCCCGCTCGATGTCGTCGAGCCGGCCGTCACGACGGTCGAGGCGACGGCCGCCCGCGAGGCGGCCCTCCGGATCGCGGTCGACACGGTCCTCGTCGACGGCGCCGAATCGTGGACGATCGCCGGCGCGACGATCCGCAGCTGGATCTCCTTCGCTCCGACGGCCGACGGCGGCTACGGGCCGGTCGTCGCCCAGGCCGGCCTCGAGGCGGGCCTCGCCGCGATCGCCGGCGACGTGGCCGTCGCCCCGGTCGACGCCTCGTTCCTCGTCGGCGACGGCGATTCCGTCGTCGGGGTGACCGAGGCGAAGAACGGCCGGGCGCTCGATGTCCCGGGCATGGTGACCGCCCTCACGAAGACGATCGACCAGCGCGTCTCCGGCCTGACGATCTCGCGGGTCTCGATCCGGACGATCGTCGTCGAGCCGGCGCTCACGACCGAGGAGGCGACCCAGACCGCGCCGCTCATGGAGCCGATCGCGGAGTGGACGACGTGGTTCCCGATCGGGATCAAGAACGGCCAGGGCGCGAACATCTGGATCCCCGCCCGCGACGTCGACGGCTACGTCGTGATGCCGGGCCAGTGGTTCGACTTCTGGGAGGCGATCGGGCCGGTCACGCGAGAGCGCGGCTACAAGGACGGCGGCGCGATCATCAACGGCAAGACCGAGCCGCAGGGCGCGCTCGCCGGCGGCATCTGCTCGACCTCCACGACGCTCTTCAACGCCGCGCTCCGGGCAGGCCTCGAGATGGGCGCCCGCCGCAACCACTACTACTACATCGACCGCTACCCCCTCGGCCTCGACGCCACGGTCTTCCAGAGCAGCTCCGGATCGGTCCAGACGATGTCCTTCCGGAACGACACCGAGAGCCCCATCCTCATCCGCGGCTCGGGCTGGTCCGTCGGCAGCAAGGGCTACGTGAAGTTCGTGCTCTGGTCGGTTCCCACCGAGCGGACGGTGTCGTTCTCGACCCCGATCGTGAAGAACGTGAAGCCGGCCACGGACAGCGTCGTCTACACGACCGCCCTCGCCCCGGGCGCACGCGAGCGGATCGAGTACCCGGTCGACGGCAAGGACGTCTGGGTGACGCGGACGGTCAAGGACGCCGCCGGGACCGTGCTCCACGAGGAGACGTACTACTCGCACTACGCGCGGATCACCGGCATCGTCCGGGTGGGCATCGCCCCGACGCCGGACCCGACGCCCGAGCCGACCCCGACCCCGCCCGTGCCCTGACCTCGGCCGCGCCCTGCTCCGCGGTCCCCGCTCGACACGCAGCAGAGCGTCGTCCGCGCTACGGCTCGCGGTCCGTCGCCGCCTGACAGGCCGGGCAGAGCCCGAACAGCTCGAGCCGGTGGCCGTCGATCCGGTAGCCGGTGTCGCGCCCGATCCGGGCCACGGCCGCGGCGAGGCCGGCATCATCGACGACATCGGTGGCCCGCCCGCATCGCTCGCAGACGACGTGGTGGTGGTGGGCCGCCGGCTCGCAGGCGATCCAGGCGTGGTCGCCGGTCGGCAGGTCGATCCGCTCGATGGCGCCGACGCCCTCGAGGACCTCGAGCGTCCGGAAGATCGTCGCCCGCCCGATCTCGATCTCGGCGGCCGTGGCCGAGTCGACGAGGTCGGCGGCGGTGAAGTGCCCCGGATGGCCGGCGATGAGCTCGGCCACGGCCCGGCGCGGCCCGGTCAGGCGATAGCCGGCCCGGCCGAGGGCCGACAGCGTGGTGGGAACGGCGGACGCCGCGGGGCCGGAAGCCATGCCCGCAGGATACCGGCAGGTCGCTCCGCGGCGTTCGAGGGCGCCCGTGGCGCGGCCGCGACGACGGGACGGCTCCTCCCGGCCCGCTAGGCGCTCGGCGACCCGGCAGCGTCGCCGGAAGGGAGGCCTCGGCCCTTCTCGAGCACGATCTGGTAGTCCTGGCAGACGCCGGTGTCGAAGCCCGCCTCGCTGATCGCGAGGTAGTACTCCCACGTCCGAATGAACCGCTCGTCGAAGCCCAGGGCCCGCACGTCGTCGAGGCGGGCCATGAAGGTCGTCCGCCAGGTTGCGAGCGTCCGGACGTAGTGGGGCGCGATGTCCTCGACGTCGCGGAGAAGGAACCGCGTGTCGTGCAGCGCGTGCTCGATCGCCGCGAGCGACGGCAGCAGGCCGCCCGGGAAGATGTACGTCTGGATCCAGTTCGCGCCACGCGCCTGGGGGCCGTACGCGACGTCGGGGAAGGCGATCGTCTGCATGCTGAGCCGGCCGCCGGGTCGCAGCGCCCGGTCGCAGGCGGCGAAGAAGGTCGCGAAGTACTCGGCGCCGACGGCCTCGAACATCTCGATCGAGACGATGGCGTCGAACTGCCCCTCGACCTCGCGGTAGTCCCGCAGGAGGACGGTGATCCGGTCCTCGAGCCCGGCCGCGCGGACGCGCTCGGAGGCCAGCTCGTGCTGCGCTCGCGAGATCGTGAGGGTCGTGACCCGGCAGCCGAGCTCGCCGGCCGCGTAGAGGGCGAACCCGCCCCAGCCGGTCCCGATCTCGAGGACGTGCTGGCCGGCCGACAGGCCGGCTCGCTCGGCGATGACGCGGTACTTGTGGCGCTGGGCGTCGGCCAGGGACTGCTCCGGCGTCGCGAAGACCGCGCTCGAGTAGGTCATCGTCTCGTCGAGGAACAGGCGGTAGAAGTCGTTGCCCAGGTCGTAATGGGCGGCGATGTTGCGGCGGGCGCCGGCGAGCGTGTTCCGCCGAAGCCGATGGCCGACGGTCGTGACCAGCCTGGCCGGGATCCGCCACCAGCCGCGGGTCAGTCCCAGCCCGTCGCGGTTGATCGACGCGAGCCTCGCGAGACCCGCCAGGTCCGGGCTCGACCAGAGGCCGTCCATGTACGCCTCGCCGGCGCCGAGGTCGCCGCCGAGGAGGATCCGGCGGACGGCCGCGATGTCGAGGATCCTGAGCTCGGCCGTCGGTCCCGTCTCCGGGTCGCCGAACGCGCGGCCGGAGCCATCCGGCAGCTGCACGACGAGCTGGCCATGGCGGATCCGGCCCGCGGCCGCGAGCATCACCCGGAGCGCGAGGCGGTCGAGCAGCCCGATCGATCCTCCGCGTCGAGCGGCGCTCGAGGTCGGCCCGGACCGCGGCCACTCCGGCGTGGCCGGATAGCGGTCCGCCTCCTCGCTCATCGCGAGCCGCTCACGGCGTGGCTGCCGACGACACTCGAGCCGACCGCCCGCCGATGCCGGAAGAACGGCGCCCTCCGCAGCCAGAGCCGGAGCGCATGCCAGTGGATGAGCCCGATCGTCCGCTGCGTCAGCAGGGGGTGGCGCAGGAGGAGGCGGAGGAGCGACCCGTCGGTCAGGGGGCGACGCCGGAGCACGAGGCTCGTCGACAGCAGGGGCGATCCGTCCTGCCGGAGGGCAATCGCGATCCGCACGCCGTCCGCATCGTCGCGAACGTGGACCTCGTACCGGCCGCCGAGCGAGATGAAGGGGGACACGAAGAAGTCCTTGTCCATCGCGGCGCGAAACGCGTCTCCCGCCTCGTCGGTGTCGCCCGGCGTCCGTGCCTCGCCGCCGGCCGACCGGTGGAGGACGTAGAGGTGGCGCTCGCCGAACGTATTGTGGACCTCCACGATGACCCGACGCAGCCTCCCCGATTCATCGCGGCAGAGGTAGAAGCTCGCCGGGTTGAAGACGTAGCCGACGATCCGCAGGTTCGTGATCAGGGTGAGGCGCCAGCCTGCCGGATCGACGCCGTCGGCCTCCAGGATGGCCCGGACGTCGCGGTCGAGGTCGGTCGCCGGCTCCGGGAGGTGGTCGGCGTCGCGGAAGCTCACCAGTGCACGCCGGTTCCGGCCGATCAGTCGTGACCGCGCGGCGACGGCGTCGAGCTCCTCGAGGTCGAGCGCGAAGTAGAAGACGTCGTGCTCCAGCGCGTAGGTGAACGGCCGGACTCGCCGGTGGCGGACCTTCCCGACGAGCAGGTGCGAGTTCATGCCGCGATCCGCTGCGAGGTCTCGGCCAGGGCCGCCGCCACCTCGTAGCCCGACCGACAGCCGTCCTCGTGGAAGCCGTAGCCGAGGTGGGCACCGGCGTACCACGTGCCGCGGTGACCCTGCAGCGCCCGGAGCCGCGACTGCGCGGCCAGCGTACCGAAGGTGTAGAGCGGGTGGCTCATCGCCCGCTCGACGATCACCGCGTCCGATCGGACGCTGTCGCCCGGGTTGACCGAGACGCAGTACTCGACGTCGCCGCCGAGCGACTGGAGGCGGTTCATGTGGTACGTCATGACCAGGCGGTCGGCCGGTCGTCGGCAATCGCCGGTTGCGATGTTCCAGGAACCCCAGGCCCGCCGGTTGCGCGGCAGGACCGTCGCATCCGTGTGGAGGACGACCTGGTTCGTCGTGTACTCGAACCCGCCGAGCGCTGCCCGCTCGGCGGCGTCCGCGTCGCTGA
This sequence comes from Candidatus Limnocylindrales bacterium, assembly GCA_036277775.1. Lineage (GTDB taxonomy): Bacteria > Chloroflexota > Limnocylindria > Limnocylindrales > CSP1-4 > UBA5189. Next base: position 31,185 of record DASUMJ010000137.1, read on the forward strand.
GCAGCCGCCGCGCGGTGTCGGCGTGCGTCGCCATGACGACGGCATCGAATCGGGCGACCTCACCGTCTGCGGTCCTGACGGTGGCACCCGCTGGGCCGCGGCGGACCTCGACGACGGGCACGCCCGTCCGGACCGAGCCCGACGGCAGGCCATCCACGATCCGCCTGGCGTACGTCCGGGAGCCGCCCTGGACCACTCGCCACTGGGGTGCCCGACCGAGCCCGATGAGCCCGTGGTTGTCGAGGAACCGGAGGAGATAGGCGATCGGGAACGACTCGATCCGGTCCGGGGCCGTCGACCAGACGGCCGACACGATGGGCACGAGGAAGTGGGCCGTGAACGACCGCCCGTATCTGTGGACCTCGAGCCATTCTCCGAGGGTGAGGCTCGACGGGACCGGGGCATCGAGCGTCCGCCGGGCGTCCCGGTAGAAGCGCAGCACGTCGATCGTCATCGCGGCGTGGGCCGGGCTGAGCGAGGAGGGCGACCCGAACCAGCCGGTGACGCCGCGCGAGCTGAAGGCGATCCCGCAGGCTCCGCACGAGGAGCCGAGCGACATGTCGCTCGGCTGCGTCGCGACGCCCAGCTCCGCCAGCAACCCCACGAACCGAGGATAGGTGCGCTCGTTGTAGACGATGAAGCCAGTGTCGACCGGGACGACCGCGCCGTCGACCTCGACCGGCACCGTCTTGACGTGGCCGCCGACCTCCGTCTCCTGCTCGAAGAGCGTGATCCGGTGCGACTTGTTGAGCTCGTGGGCCGCGGTCAGGCCGCTGATCCCGGAGCCGACGATCGCGATCTCCATGTCGCCGCTCACCCGGCCGGCGTCGCGCCGCGCGCACCGGCGCCGGCGAGCTCGTCGAGGGCTCGCTGCATCCCGGACCGGGCGTTCTCGGCGATCCGTCGGAAGACGCCCCCCGCGAACGGCGCGACGAGGCGCATCGCGCCGCCGAGCCGGATGTCGGCGAGGTAGTCGACCTGCGTGCCGCCTGGCGTCGCCTGGAACGAGATCGCATCCACCGCCGTCACGCCCGAGCCGCGACCGGTCAGGACGACGCGGCTGGGCGGGTCGAACTGGGTGATCTCGTACTCCATCGGGGTGACGCGTCCGCCCATGCGGACGCCGAGCCGATACCGCGACCCGACGCGGACCGGCCCTTCGTCCAGCCGGACCGACGACGCGACGCCTGGATCCCATCGCGCCGCGTTGGCGAAGTCCGCGACGAAGGCGAAGGCATCGTCGATCCCGAGTTGTGAAACGATCCGCTCTCGAAGCAGCGCCACGGGCCGCCCTCCTTGGGCTGTGTCTAGTGTTTGTCTGGTGTTCGTGCAGGCAATTCTTACTGACTTGCGGCGTGGTGTCAAGTGTCTGTATAATCTTGTCCGTGGCACCGCGCGTCGCGAGGGTGACCGCAACGCAGAGGAGCGCGATGGATCACCGAGCCTTCCTCGACGACCTGCTGGAGCTCGTCGTCGTGCCGAGCTTCAGCGCCGTGGGGCCGCGGGTCCGCCGGCCGCTGTGGGCCTGGACGGACCCGAGCCCTGGGTCGCTCGAGGGACGGACCGCCCTCGTGACCGGTGCGACCGGCGGCCTGGGTCGGGCGGCCTCGCGTGCGCTGGCCGATCTCGGCGCGCGGGTCTTGCTCCTCGGCCGGGATCGCGGGCGTCTCGAGCAGCTCCGGCTCGAGCTCGCGGGCCCGGGCGACGCCGGGCGGTTCGCCGTCCACGTCGCTGACATGGCCGACCTCGCGTCGGTCCGAGCGGCGGGCCGGGCGATCGCGGCATCAGAGGCCGCGCTCGACATCGTCGTCGACAACGCCGGGATGATCTACCCGGACCGGACGGCAGCCGCCGACGGGACCGAGGCGACGATGGCGCTCATGGTGGTCGGCCCGTTCGTCCTCGTGTCGAGCCTGCTGCCGCTGCTCCGGCGGTCGACGGACGCGCGCGTCGTCGCCGTCACGTCCGGCGGGATGTACGCATCGCCGCTCGACGTCCGCGACCTGGACGGATCGAGGCTCGAGTACAGCGGCCCACGGTTCTACGCCCGCGCGAAGCGTGCCCAGGTGGCCGTCATCCGCGAGTGGGCCCGTCGTACCCGGGGGTCGGCCGTCACGTTCGTGTCGATGCACCCGGGCTGGGCGCGCACGCCGGGCCTCGCCGCGTCACTGCCCGGATTCGAGCGGATCATGAGCCCGATCCTCCGGTCCCCGGAGGAGGGGATCGACACGATCACCTGGCTCGTGACCGCCCCTCGCACGCAGTTGCAGGCCGGCCGGGTCTACCTGGACCGGCGGCCGCGGCCGTTCGATCGCGTGCCGTGGACCCGGCTGGGCGCCGCGGAGCGGCGGATGCTGTGGGACGAGGTCGTCCGCCGGACGAGGGACGCCGATCCGGCGCCGGACTGAGCTCCGCTGCGGACCGGCGGCAGTGAGGACTTCCCGCTCGCGCTTCCGCCCGCCCGGCGGGCGCCCGACGCGCTCAGCTCGCGACGAGCGCGCCGACCCCTTGACGGGGCCCCACGTCGCGCCCGGACGCGACGCTCCCCGGCCCGCCCGACGGTGCCAGGTAGGTCGCGAGGCCCTCGTCGAGCGGGGTCAGGCGGCGCGGCATCCGGGCGAGCAGCGGCTCCAGGTCGACCGTCGCCGGGGCGTTGATGAAGTCCACGGCGTCCGGCGTCAGCGGTGGGGACGGCAGCAGCCGCAGCGGCTGCGCCAGCAGCTTGATGAGCGGTGCCGGGCCCGGGAGGATCGGCCGGGAGACGCCGGCGGCCCGGAGGGCGCGGCCGATGATCGTTCGCATCGTGAAGACGTCCGGGCCGCCGATCTCGAAGACCTGGTCCACCGCCGCGGGGTCGGCGAGACTGTCGGCGGCCAGGCCCGCGACGTCGTCCACGAAGACCGGGGCCAGCCGCTGCCGCCCCAGGCTCGTCATCGGGACGACCTGGAGCAGCCGGGCGAACCCGAGGAAGCGGTTCAACGAGACGTCCCGCGGACCGTAGACCCAGGTCGGCCGAATGACCGTCCACGGGATGCCGCTCTCCCGGACTGCGGTCTCCGCGCGCCACTTGGCGCGGAACCAGTGGCGTCGCGCGTCGGGGGCGGCCCCGGCACCCGACAGATAGACGAGACGGCCGACACCGGCGGCCCGGGCCGTCGCGACGAGGCGCTCCGTGCCGGCCGCGTCCACGGCCATGAACGTCTGCCCGCGGCCCGGCGCCTCGATCGGGGAGTTGCGGAACGCGAGCGCGATCACGAGCGCGTCCAGGCCGACCATGGACTCGGACAGCCCGTCCCCGGTCGTCGCGTCGGCGTGCCGGATCTCGACGTCGTCCGGCAGGGGTCCGCGGGCGGACTCGCCGCGGTGGCTCAGGACGACGACGCGATGCCCGCGCCGGTGGAGCTCCGCGGCGATCGCGCCGCCGACGAAGCCGGTCCCGCCGGCCACCCCGACGGTCAGCGGCCGCTCGTTCGCGGCCGGCCGGGCGAAGATGGCCGCCACGGCCCGCGCGCGATGGCGAAAGATCTCCAGCAGCTGCGCGCGGACGACCAGGTGATGCGCCAGCGTGCCGAGCGGACCGAGCGGTAGCTCGTAGACGACGGTGTCGTCGATCCGCGTTCCGCCATCGACCGCGGTGAAGCGGTGCTCGTGGCTCCATCGCCGATACGGTCCGTGGACCTGGACGTCCGTGAATCCGTGAGGCGGGTCGTAGGCCTCGATCCTCGAGCGCCACCGCATCGGGATCCCGAGCAGCGGCCGGATCCGGTAGTCGATCTCGAGGCCGGCTCGCATCGCGTCGTCCGTCGAGCGTCGCTCGAACCCCATCGCCGGCGGCGTGATCCGGCCCAGGTTGTCCGGTCGAGCGAAGAACGCGAAGACCTCATCGATCGGGCGATCGACGACCTGGCTCGTTTGCAGTCGATGGCGGGGCATGTCAGTCGGACCTCGTGGATCGGGCCATGGCGGCCCGTGTTGCTAACCCGCCTGCCGGGTGCGCGTGGGAACGGTCGCCCGGCGGCGAGGCCGGGCGACCGCTGGAGGGAGGGGCCCCGGATCCCGGGGCCGGAGCGGCGTGCGTCGACTACGGCAGGAGGACCGAGCCGATGACGTGGATGACGCCGTTCGAGGCGGAGATGTCGACGTTCACGATCCCGGCGCCGACGAGCTCGGTCCGCGACAGCCGATCGCCGTTGAGCATCGTGTAGCCGGGTGCACCGATCACCGACGGGCTGATCCGTCGACCGTTGGTCACGTGGTATAGGAGGATGTCGGCGAGCGCGCCGGCCCCGAACGCGGTGTCGACGCCGCCGCTCTCGATGAAGCCGACGACATCAGCCTCGGTGAGCGAAGGATCCCCGAGGATTCCGCGGAACGTCTCGACGAAGGCCCAGTCGGTCGGCGCGAACACCGTGTACTGGTCGTCGGTGCTCGAGAGGGCTCCGACGAGCCCGGCCTCGATCACCGCGGCCTGGAGGACGTCGAACTCGCCGTCGTTGGCGAGGACGATGTCCACGATCGTCGCGTCGCCCGGCTTCGCACCCGGCGCGGCGAGCACCGAGGCGGCGGCGACGGTGAGGGCGAGGAGGGCGGCCGTGGCCCCCGCGAACAGCTTGCGCATGGTCAGGCTCCTGTTGAACGTACCACCTGTGTCTCAGGTTACGAGGGCAACTGTACATACTCTGTACACCCGTTGTCAAGAGTGAGTCAACGCCCTATCCTGTGCAGACCATGTACAACATCAAGAAAGCAGCAGCCCGTGCCGGGGTCAGCGTCCCGGTCCTTCGCGCCTGGGAACGGCGGTACGGGATCATCAAGCCCGACCGCACCGCGGGCGGCTACCGCCAGTTCGACGACGCCGACGTCGCCAGGATCCGGACGATGCGGCGGCTCGTGGATGAAGGCTGGTCGCCGAGCGCCGCAGCGTCCGCGATCATCGCCGGCGCCGTCGACGTCGAGCTCGACGGGGAGCCGGCTCCGCTCGGTGGAGCGGGCTCCGTGGCGAACCGGGCGCTCGGCCGCGCCGAGGTCGACGATGGTCCGACGGCCGCCGCCGAGCTCGCCGACCGCTTCGTCGCCGGCGCGCGGGCGCTCGACTCACGAGCGATCGCCGCCGCCCTCGACGACCTGTTCGCGCGCGGCTCCTTCGAGCGCGTGGTCTCCGAGCTGCTCTTCCCCGCGCTCGAGGCACTCGGCGACGCATGGGCCGCGGGTTCGGTGAGCGTTGCCGGCGAGCACCTCGCCAGCAACGCCGCGCTGCGGCGGCTCGGGCAGGCGCTCGATGCCGCCGGCCCGGCACCGACGGCGCGTGCCGGTCGGATCCTCGTCGGGCTGCCACCGGGCGGCCGGCACGAGCTCGGGGCCCTGGCCTTCGCGGTCGCCGCACGACGGGCAGGCCTGCCGGTCGCGTATCTCGGCCCGGACCTTCCCACGGACGACTGGCTGGCCGCCAGCGACCGGGCCGCGGCCGCCGTGATCGGCGCCGTCACGCCGCGCGACCGCGCGGCCGCGCTCGAGGTCGCGAGTCGGCTCGGGATCGCCTACCCGGACCTCGTGGTGGCCCTCGCCGGGCGCCACGCGCCGCCGTCGACGGCGTTCCTGCACCTCCCGCCGGGACTGCGCGACGCGGTCGCTGCACTCGAAGCCGCCCTCGCCGCCCCGGCCGCTGGGCACGGCCGCCCGAGCTCGACGCCGCTCGCGGACCCCGCCTGACCCCGTCCGGCGTATCGTGAGCCGGCGTCCCGAGAGCGAGGGGCCGGATGGATCGATACGCGGCATTCCCGAGCGTCCCCGTGCTCGAGACCCCACGCCTCGTCCTGCGCGGGCTGACCCTCGACGACGCGCCCTGGTACCTCCGGCACTTCTCGACGCCCGAGATCGTGTCGGGCCAGGGCTACGCTGCCCCGGTCGACCTCGCCGCGGCCGAGGCCGAGCTCCGCCGCTTCGTCCTCGACCTGTTCGCCGTGCGGGCCGGCTTCCGCTGGGGCATCGCGACGCGCGACGACCCCGCGCTCATCGGCTCGGCCGGCCTCTACCGCTGGGTCGACACACCCACGCCCCAGGCCGAGCTCGGCTACGACCTGGACCCGTCAGCGTGGGGACGCGGCTACATGCACGAAGCCCTCGGCGCGATCCTCGGCCTCGCGTTCGGCCGGATGGGACTCGAGCGCGTCGAGGCATTCGTCCTGGCCACGAACGATCGATCGCAGCGGGTCCTCGAGCGCCTCGGCTTCCTCCGTGAGGCGCTCCTGCCGGAGCACGGTGAGGACGAGCACGGCGTCCTTCGCGACGAGCTCCGGTTCGGGATCGCCCGCGGGGCATGGCACCGCCGCGGCGGGCGCCCCTGAATCAGAAGGAGGGTGGTGGAGATGGGGGAGAGTCGAACTCCCCGTCCAGAGCCCTTCGGCCGCGACCACTACGAGCGTGTCCGATCGTTTTCGTCGACCGTCGGGGCGAGGATCGGCACCCTCACCGTCGGTCCAGTCACGTGCCTCTAGATCGAGCTTGACTCCGGACTACGCGACGCTCATCCGGGCTGCAGCCCCGCTGCATGACGCTTCCACAACCCGCGGGACCGAGGTTGCTTCCACGCTCACCTTACCGCCTAAGCGGCGAGGGCGAGAGTCGACTGCTTGTTGGCAGGTACTTCGATTTGCCGCCTGTTTAACGAGGCCTGACGGCACCTCGGCTCGCGTTCACGGTCTTCCGGACCCTGTCGAAACCACGCATCCCCACAGGATCGGACGCACACCGGCGTCCTGGGCTGATTCTAGCCGAGGTCACGGGATCGGCCAAGCGGCCGGTCCAGGAACGTGGAGCGGCCGAATGCGGCGACGAGGATCAGGGCGTTGGACCCGTACATCGCCGCGAGGTGCCACGCGGTCGCGGTGAGCCCCAGGTACGTGGCCGGCGGCCCGATGGGCTCCGGCTGCGAGCAGCCGCACGCGGCCTGGAAGAACAGCAGGAGGGCACCGATCCAGACCCCGGCCGTGGTCCATGCTGCGGCGATGGCGGCGCCGATCACGTGACCGTGGGGACCGAGCCGCGGGTGGAACGCGCCGGCCGCGACGAGCCCGGCCAGCGTGAGCCCGGCAAAGAACTGGAGCTCGTCCCCGCCGCCCGGGCCTTCCAGCGCCGAGATCGCCGCGGCGACGGTCGTGAGCCCGGCGGCTCCAAGCGCCAGGACCGATCGCATGGTCCAAGGATCGGGTGCCCGTCAAGGCGTCCCGGGGGGAGCGGCGCGGCGCGGTCAGGCCTCGCCGAGGAGCTTCCGGAGCGCCGCAAGGACGTCGGTGGCCCAGCCCTCGGCGTTCGCGCGGTGCTCGTCAGGGCCCTGGAAGCCCGTCTCGAAGAGGTGGAGGCGCGTCCCGCCGCCATCCTTCCCGGCGACGTACCACTCGGTTCGGAGCACCTCGGTCGCATCGGCCAGGGGCACGTCCCGATGCGGCGTCCACGACCAGGCGAGATACCGCGGCGCCTCCACCGCCTCGATCCGGACCGCGAATCGACCGTGGGCCGGCCAGTCGAACCAGCCCTCCGAGCCGGGCTCGATCGCCAGCCCGACGATCGGGCCGAACCAGCCGTTCAGGCCTTCGGTCGTCGCGATCGCGGCCCACACGCGGTCGGGCTCGGACCGGAGCTCGTAGGTCTCGCGGATCCCCGCCTGCCATGCGTCGCCCGGCTCGGCCACGAGCTCGGCCAGCTCGTGGAGCTCATCGAGCCAGCCGTGGACGTTGCCGAAGCGCGCGGCCGGGTCGGTGAAGCCGGTCTCGCGGAGACGGAGCACCGAGCCCCCGTTCCGGCCCGGCTCCAGGGTCCACTCGATGACCGTCGTCGGACCCGCGTCGAGCGCCTGGTCCTCCTCGGTCGCCCAGCGGATCACGAGCCGCCGCTCCGGCTCGACCGCCTCGACGCGAGCCGCGTATCGGCCGCCGTCGTCCCAGTCGAACCACGCCTCGCCACCCGGCCGGAGGTCGATCCCGCAGCGCTGGCTGAACCAGGCGGCAAGCTCCGCCGGATCGGTCAACGCCCGCCAGACGCGCGCCGGGCTGGCTCGAAGCTCCAGGCGTCGCTCGATCGCGAGGCCGGGCTCGGTCATCGTCTCAGGCATCGTCGTCCTCTCCCAGGTGGCGCCGGAGCGCCGCGATTCGCTCGTCCCATGCCGCGGCGTACGGCCGCAGCCAGTCGTCGACCGCCTGGAGCGGCCGGGGGTCGAGCTCGTGGAGCTGTTCGCGGCCGGCCCGGTGGACCCGCACCAGGCCGCTCGCGCGGAGGATCCCGAGGTGTTTCGACACGGCCTGCCGGGTCATCGGCAGGCCGTCGCCGAGGGCCGAGACCGAGAGCGCGCCGCCTGCCCGGAGGCGCTCGAGGAGCACCCGCCGGGTGGGATCGGCGACGGCGGCGAAGATCGGGTCCATCTGGCGGGATAATACGCAACCAATTGGTTGCCCGTCAAGCGAGCAGGTACGATCCCGCTCCACGCCATCGATGGAGGCGGTCCATGGACGAGCAGGCTCCGACGCCGGTCGGCGGGCGTCCCCGCTGCCCGATCTGCGGTCACGACCAGTACCGGCGCGAGACCGGCAAGATCGACTCCACGTGGGGCATGACGGCCCACAAGGTGGACATCCTCGTCTGCCTGTCGTGCGGCTACGTGCTCCTCTTCTACCAGGGCAACACGATCTTCGACTTCGACTGACGGGCCGCGCCCGGCCCACCGCCCGCCGGCACCTCGCCCGGCGAGGTGGTGCCGGTCGATCCGGTGCCGGGGGGCCAGAAGGACGATGACGCCGGCGTCGCGCTCCGCCACGCTCGGCCCACGACCCGGGCACCGGCACGGCGCGCCCGGGCGCGCGGCATCTCGCTGTGCCACAGGGAGCCTCGGCATGGCCGTCAACCTCGGCGCAGACCTCGTCGGTCGATCGTTCCTGACGTTGCGCGACTTCAGCGCGACCGAGATCGAGTCGCTGCTCGACCTCGCCGCGCGCCTCAAGATCGAGAAGCGCGAGCACCGCGAGACCCGCCGCCTCGCCGGGCGGTCGATCGCCCTGATCTTCGAGAAGGACTCCACCCGGACCCGGATCGGCTTCGAGGTCGCGGCCTACGATCAGGGCGCCCACGTGACGTACTTCGGGCCAAGCGGCAGCCACATCGGCAAGAAGGAGTCGATCAAGGACACGGCCCGCGTCCTCGGCCGGATCTACGACGCGATCGAGTTCCGGGGCTTCCACCAGTCCGACGTGGAAGCCCTCGCCCGCTGGTCGGGCGTGCCGGTCTACAACGGCCTGACCGACGAGGATCATCCGACCCAGGTCCTCGCCGACCTCCTGACGCTCCGGGAGCACGTCGCGAAGCCGCTCCGCGACGTTGCCCTGGCGTACGTCGGCGATGCCCGCGGGAACATGGGCGACGAGCTCCTCATCGGCTGCGCGACGATGGGCATGGACCTCCGGATCGTCGCTCCGCAGCCGGTCTGGCCGCGGCCCGACTTCCTCGAGTGTGCCCAGGGCCTCGCGGCCAGTAGCGGGGCCCGGATCACGGTCACGGAGTCGATCGCCGACGGCGTCCGCGGCGCCGACGCGATCTATACGGACGTGTGGGTCTCGATGGGCGAGCCGGAGTCCGTGTGGGACGAGCGGATCGCGCTGCTCCGCCCATACCAGGTGGACGCCGCGATGCTCGCCGCGACCGGGAATCCCGAGGTCCGGTTCCTGCACTGCCTGCCTGCGTTCCACGATCTCTCGACCGACGTCGGGGCGAAGATCTTCGAGCGCCACGGGTTGACGGCCATGGAGGTGAGCGACGAGGTCTTCGAGTCGCCGGCCTCGATCGTGTTCGACCAGGCCGAGAACCGGATGCACACGATCAAGGCGGTCCTTGTCGCGACGCTGACGCAGCCCGGCTGAGGTCGCGCCGGGGCCGGCTCGCCACGGAGGGCAGCGGCCGGCTCAGCCCCTGCGGGCCTCGGCCACGTCGCGCTCCATCTGGCGGCGTGCATCGCGCTCGGCGATGTCGCGTCGGCGGTCGTGGAGCTGCTTGCCCCTCCCGAGCCCGAGCTCGATCTTGGCCCGGCCCCGCTGGCTGATGTAGAGCCGCAGCGGGATCAGGGTCAGGCCCTTCGCCTTCGTCCTGCCGAGAAGCTGGTCGATCTCGGAGCGGTGGAGGAGGAGCTTCCGGTCACGCTTCGGCTCGTGGTTGTCGCGGGCGCTCGTCGTCGACCAGGGCGCGATGTGTGCGCCGACGAGCCAGGCCTCGCCGCGCTCGATGCGAGCGTACGCGTCCGAGAGGTTGCCCTTGCCGGCCCGGAGCGCCTTGATCTCGGTCCCGGACAGCACGATCCCGGCCTCGATCGTGTCCTCGATCGAGAACTCGTGGCGCGCCCTCCGGTTGAGGGCGATGGTCTTCTCCTCGCCCATGGGATCGGCTCCTGGTCGGTGTGGTTTGGGCCGGACGGCGCGATGCGCTCCGCGGCCACCGGCTCGGGCTGCGGACGCACGAACGCCGGCCCTCGCGGGCCGGCGTTCGTCTGCGGCTTCCACCCGCTCGGAAGACCGGCTAGACGGTCATCTCCGGCGAGGTGGTGCAGCGACTGTGTTCTGACACTGCACATCACCTCCTTTCGTTCGCGGTGAACCCTACTCGATGCCGCCGGTGCTGGCAACCATCACCATCAGGCGGCGCGCGGCAGGACCGCGGGGAGGGCGGCTCCGTCGGTCAGGTACTCGATCGCCCGGTCCAGGACCGGGTCCTGGCCGGCCGGCGTGTCGGCCGGGATCTCGACCACGATGTCCGGAACGATCCCGACGTTGTGGATCCAGCGCTTGTCGGGCGTCAGCCACTTCGCGACCGTCAGCTTCACGCCGCCGGTGTCGTTCTCGAGCTCGATCCACTGCTGGACCGTGCCCTTGCCGTAGGACGTCTCGCCGATGAGCGTGGCGCGGCCGGTGTCCTGGAGGGCTCCGGCCACGATCTCGCTGGCCGAGGCGCTGCCGCGGTCGATGAGGAGGACCACCTCGAGCTCGTCCGGGTCGGTCGCGATGCCGTCCTCGAGCGCCTCCGTCGGCGTCTGCTCGCCCCTGGCGTCCTCCTCCCAGAAGACCGGGCCGTCCCCGACGAAGGTGCTCGCGACCTCCCGGGCGGCCGTCACGAAGCCGCCGGGGTTGCCTCGGAGGTCGACGATCAGCTTCGTCTGGCCCTTGTCGAGCGCGGCCTGGACGGCCTCGACGAAGCGGTCGGCACCGTTCTCCGAGAAGCCGGTGAGCCGGATGTAGCCGATCTCGCCGTCGGCGTAGTCCTCGACGATGATCTCGCGCTGATGGATCACGTCGCGCACGATCTCGACCTCGAACGGCGCCGCGCCCTCGCGCTCGATCGTGAGGACGACGGCCGTGCCCTTCCGGCCCCGGATCTTGTCGCGCGCCTCGTCCGGCGTCAGCCCGTCCAGCGACGAGCCGTCGACCTCGGCGACGACGTCGCCCGGCCGGAGCCCGGCCGCCTCCGCCGGGGAGCCCTCGAGCGGCGCGACGATGACGAGCCGGCAGTCCGGCCCAAACTCCGCGCAGTCGACCGTCTCGCCGGCTGCGTTCACGGTCCCGATCTCCGCGCCGATCCCCTCGAACTCGCCGTTGATGTCCTGGAGGGTCTGCCGGAAGTCCTCGGACGAGAGGTACGTCGAGTACGGATCGCCGACCGCCTCGACCATGCCGCGGATCGCGCCCTCGATGATCTCCTTGCGGTCGACCGGCCCGAGCGCGTACCGATCACGGATCGCGTGGTAGGCGTCCCAGAACGGCTCGAACGCCTCCTCCTCCGAGCCGGGCGTTCCCGGCTGGGCGACCTGGCGCTGGCCGAGCACGTAGCCCGACATGAACAGGGCCCCGCCGCCGAGGACGGCCACGAGCGCGACCGCGATCCCGAGCATCGCGCCGCCCCGGCGCGTCGCGGGCGCGAGCGCCGGTCCGGCGACGACCGGCGGGGCGCCCGCCAGGAGGCCGGTCGGGACGGGGCCTGCCGGCGCCGGCGTCACCGTCTCGAGGCTGCCGGCGGGGGGTGCCGCGCTCTCGGGGGCGTCGGACGGGCGAACGGGATCGTCGGGGAGCATCGCGGCGTGGTCCTCTCGAAGGCGGGCGAGCCGGGGAGGTTTCGGTCCCGGACATCGCGCGCGGCGGCAAGCCTACACGGGTGTCGCCGATCCTACGCCCCGCGTCGCCCGCACGGATCGAAGGTGGCGGAAACCCAATCGATCCCTCGCCTGGCCTTCACCCGGGCGGCGTGACCCTGGCGCGGGGCCCGCGGGGGCCGCCGGCGCGGGCCTCGCGCCGGGCCCGCCCGCTACCGGATCAGGTAGGTCCGGACGCTGATGAACGCCCCGAGGACGCCGAGGCCGATGCCGGAGCCGAGGACGAGGAGGCTGACGTCTCGGGCGATCGCGCCGACCCGGATCGGGAGGACCCGGAAGAAGTCGAACATGAACGCCCCGAGCGGCTCGGCGAGGGCCGCGATCGCCCCGAGCGTGATCGCGGCGCCGAGCAGGCCGACGAGGGCGCCCTCGAACACGAACGGCCACCGAATGAACGCGTCCGAGGCGCCCACGAGGCGCATGACCTCGATCTCCTCGGCCCGGCCGACGACGGCCAGCCGGATCGTGTTGATGATGATGAACAGCACGATCGCCCCGATGACGCCGAGGATCGCCAGGCCCGCCGTCCGGAGGAAGTCCGTGACCGTGATCACCCGGCTCACGAGATCGGTGATGTTCTTGACCCGCTCGACGGCGGGGTCGGCGCGGAGGCGCTCCATGACGGTCCCGAAGTCGGCCGGGTCGCGGAGCTTCACCTCGAGGCTGGCGTGGAGGGGGTTGTCGTCGAGGTAGCGGGTCAGGTCCTCCTCGCCCTGGGCGGCGCGCGCCTCGCGGAACCGGCGGAGCGCCTCCGCCTCGGAGACGTAGGCGACCTCGCGGACCTCCGGCAGGGCCTCGACCCGGGTCCGCAGCGCCGCGACGTCGGCCTCGGACGCGGTCGCCCGGATGTCCGCCACGACCTCGACCTTCTGCTCCACGAACGCCAGCCCGGCGAGGAGCCCGTTCTGGACGATGAAGAAGCCGGCGAGGAGCAGGAGCATCAGCGTCATCGTTGCCGTCGCGGCGAGGCTCATCGCCGCGTTCCGCCAGAAGCCCTGCCAGGCGCGGGAGACGCTGAAGGCGAGGAACCCTACCATCGGGGCGGCTCCTCGCTCCGTCGGGGCTCAGCCACGCCGGTGGTACCGGCCGCCGAGCTCGTCGCGGATGACGCGGCCGTCCTCGAGGGCCACGACGCGCTTCCGGAGGGCGGTGACGACGTCGGCGTCGTGGGTCGCCATCAGGACGGTGACGCCGAGCTCGTTGATCCGGAGGAGGAGCTGGATGATCTCCCAGCTGATGAGCGGGTCGAGGTTGCCGGTGGGCTCGTCGGCGATGACGATCCGGGGATCGTGGACGAGGGCCCGGGCGATCGCGGTCCGCTGCTGCTCGCCGCCCGACAGCTGGCGCGGGAACTGCTCCGCCTGCTGGGTGAGCCCGACGAGGCGGAGCGCCCGCTCGACGGCCGGGCGGATCCGGCCGCGGGGCGTGCCGGTGACCTCGAGCGCGAAGCCGACGTTCTCGCGGACCGTCTTCATCGGCAGGAGCTTGAAGTCCTGGAAGACCGTGCCGATCTTCCGGCGAACGTGCGGCACCTTGCGGCGCGGCAGCTTCGCGAGGTCCTCGCCGTCGAGGATCACCTCGCCGTGGGTCGCGAGCTCGTCCCGGATGATCAGCTTCATGAGCGTCGACTTCCCGGCCCCGCTCGCGCCGACGAGGAAGACGAAGTCGCCCTCGGGGATCGTCAGGTCGACGTCGCGGAGGGCCTCCCGGCCGTTCGGATATCGCTTCGTGACGTCGTTCAGGACGAGGACGGAGCGGCGGGCCGGGGCGCGATCGCCGTCGGCCGGCGGATCCGTGCCGGGCAGGGCTCGCGACCAGGGATCGGATGCGGTCGTCGCCGGCTCGGTGTCGAGGACGCCCGTCGGGGTGGCGGGAGGGGCCATCGTCAGGTTCGGCTCCGCGGTACGTGGCGCCGGTGGCGGGGGTGCGTCGCGGCGCGACTGCGCGGGGCTCCGAGGGCGGGCACGATCGGTGGAGCCACGTCGAAGGGAGGCTACACCGGGTCGCCGCGACGGGCAAACGCCGTCGCCGGGCCTCGCGGCCGGCCCGGCCGCCGGGCCGAGGGAGCCCGGCGCGCCGTCAGAGCAGGCCCGGCGAGATCGGCAGGTAGCGGGCGAAGTCGGCGAAGGGCCGCGACCAGCAGACGAGGACCGGGAAGCCCTCCATCCGGAGCCCGGCCCGGACGAGCATCTCGGTCGTCGGCCCGGCGGCACCCGGGACCCAGACCGCGGACGCCCCCCGCGGCACGACCGCGTCGAGCAGGTGGGCGACGATCGGCGCATGGAGCGCCGGATCGCGGACGGCGATGGGACCGATCCGGCCGATCTCGGCCGCGTAGCCGTAGCCGAGCAGGTCGCCGCGGCCGTCGCGATAGGCATAGCCGATCCGGCCCTGGCGGCGGAGGAAGTCGTGGTCCTCGCGGTGGACGAAGCCGAGCGTCATCCGGTCGAGGCCGCCGATCTCCGCGTCGTGGAGCCGGTCGCGTTCCGCCGGGGTCGTGGCGTCGAAGCGGACCGCATGGACCCCGGCGGGCAGCGGACGGAGCTCGTCGGGCCGCGATGGGCGCCCGACGAGGTTGAACATCGGCATCCGTGGCGGGATCCCGACCGACGCGTAGAGGCCGTTCGAGATCGGCTGGGCCGTGTCGGTGACGGTGGCGAGCGTCGCGTCGTCGCCGTCGGCGGGCAGGATCCGGCGGAGGATCGCCCGGCCGACGCCCCCGGTCTGCTCGCCCGGCCGCACGAAGAGCATCGAGAGGAACCAAACCGACGCTCGTCGGACCGCCGACCCGAACGCGATCGGCCGATCGGCCCCGTCCGGCCCGTCCGACCGCGTCGCCACCCAGAACCGGTCCGGGTCGGTGGCGAGGGTGTGGGCGTGGAGCAGCCGAAGCGACGGGTTGTCCTCGGGCACCTCGTACTGGCCGAGGGGCACGAGGTAGTCGTTGAGGCCCTCGCGCCAGATCACCTCGCAGGCCGGGAGATCAGCCTCGGTGGCCGGGCGGTAGCGGATTCCCTCGTCGGTCACTCGGCGTCGCTGCCGGACGACGGGGGTGCACCGGTCGCGAGGCGCTCGAGCTCGGCGGCCATGAAGGCATCGAGGTCGCCGTCGAGGACGGCACCCGTGTTCGAGGTCTCGTGGTTCGTCCGGAGGTCCTTCACCATCTGGTACGGGTGAAGGACGTAGCTCCGGATCTGGTTGCCCCAGCCCGCCTCGACGTGCTCGCCCCGGAGCTTCCGGGTCTCGGCCTCGCGCTCCTC
>DASUMJ010000138.1:0-11998 GCA_036277775.1 Candidatus Limnocylindrales bacterium
CTTGCGCTTCTCGCCCGCCCACGTGCCTTCGTGGGTCCCGTTCTTGCCGTTCTTGCCATTCGTCGTGGTCACTGGTTGCTCCTGGCTCCTGGTTCGGATCGATGGGTGGGGGGAGATGGTCGGAAATGTCGTGGTTCGCGCCGGCGGCTCAGTCCTCCCGGGCCTGGCGGACGACGTGGAGGATTCGCTGGATCGTCGTGATCGTGGCGAGGACCGCGATGAGCCCGAGGCCGATCGCGAGCCCCAGGGCGCCGGTCGACAGCGTGATCGGGCAGACCGCGCCGCCAGGCAGGAAGCAGGGTTCGGAGCCCACCGTGACGCTCCCCGCGCCGCCTGCCACCAACAGGGCCAGCGTGACGATCACGATCCGCACCTCGCGCGGGGCGAGCCCGATCGCCGCCATCCGTGTCCCCGGCGTGAAGCCGAGGCTCTCCGACTTGGCCCGGGCGTAGCTCACCATGAAGGACGACGCCAGCGCCGCGGTCGCTAGGACCGAGCCCTCCAGGAAGTCGGCCCTTGCGCAGCCCCAGGCGATGCCGATGTAGACGACACCTTCGCCCCAGCGGTCGAAGACCGAGTCGAAGAAGGCGCCGAGCCGCGTCGCCTGGCCGCGCGACCGTGCGAGGGCGCCGTCGAAGAGATCGAAGACGCCGCCGACGATCACGAGGATGCCCGCGGCGAGCCAGGCCCCGGCCGCGGCGGCTCCGGCGGCCACGATGGCGATCCCGAAGCCGATGAGCGTCAGGTGGTTGGGCGTGAGCCCGAGGCGCCCGAGGCCGCGGGCGACCGGCAGCGCAAGGCCGCGGACGCGGGCCCGCAGGTCCGGCGTGACGATCGAGCCGGTCACGAGGCTGCGCTCCGGGTCCGGCGGGCGCCGCCGAGGCCCAGGACCTGGCGCTCGTACGCCGCGAACCGGTCCCAGGCCTCGGGTAGGAGTCGGGTCACGGTCTCACGGCCGGCACGGCGCGTCTCCACCAGCCCGGCGAGCCGGAGCTTGCCGAGGTGCCAGGAGACGAGCGGCTGGCTCAGGCCGACGTGATCGATGAGCTCGGTCACGGTCGCGTCGCCGTCCGCCAGGCGGCGGACGATCCGCAGCCGGTTGACGTCGGCGAGCGTCTTGTGGATGAGGCGGACGGTGCGGAGATCGTCCGGCTGGTCGACGACGGACGCGATGGTCGAGCGGATGCGGGCGGGTGACGGGCTCAGGGGAGGTCTCCGGCGGCAGGGTGCGAGACGATCCAGGGTCGGTCGGATCAACTTTGGTTTATATCAATATGCGTTGATGTGCCCGTCGGTGTCAACCCTCGGGCGCGTCACGCCGTGCGGCGTCGCGCCGGGCCACAGCCCGCTCGATCTCGGCGAGCACCTGTGCCGCGTGCGCCCGGACTGCTGGCATGACCTCGGCCCAGCCCCCGTCCTCGACGCTGCCGAGATAGACGTCCCGAGCTCGCTCGAGGACCGGCCGGTGCTCGGCTGGCAGCCGCTCGATGGCCCAGTCGGCGGCCACGTCCTTCGAGCGGATCGAGCCGGTCGCAACGGTCGTCCAGATGCGGGCGAACGTCAGGAGCACGTTCGCCGTGTCGGGCTCCAGGTCCTCGAGGAGGCCGGGAATCCCGGCGACGACGGCCCGGACGAGATCGTCCGGCGGAACCGGATCAAGGAGGACCGCCGGGGGCGGTCCGACGAGCGGCCGGTTGCCGAGCCGGACCATCGAGAGGAGTGGTGCGAGGTCCGGGCTCGCCGCGACGGCCTCCGGCACAAGGCCCCGCTCGTAGTCGTCGCGGAGCCACTCCCCGTACAGGTACTCCGCCCGCGGCGGGTAACGCCATGGGCGGACGTCCCCCTCGACCACGATCGTCAGCTCGATCGGGCGGGCCGGGCCGCCATGGGCGCGCCGTCCCGAGATCGCCATGAGCCCGTGCGTGAGTGTCCGCCGGTCGTCCGGCGTGAGGTGCCGCGAGGCCACCACGAGCACGTCGGTGTCGCTGTGCGGGCGGAGCTGCCCGAGCACCGCCGAGCCGTGGAGATAGGCGCCGGTCAGGTGCTCGCCGAGCACGCCGCGAACAAGGGTGACGATGTCGTCGAGCTGCGCCATCGGACGGATCGTCGCACAGGGCGTGCGTCGGTCCGTGCCGAACCGGCGCTGCCTTGCCTCGGGCCGCTCAGCCGTCGCGCCAGCGCCAGCCGAGCCACGTCGCTCCGAGAGCCGGGACCGCGAGCCAGCCGAGGATACCGAGCAGCACGATCCGGGCGACCGCGATCGCCGTCGTCACGTCGACGCCGCCGGAAGCGGCACCGCCAGCCTCGGCGTCGACCGCACCGAGCTCCGTCCGGAGCGCCGCCAGGTCATCCGCCAGCTCGCGAAGGTCGGCCGCGGTGGCGCGCGAGTCCTCGACGTTGGCGTCGAGGGCGGCGGCGGTCGTCACGAGATCGGCGGCGAGCGTCCGCGATCGCGTCGCGACGCCGGACAGCTCGTCGCCGAGGGCGGCGAACGGCCGGAGGCCAAAGACGTCGAGCTGGGCCGCGGCGGCCATCTGGTCCATCGCCGTCGCGAGCTGCGTCGTGAGCTCGGCGGCGTCACGAGCCGACCGGGCGCTCGCCTCGAGGCTTGTGCCCGCGTTCTCGGCGGTCCCGGCGGACCGCAGCAGCACCGCCTCGGTCGGGTCAAGCAGCGCGACGACCCGGGCGCGCTGGTCGTCGAGCGATCCGGCCGCGTCGTAGACCGCGCCGAGCGAGCCGACGACGAGGACCGCGCCGAGCGTGACGAGCACGAGGCCGGCGATCCCGAACGAGAGGAGCGCGCGACCCATCCGCCGCCGCGCCGGGCCCGGAGCGAACGGCCAGTCGGCCGGTGGTGTCGTCGCGGCCGTCACGCCGGCCGCATCTCCCGCCGGAGGAGGCCCCAGCTCGCGAGGAGCAGGACCCCGGCGATGGCGGCGAGCGCCCCGACCTGCCAAAGGCGGAGGATCTCGCCGCGGAGCAGGAGGTCCTGGAGCAATGCGATCCCGTGCGTCACCGGCAGGGCGCGCGCGGCCACCTGGACGGGCTCGTTGAACTCGCCGATCCGGAGGACGAAACCGCTGAAGAACATCGAGGCGAGGAGGACGAGGAGCGACAGCTGGACCGCTTGGCGCTCCGAGTCGGAGACGATCGAGATGAGCAGCCCGAGGCCGAGCGAGGCGAGCAGCAGGAGGCCGATCACGCCCGCCACGAGCCCGAGCTGCCCGAGGAGTGGGACGCCGAGCACGCCGACGAGGAGGGCGACGGACGAGGCGGCGATCACCGCCCCGAGGAAGCCGTATGCGAGGACCTTGCCGAGGATGAGCTCCACCGACCGAACCGGTGCGATCCGGAAGAGGTCCATCGCGCCGCTCCGGCGCTCGCGCACGACCGACAGCGCGACGAGGGCGACCGCCATGTGCTGGAGCACGAGGGCCAGCGCCGCCGGCCCGAAGTACGGGATGATCCCCGGCGTCGTCGGGGCGATGTTCTCGGTGGAGGCGGTGACCGGCGAGGCGATGACCTCCGGCGGGATGTCGCCGAGGTCTTCGCCACCGACGCTGATCGCGTAGCCGCGGCCCTCGTCGGCGGCCCGCCGGTAGAGCTCGCGGTTCACCTCGGCGGCGAGCGTCTCGGCGAGGAAGCCGGCGTAGTTCGACTGGACCGGGTCGGTCTGGTTCATCACGACCCTGAGCTCCGACTGCTCGCCGGCCTCGAGGCGGGCCTGGGCATCGGCCGGGATGATCACGAGGAGGTCAACCTCCTCGTTCTCGAGGAGCGCCCGGGCGCCGGCCTCGTCGGTGGCGACCTCGACGATGCGCACCCCGCGAGCGGTGAACGCCTCGTAGGCGCTCGCATCGGTCGGGAGCCCGGAATCGGCCGGGACGACGACGACCGTGCGGAGATCGGCCTTCACGCCCTGGTAGCCAAGGCCGAAGACGGCGAGGACGAGGAATGGCCCGAGGACCAGGCTGAGAATCGCCCCCGGCCGGCGCATCACCTCGACGAGCTCCTTGCCGACGAGGGCGAGCGTCCGCATGACCGACTTCAGGAGGCCCATCAGGCCACCTCCTCCCGGTCGCCACGTGACCCGAGCGCCGCGTCCTCGGCGGCCGTGTCGGCCGTGTCGGCCGTGTCGGTGGGGACGGCCGAGGCGGCACCCTGGCCCTCCGTCGCCGGTTCGACCGGCACGTGACCCGCCGGATCGGAGCCGCGCAGCCCCGCCTCGGTCGCGGTCGCAGCGCGTTCCGCGTCCGTGCGGCTGGGTGCGCGAGAGGCCTCGCCGTCGCCGTCGGCCGCCTCGACCGGGTGCTCACGGCGATCGCGCTCGACGAGCTCGGCAAAGACCTCCTCGAACGAGGGTCGTGCCTCTCGCGCGGCGGCGACCGTGCCGCCGGCGGCCGCGACCGCGTCGACGAGCTCGGGCATCGCGACCGCCGCGTCCTCGACCGCCACCCGGAAGTCGCGGAGGCCGGTCTGGCGGATCCCGTGGACGCCCGGCATCGCAGCGAGGACGTCGGCATCGAAGGTGGCCTCGGTGCTGATCTCGACGATGTCGCCGCCGTAGGCCTGGCGACGGATGTCGGCCGGCGAGGCGTAGGCGATGAGCCGTCCCTCGGAGATGAGCGCGACGGTGTCGCACTCCTCGGCCTCGGTGACGTACTGCGTCGTCACGAGGCACGTGACGCCCTCGCCACGGAGGCGGTGGAGCTCGTCCCAGATGGTGCGCCGGAGGATCGGGTCGATCCCCGCGGTCGGCTCGTCGAGGATGAGGAGCCGTGGCTCGTGGACGAGCGCGCAGGCCAACTCGAGCCGGCGCTGCATCCCGCCGGACAGGTCCTTCGCCTGCCGCTTCCGGGCGTCCCACAGGTCGAGGAGCTGGAGGACCTGCCGGACGCGGCGTCGGCGGCGGAAGAAGAGCAACCCGAAGAGGCTCGCGACGAAGTCGACGTTCTCGCCGGCGGTCAGATCCGGATAGAGGATGAACTGCTGCGGCATGTAGCCGATCCGCTCCCGCGTCGCGTGGTCGAAGTGGAGCGGGTCGTGCCCGAGCACGCTGACCGAGCCCTCGCTCGGGGCGAGCGATCCCATGAGCATCCGGATCGTGGTCGTCTTGCCCGAGCCGGACGGGCCGATGACGCCGAGGATCGATCCCTCGGGGACCTCGAAGCTGACGTCCGAGACGGCGGTCACGTCGTCGAACCGCCGGGTCAGGCCCTCGGCGACGACGGCGGCGGCATGGGCTCGGTCTTCCGCGCGGACGCCATGGCCAGCGTGGGCGCCGGGCGCCGGGCGATCTCCGGGCGTGGGTGGCCGCGGCGTCGCCGGACCGGCCCCCGTCTCGGGGGCCTCGGCGGCGGGAGCGGGCGGAACGACGGCAGCGATGGAAGCGACCTCCTCGCGACTCGCGCCCGGCCGGTGCCCGGACGGCGGCGAGGGTCACAGGATGGCCCGGGAACCGGTTGCAGCCGCTCGCGTCGCGCCGCCGCGCGGTGCGCCAGCCGCATTGCGATGCCCGCGGCCTACACTCCCGGCGTGGATCGCCGTGCGCGCGCCGTGCTCCTCGCCGTGCTCGGGACGGGCGTCTTCCTCGCCGGCCTCGAGCTCATGGTCACGGCCGTCGCCCTCCCGTCGATCGTCGTCGACCTGGCGAGCTGGCAGGCCCTCCGCGAGGCGTCATGGATCATCAACGCCTACCTCCTCGCCTACGTCATCACGATGCCCCTCGCCGGGCGCCTGGCGGATCGGTGGGGCGTCCGGCGTCTCTTCCATGCCGGGCTCGCGGTCTTCACGCTGGGGTCGCTCCTCGCCGGGCTGGCGCCGTCGCTCGAGACGCTCATCGCCGCCCGGGTCGTCCAGGCGATCGGCGGGGGGATCCTCGTCCCGGTCGGGACCGCGGCAGCGTCGCACCTGTTCGAGGATGAATCCCGGCCCCGGGCCCTCGGCGTGATCGGGGCGCTGACGTTCCTCGGCATGGCGGCGGGGCCGTTCGTCGGCGCCTGGATCATCGGCGGCCTCCACCCCGCGGCGGCGCTCGACGGGGCCGGGATCGTCGAGGGGCCGCTGCGCGACGCCCTCGAATCGCCGTGGCGATACGTCTTCTACGTCAACGTCCCGATCGGGATCGCAGCGCTCGCGCTCGCCTGGGCGGCGGCCCACGGCTGGGAGACGCCGCGCCGGGGCGGACCGCCGGACGTCGCCGGCGCGGTGGCCTTCTCGCTGGCGCTCGGCCTCGGCCTCGTGGCCACGACGCTCGCCGGGAGCGACGAGGTCGCGGGGATCGCGGCCGACCCGGCCATCGTGCTCGGCGGGCTCGCGGCCCTCGCGCTCGCCGCCGGCCTGATCGCGGCGGTCCTCGGGATCCGCCATCCGGCCGGCTTCCTCGACGTCCGGCTCTTCCGATCGCGGCCCTTCGCCTCGGCCGCCCTCGTGTCGCTCCTGACCGGGTACGGCCTCGCGACGGCGATCGTCGGCGGCGCGGTGTTCGTGGACCGCGTCCTCTACGGCGGGCCGGACGTCCAGCGCGTCGCGCTCGGGGCGGTCGCCGCCGCGACGGCCGTCGGGGCGCTCGGTTCGGGGTTCGTGCTCCGGGTCGCGGGACTCCGGCTCGTCACGGTCGTTGGGCTCGTCCTGAGCATCGTCGGGCTCGTCCGGATGTCCGCCTGGACCCCGGCGACCGGGCTCGGCGAGGTCGCCCTCTGGATGGCGGCCTTCGGCCTCGGGTTCGGCCTGACGGTCACCCCGCGATCCACCGCCGCGATCGACGCCCTCGGCCAGGCGTCGTACGGCGTGGCATCGGCGACGGTCACCGTGGCCCGGATGATCGGGATGGCGATCGGGCTGGCCGCGCTCACCGCGTTCGGCTCGACGACGATCGACCGGCTCTACCGCGAGGTCCGGGCGACCCCCGACGCCTACCGGCTCTACATCCCCGAGGGGCTCCGGGATCGGCCGCTCGAGGACGGCCTCGTGGTGGAGGCGCTCGAGGCGTGGGCCTCGGGCGAGGCGGCGCGGATCCTCGTCGGGATCTTCCTCGTGGCGGCCCTCGTCACCGCGGTGGCGTTCGTGCCGGCCCTTGCCCTGGGACGGCGGCGTATCCTCGCGCCGGGCAGCGAGCCTGACGCGCCGGTCACCGGCGCGGCGCTGGAGGGGCGCAGATGACGAGCGACGATCGCGGCGGCCCGGCGTCCGGCGGCTGGGCGCCCGGCGGCAGCGGCACGATCACGATCGCCGCGCTCCTCGGCGGCCGGCTCGGCGAGTGGACCGACGGCGCCGCGATCGAGGCGCTCGGCGACGGCCTCCTGGAGCAGGTGCGGCAGACCGAGGCGAGCACGCTCTGGATCGACCTCGGCGATCCCGACGCGGCGACGGTCAGCAGGGTCGCGGAGCTCCTCGGCCTCCACCCGCTCATCGCCGAGGACATCGTCGAGGGCAACCAGCGACCGAAGCTCGAGGCGACCGACGGTCTCATCCACGTCGTCGTCTTCGCCCTCGAGTACACCGACGAGGTTCGGACGCACGAGGTCGACTTCGTCCTCGGCGACCGCTTCATCCTGAGCGCCCACCCGGCCGACTGGGACCCGCGGGCCGCCGCGCACTTCCGGTCGGGCATCGCCCAGGTCATGGGCCCGGGACCGGATCACGTGCTGTGGGCCCTCCTCGATGCGATCGTCGACGGCTACTTCCCGTTCGCCGATCGGCTCGAGGACGCGATCGACACGCTCCAGGATGACGTCGTGGAGCGGACCGACCAGGACACGCTGACCCGACTCTTCGGGCTGAAGCGCGACCTGATCGACGTCCGGCGGGCGGTCACGCCGGTCCGGGAGGTCCTGAACCAGCTCACGAACCGCGAGCTCCGGCTCGTCGATGCCAACGAGGTCATCTATTTCCGGGACATCTACGACCACGTCATCCGCCTGACCGATGAGCTCGACACGGACCGCGAGCTCGTCGCGGCGACGCTCGACGTCTACCTCTCGACGGTGAACAACAACCTGTCGGCGATCATGAAGCGCCTCACCGGCGCGACGGTCATCCTCGCCGGGATCGGCGCGATCGCCGGGATCTTCGGGATGAGCGAGGCGGGGGCCGCGTTCGGCGGCGGCGAGGCGATCGGGTTCTGGATCGTCGCGATCGTGACGATCACGATCTCGCTGATCGCCGCCTTCCTCCTGCGTCGGATCGGCTGGATCTAGCCGCAGACCACCGGCTTCGGCACGGGGTGGGCGGCCTCGTGGTTCGCCGGCCCGGTGGACAGGAACCGGGCGACGACCTGGGTCTTCGGGCGCGTCCCCTTCGGCCCCTCGGACGTCTGGAGCCACATCTGCTCCGTCGTGGCCGCGACCGCGTCGTCGAGATCGAGCTGGTGGCGCCGGACCTCGGTGATCTCGTAGAGGTAGAGCTGGTCGTCGCTCGTGTAGACCTCGACGATCATGCCGAGCATCGCCGCGCCGTCGTTGACGAGCGACGCCTCCAGGATCGGGAGGAACATCCCCTCGCGGGCATGGGCATACAGGTACGTCGCCCGCCCGAACCCCGGCTGGCCGAGCTGCTGGATGTACATCGCGACGTCGCACAGCGGGTACTGCGAATCGCTCGCCGGCTTGACGATCGGGAGGTCGATCCCGAGGGCCGAGACGACGACCCGGGTCGCGACCCGGTCGGCCGGCACGGTCGGGGCGGCCGTCGGGCTCGCCGTCGGTCCTGACGTTCCCGGGGGCGGCGTGTCGGACGGCGCCTCGGTCGGCGGCAGGGTCACGATCGTCGGCGGCTCGGACGGCTCCGGGCCGGCCTCGACCGGCGCCGTGTACGTCAGCAGGCCGGCCGTGAGGAACGCGACCCCGAGGGCCGTCAGGATCGCCGGCACGAGGCGCGCGCGGAGGCGGAGGCCGATCTCGTCCACGGCCCAAGGCTAGCAGCGGTGCTGCGGAACCGCCCCCGCACGCTCGTACTGGTACCCTCCCGCCGATGAGTCCACGAACGACGATCGCGGCCGGGCTTGCGTCCGGCGCCGCCGTCGCGCTCATCGCCCTCGCCGCCGCGATCGCGTTCCTCCCCGAGCCACGCGCTGCGGCCGACGGCACAACCGACCCCGACGCGTCCGCGAGCGCTTCGCCGGGCTCCTCGGCCGCCGCCAGCGGCGACGGCGGCGCGTCGCCGAGCGTCGTGGCGTCGATCGGCGATTCGGGCTTCGGCGTCGGGGAGCCCGCGCCGCTGCTGCGCGTCCCGCAGGTCGGCGGCGGGGAGATCGACCTCGCCAGCCTTGCCGGTCGCCCGGTCTGGCTCGCCTTCATCCAGACGACGTGCCAGCCGTGCCTCGAGGACATCCCGCGCATGGGCGAGCTCGCGGGCCGCTACGCGGAGGCCGGGCTCGTCGTCCTGCTGGTCGACGTCCGCGAGGACGAGGACACCGTGGCGGCCTTCGGGCTCGCCAGCGACGTCCATCTCCCGATCGGGCTCGACGCCGATGGCACCGCGCAGGCGACGTGGGGCGCCACGGCGCTGCCGGTCCACTTCTGGATCGACGCCGAGGGGGTCATCCGGGCCGGGGCCCTCGGCGGCATCGACGCCGACGCGATGGCCGGGCACCTCGCCACGATCCTGCCGGGGGTCGACGCCCCGTAAGGGTCAGCCGATCGCGCGGGCGGCCGCGATGACGACGTCGAAGAGGCCGGGGATGAAGCCGAGGAAGACGGTCAGGATGAGGGCCGCGACGAGGCCGCCCCACAGCAGCCGGCCGTGACGGAGCGCCGGCTCCTCGGAGACCGGCTCGCGCATGAACATGTAGACGACGACGCGGAGGTAGTAGAACGCGGCGGCCGCCGCGTTGAGCACCGCGACGACGGCAAGGACGCCGAGGGCGGTGAACCCGTCCTGGCTCGCCTGGACCGCGGCGAGGATGACGTACATCTTCCCGAAGAAGCCGGCGAGCGGCGGGATCCCGGTGAGCGACAGCAGGAAGATCGTCATGAGCGCGGCGAGGACCGGCTCGCGCCGGCTGAGGCCGGCGAAGGTGTCAAGGTTCGAGGTCACGCCGGCCCGCTTCTGGAGGGCCGCGATCACCGCGAACGCCCCGAGGTTCATCACCGCGTAGGCCGCGCCGTAGTAGAGCAGCCCCTCGAGGCCCTCGATCCGCCCCGCGGCGAACGCCGCCAACCCGACGAGCATGTAGCCGGTGTGGGCGATCGAGCTGTAGGCGAGCATCCGCTTGACGTTCGTCTGGGTCAGCGCGACGAGGTTGCCGAGGGTCATCGTCAGGACCGCGAGGACGACGACGACCGCGAGCCAGTCCGCCTTCAGCGGCCCGAGGGCCTCGACGAAGAGGCGGAGGATCAGCGCGAAAGCCCCGACCTTCGGGCCGACCGACAGGTAGCCGGTCACCGGCGTCGGCGAGCCCTGGTAGGCGTCCGGCGTCCAGTAGTGGAACGGGACCGCCGCGATCTTGAATGCCACGCCGGTCGTCATGAACGCGAGCCCCAGCGCGAGGCCCGGCGAGAAGTCCCCCTGCGCCAGCACCCCGAGCGCCTCGGCGACCTCCGAGATCCGGGTCGTGCCCGTGAGGCCCCACACGAACGCCAGGCCGAACAGGAAGATCGCGGAGCTGAACGACCCGAGGAGGAAGTACTTGATCGCCCCCTCGGTCGAGTAGCCGTCGCTCTTGTGGTAGCCGGCGAGCAGGTAGCCGGGCAGGACCATGAGCTCGAGGCCGATGAAGAGCACGAGCAGGTCGGCCGACGCGGCGATCAGCATCGCGCCGGTCATCGCGAAGAGCAGGACGATCGCGAACTCGGCGACCGGCAGGCCGCGCGGCGCGAGGTAGTCCGGCCCGTAGAGGATCGTCAGGGCGACGATCCCGATGAACAGGATGTCGAGGAACGTCGTCAGGTCGTCGACCCGGTACGAGCCGCCGAACGCGGTCGCGGCCGTCGTGCCGGTCCAGATCGTCAGCGCGGCGAGGAGCGCGAGGCCGACGAGGCTGACCGCGAGGACCGGCCCGCGGCGGCCGGGCCAGACGAGGTCCACCGCGAGGACCGCGCCGGACAGGAGCAGTGCCCCGGCGAGGGGCGCGATCGTGACGAGGTCCTGGAACGTCATCGGGTCGGGCTCACGAGCCGCTCTCCGCGGCGGCTGCCGGGCGCGCCCCGAACGGCAGCGTCACGACCCGGATCGCGACGACCGCAACGACGATCCCGATCCCGACGGCCACGACGAGCGGGTCGATCGGGATCGCCGAGCCGGTCGCGGCGTCGGCAAGCGACCGCTCCACCGAGCCCGCGATCGTGTCGAGGAGGATCCCGGGGAAGAGGCCGAACAGGACGACGAGGGCACCGAGCGGTGCGAGCGTCAGGACCTCGGTCGGTGTGACGTCGGTGAGGTGGCTGCCGAGACCGGCGAGGAAGCTCGACAGCTCGCCCGTCACGACCCGCTGGAACATCCACAGCAGGTAGGCCGCCCCGAGGATCATCACGAGCGCGGCAACGGCCGCGGCCCAAGGGTTCACCGCGAACGTGCCGGCCAGCGTCAGGAACTCGCCGACGAAGCCGGACAGGCCCGGCAGGCCGGCCGAAGCGAAGACGAAGAAGCCGAGGATCGCGGCGTAGACCGGAGTCCGGGCGGAGAGCCCGCCCATCTTCGCGATCGTCCGATCGTGGGTCCGCTCGTAGATGACGCCGACGAGGAGGAAGAGGGCCCCGGTGATGAGGCCGTGGTTGATCATCTGGAGGATCGCGCCCTGCATCCCCTGCGGCTGGAAGATGAAGACGCCGAGGGTGACGAAGCCCATGTGGCTGACCGACGAGTACGCGACGAGCTTCTTCAGGTCCGGTTGGACGAGGGCCACGATCGCGCCGTAGATGATCGCGATGAGGCTGAGGACGATGATCACCGGCGCGAACGTCGCGGCCGCGTCCGGGTAGAGCGACAGGGTCCAGCGGATGAACCCGTAGCCGCCGAGCTTCAGGAGGACGCCGGCCAGGATCACCGAGCCCGCGGTCGG
>DASUMJ010000139.1:0-12820 GCA_036277775.1 Candidatus Limnocylindrales bacterium
TGGTCGCCGACATGAACGATCCCCTGCTGCGTCGCGGTCAGGTGGCGCGGCTGGTGCCCTGGAACTAGCCGGGAGGGCACGGCAGAGACCGCGGCCGCCGGCTCGGCGACCGCCACGAACGGGAGGCTCGGAACACACCGATGGAGATGGAGTACAGGGACACGAACCGCCGAGGCAAGGCGATCATCGTCCTCGGGTTCGTGCTCGCGGTCGCCGCCGGCGCCGCGGCGTTCTTCCTCATCAACCAGGCCCAGCAGCAGGCGGGCCAGGGCGACCTTCAGAAGGTCCCGGTCGTCGTCGCGGCCCGCGACATCCCGGCCCGAAAGCCGATCGAGCCCGACGACCTCGTCGTCCGGCAGGTGCCGCTCGACGCGACGAATGCGGCCGGCGTCACGGCCGAGCCGAACGACCTCGTCGGGCGCGTCCTCGCCGTGACGGTCTTCAAGGACCAGCTCGTCACGACGAATCTCATCGCCTCCGCGGCGGGCGGCGGCGGCTTTTCGATCCTCGGGCCGAGCGAGACCGTCGGGCCCGATTCGGAGGCCTGGCGGGCCGTCTCCATCACGATGGCCGACGCATCGGCCGTGGGCGGGCTCCTGAAGGCCGGCGAGACGGTCGACATCTTCGCGACCGCGACCGTCAACGTGCCGCAGGAGCTCCTGAGCGAGGGCCGCTACTACACCGACCGGTCGACGAAGCTCACGTACCAGAACGTCGTGATCCTGGCCCGATCCGGGCAGTTCTACATCATCCGGGCCTCGATCGCGACGGCCGAGGAGCTCGCCCACCTGGCGGCCGCCGGGAACGTGACGTTCAGCGCCGCGCTCCGGCCGGAGCAGGATGTCCGGACGGTCGACGCCTCGCGCCTCGGCGCGACGACGAACCTCATCATCACGAAGTACGGCCTGCCGATCCCCGAGACCTATCCGGCACGAGGCGGCGCCGTGGCGACCCTGCCGCCGATCGAGCCGAGCCCGTCACCCTCGGCCGAGCCGACGCCCTCCACGACGCCGACGCCCTGACGTCGACGGAGGGCCGGGCGTCCCGCGACGCCGGGCGTCGTCCGACGCCGGGTGACCTCGACGCCGATGCCTTCGCGCCGCTGACCCGGCGCGCCTCCCGACCGCCCGGCCCGCCTCGCGGGTCGGGCGGTCGCTCACATCCCGGTCCCGCCGTCGTGTCGTCGCAGGGCTTCGCGCCAGGCGCCCACGACCGCTTCCCGGGTCTCGGCGCGTGGACCGGAGCTGTCGATGACCCGGGTCGCCGCCGATCGGAGCCGGGCCGCTAGATCGCCCTGGGCGGCGATCCGCGCATCGGCCTCGGCCGGTGACAGGCCCCGGCCGAGGACCCGCTCGCGCTGCGACGCCGGGTCGCAGGTCACGAGCCAGACCTCGTCGCAGATCGCCGCGAGCCCGCCCTCCACGAGCTTGATCGCCTCGATCGCCACCGCCGGGGCAGCGGCCGCCTCCGCCTCGCCGATCCGGTCCTCGATCCGGGGCCTGACGGCCGGGTGCACGATCAGCTCGAGTCGCCGGAGCGCTGCCGGATCCTGGAACACGATCCGGCCGAGAGCAGCCCGGTCGAGCCGGCCGTCGGGCGTGCGGACCACGTCGCCGAACGTCGCGAGGACCTCGGCCAGGGCCGGGCCACCGGGCTCGACGACCTCCCGGGCGATCTCGTCCGCGTCGATGACGACGGCGCCGAGCTCGCCGAGCCACCGCGCGACCGTCGACTTGCCGCAGCCGATCGGGCCGGTGATCCCGATGCGGACGGTCACGGGGCACGCTCCTCGAGCGCCAGCCAGGCGTCCTCGGCCGCCGCGAGGGCGACCTCCACGTCCGCGAGCTCGCTCGTGATCCGTCGCAGCTCGATGAAGTTCGCCCGGACCGCCGGATCGCCCATCGACAGCTCGAGGTGGTTCTTCCGGAGGCCGAGGCGGGTCAGCTCGGCGTCGACCGCCTCGCGCTGACGGCGGTAGGCGTCCTTCGAGAGCTTCGACGGCCGCGGTCCCGGCGCCACCGGCACCGATCGACGCGCCGGTCGCGGCGTCGACCCGTTCGTCGCCTCCACGGCCACGGGACGCGGCGCGGCCGCTCGTGCCGCCGCCGGGCGCCGCGCGTCCGGATGGAGCCGGCGGCGCTCCTGCTCCACCGCCGCCTCGACCGTCCAGCCGCCCGCGACCGCCTCGCGCCAGGCCCGGTACCGCCCGTCGAACGTCGCGACGAGCCCCCGGTCCACGACCCACAGCCGTTCGCAGATCGTCTCGAGGAACCGCCGGTCGTGCGAGACGACGATGATCGTGGCCGGGCTCTCGGTCAGGAACGCCTCGATCGCCTCGCGCGCGACGACGTCGAGGTGGTTCGTCGGCTCGTCGAGGAGGAGCAGGTTCGAGGGGATGATGCCGAGCAGGGCGAGCTCGAGCCGGCTCCGCTCGCCGCCGGACAGGAGCCGGACTTCCTTGAAGACGTCGTCGCCGCGGAACAGGAACCGGGCGAGGTAGCCGCGGGCCTCGCCGGGGGTGACCGGCACCGCCTCGAGGAGCGCATCGAGGACCGTCGCACCCGGAATGCCGGCGGCGCGGAGCTGGGCGAGGTAGCCGAGCTGGACGCCGCTGCCGAACGTCACCGAGCCGTCGAGCGGGGCCAGGTCTCCGGCGATCGAGCGAAGGAGCGTCGTCTTTCCGGCGCCGTTCGGCCCCACGATCCCGATCCGCTCGCCGCGACGGACGGCGAGGAACGGTGCCCGCGCGACGGTCACCGGCGCCCCCTCGACACCCCGGGCCGGCAGGTACCCGACGACGAGCTCGTCGGCCCGGACGACGATCTCGCCGGACCGCGCCGGACCACCGCCGACGAGGCCGGCCCCCGGGAGTCGGAGCCTGCGACGCGACTTCGGTGCCTCCGGCGGCGCCTCCTGGAGCCGCTCGAGGCGCGCCTCGTGCTCGTGCATCTTCGAGAATTTCCGGTGGCTCCGGTACCGCTGGACGAGCTCCTGCTCACGGGCGATCGCCTCGGCGTGCGACTCCGCGTCCTTGGCCGCGCGCGCGTCTCGCTCCTCGCGCTGCCGGTGGTAGGCGCTGTAGTCGCCGCGGAAGACCGTGAGCCGGCGATCGCGGAGCTCCCAGACCCGCGTCACCGTCGCGTCGAGGAACGCCCGGTCGTGGGACGCGACGAGGAGCGAGCCGGGACGTCGCCGGAGGTGCTCCTCGAGCCACTCCAGGGCTCCGAGGTCGAGGTGGTTCGTCGGCTCGTCGAGGAGGAGGAGGTCCGGGTCGGCGATGACGAGCCGGGCGAGTGCGGCCCGCGTCTGCTCCCCGCCCGACAGCGACGCGGGCGGACGTCCGAGGTCGGCGTCGGCGAAGCCCAGGCCGGAGAGCGCGGCGTCGACCCGCTGGTCGAGGGTGTAGCCGCCGAGGACCTCGAAGCGATGCTGGAGCTCGGCGTAGTGGGGCTCGGTCACGCGTCCGTCGTGCTCGAGGCCCGCGAGCTCCTCGGCCATCCGCTCGAGGTGGGCGGCACCGTGGCGGACCGCCGTCCGGAGGTCCGGGGCCGACATGAATCGCTCGTCGAGATGGGCCTCCTGGGCGAGCATCCCGAGCGACAGCCCCCGCTTGCGAGACACCTCGCCCCGGTCCGGCTCGTCGAGCCCGGCGGCGATCCGCATGAGCGTCGTCTTGCCGGCACCGTTCGGGCCCACGAGCCCGATCCGGTCGCCGATCGCGATCGCCGCGTCGATCCGGTCGAGGATGACGAACGTCCCGATCTCGCGGGCGACCCCGACGAGCCGCAGGATCGACATCAGCGGCCACCCGCCGCGGCTCGAGCCGCGGCTCGGCGGGTGGCCGCGGCCTGCCGCGTCCGCTCGGTGCGGAGGCGCTGCCGCTCGGCGGCCGCGGCGCTCGCCGCGTTCGCCTCGGCCGGCGTTCGCCCGAGCGCCCCGTCCCCGTCGAGCTCGGTCCAGCGCGGACCGCGACGACGAACCGGACCGCCCACCCGCGGCGTCATTCCCCGCAGGATCGTGGCCGCGCCCGGACGGTCGGCTGCCGGAAGGCGCTGGCACCACGTGCAGAGATGTGTCGCGCGACCCCCGACGACGATCCGGCGGACCGGGCGGCCGCAGCGGGGGCAGGGCTCGCCGGCCCGCTGGTAGACGAGGAGCCGCTCCTGCATCGAGCCGTCGCCCTCGGGCGCGGTGTAGTCGTCGAACGAGCTGCCCCGTCGCTCGACGGCCTCGGCCAGGATCCGGCGAAGCTCCCGGTAGAGCCGGCCGGCATCCGACGGGCGGAGGGTTCGGGCGGTCCGGAGCGGATGGAGCCGGGCAGCCCAGAGGGCCTCGTCGGCGTAGATGTTCCCGACGCCGGCAAGAAAGCCCTGGTCCATGAGCGTCGGCTTCAGTCGGCCGCGCCGGGCGAGGAGCCGCCGCCGGAAGTCTCGCTGTCCGAAGGCCGGGTCGAGCGGCTCCGGCCCGAAGCCGCGGAAGGTCCGCGGCCCCCCGAGCTCGCCCGACAGCTCGCCGGTGCGGCGGTCGCGGCGGGCGTGACCGATCCGGCCGAACTTCCGGATGTCGCGGAAGCGGAGCTCGCGGCCGTCGTCGAAGGCGATCGCGAGGCGGAGGTACGGATCGTCCGGCACCGCGGCGGGCACGACGAACAGCTGGCCCGTCATCTTCAGGTGGATCGTGATCGCGCCGTCGTCGTCGAGGTCGAGGACGACGAGCTTCGCCCGTCGCGAGGTCCCGACGATCGTCCGGCCGACCACCGCCCCCGCGAACGCGTCGAGGTCGCCGGACCGGAGCGTCGGCAGCCACGAGCAGCGGATCCCGGCGATCGTGGCACCGGTCACGAGGCCGCGCAGGTCCCGCGCGACGGTTTCGACTTCGGGCAGCTCCGGCACGTCAGGCGCCCGCCGGGGCCTCGCCAGCCTCGGCCAGGACGGCGTCGCGACGCGAGAGCGGCGTCATCGACTCCCAGTCGTCGCCGACCTTCACGTCCACCGTCAGCGGGACGGTCAGGGGCAGGGCGCCCTCCATGACCTCGCGGAGCACCGGGACGAGCCGGTCCACCTCGTCGCGCGGCACCTCGAGGAGCAGCTCGTCGTGGACCTGGAGGAGGGGCCGCGCCCGGAAGCCGCCCGCCGCGAGCCGGGCGTCGAGCCGGATCATCGCGATCTTCACGATGTCCGCGGCCGTGCCCTGAATCGGCATGTTGATCGCCATCCGCTCGCCGGCGCCGCGGAGGCTCGGGTTGGCGGCCCGGAGCTCGGGGATCTGTCGCTTCCGGCCGAGGAGCGTCTGGACGTAGCCGTCCCGCCGGGCGGACTCCTTGATGTGGAGCATGTAGTAGCTGATCCCCGAGTACGCGGCGAAGTACGAGTTGATGAACTCCTGGGCCTCCTGGCGGCTGATGCCCGCGCGGCTCGAGAGCCCGAAGTCGCTCATCCCGTAGGCCAGCCCGAAGTTCACCATCTTCGCCATCGACCGCTCGTCGGCGGTGACGTCCTCCGGGGCCTTGTGGAGCACCCGAGCGGCGGTTTCGCGGTGGATGTCGGCCTGGCGCTCGAAGGCGTCCTTGAGATGCTCGTCACCCGAGACGTGGGCGATGATCCGGAGCTCGATCTGCGAGTAGTCGGCGGCGACGAGGACGAGGTCCGGCGCGCCGGCGACGAACGCCCGCCGGATCCGCCGCCCGAGGGCCGTCCGGATCGGAATGTTCTGGAGGTTCGGGTCCGAGCTCGAGAGGCGGCCCGTGGCGGCGACCGCCTGGTGGAACGTCGTGTGGACGCGGCCGTCCTCGGCGATCAGGGCCGGCAGCGCCTCGACGTACGTCGAGCGGAGCTTCGTGTAGATCCGCCAGTCGAGCACCGGCCTGATGACCGGATGGACGTCGACGAGCTCCTCGAGGACCGTCGCATCGGTCGAGTAGCCGGTCTTCGTCTTGCGGCCCTTCGGCAGCTGCAGCTCGCCGAACAGGACCTCGCCGAGCTGCTTCGGCGATCCGATCGTGAACTCGTGGCCGACCGCGGCATAGATCTCGGCCTCGAGCCGGGCGATCTCGGTCCCGAACTCTCGATCGAGCGTGGCGAGGGCCTCGAGGTCGACCGCGACGCCGACGGCCTCCATCCGGGCGAGGACCGGGACGAGCGGCAGCTCGATCTCGCGGAAGAGGCGGTCGAGGCCGGTCTCGACGAGCTCCCGGGCGAGGGGCGGCCGGACGGCGAGGGCCGCCAGCGCCTCCAGGCCGGCCCGGTGGACGGGCGAGATCTCCTTCGCCGGCGGGAGGACGAGGTCGAGGCGCTCCGCGACGACGTCGTCGATCGTCTGCGAGCGGAGCGCTGCATTGAGGATGTACGACGCGATCTGGGTGTCGAAGTCGACGCGGGTGGCAGGGCCGGAGGGATCATCGGCAAAGCGGGCGGCCAGGATCGGCTTCACCTCGTGGCCGACGAGCGGCACGCCGCCGGCCTCGGCGAGCCGCCGGAGCCGCGACGCATCGTCCGCACCGCCGGCGACGACGACCCGACCATCGTCGCCGGCGAGGGCCAGGGCGAGCGGCGTGCCCATCCGCGGCCGCGGGTCGTCGGCGATCAACGAGATGCCGAGGGCGCGCTGCGCCCCGATCCACGGCGCGAGGGCCTCGATGCCGTCGCCCTCGTGGAGCTCCATGTGGCCCGGGTCCGCGATCGCCGCGGCGAGGGCCGTCGGCAGGTCGTCGAACCGCGGTGGACCGGCCTCGCCGTCACCGGGCGTCGGGCCGTCGCCCGTGGCGGGCTCCCGGCGCGTCCGCGCCGCCGCGTCCGCCGAAGGCCCGCTCCCGACCGCGTCGAAGTCGAGCGAGAGCTGGAGCCCGTCGCCGCCGAGCGAACCGGCGCGGATCGGGCGACCCGAGCCCCAGCCCGCCGGCCGCTCCGTCCCGACGCGGGCCGCCGGCACGGTGCCGCCCGTCACGACGTCGCGGAGCGCCTGGATCTTGTCCGCCGCGCTCTCGCCGGTGATGGCCGGCAGCCGCTCGATGAGCGTCCGGAACTCGTACTCGCGGAAGAGGCGGATCACCGTGTCGCGGTCGTAGTCCCCGAGCCGGGCCGCCTCGAGGTCGAGCTCGACCGGCAGGTCTCGAACGATCCGCGACAGCGACCGGCCCTCGTAGACCTGGTCGCGGTGCTCGCGCAGCTTCTCGCGGAGCTTGTCGGGCTTGACCTCCTCGATCCGGGTGTAGAGCGAGTCGAGGTCGCCGAACTGGGCGATGAGCTTCGCGGCCGTCTTCTCCCCTACCCCGGGCACGCCGGGGATGTTGTCGGTCGGGTCGCCCTTCAGGGCCTTGTAGTCGACCATCTGGTCGGGCCGGAGCCCGAACCGCTCCCAGATCCGCGCCGGGTCATAGATGATCGTGTTCTCGACGCCGGACCGGGTGGTCATCAGCCGCGTGCGGTCGGTGACGAGCTGGAGCATGTCGAGGTCCACCGAGACGATCGTCGTTTCGAGGTCGCGCTGGTCGGCCTGGCCGGTGAGCGTGCCGATGACGTCGTCGGCCTCGAAGCCCTGGAGCTCGTAGATGGGGATCCGGAGGGCCTTCACGACCTCGCGGACCTTCGGGAACTGCGCCGCGAGGTCGTCCGGCATCCGCGTCCGAGTCGCCTTGTAGTCGGCGTACTGCTCGTGCCGGAAGGTCGGTCCCGAGAGGTCGAAGGCGACCGCGACGTAATCCGGCTTCAGGTCTGCGAAGCCGCGCAGGACGATGCTGCAGAACCCGAACACGCCGTTGACGAGCTCGCCCTTCGCCGTCGTCAACGGTGGCAGGGCGTAGTAGCCGCGGTACACGAGCCCGAAGCCGTCGAGCAGCATCAGGCGTTCCATGGGCGGGCCTCGGCGGGATCCCCGCGGGATGCGGGACGTGGCGTCAAGTGTACCGGCGCCGCGCCCCGCGGCCGGGGTCAGCGAAGGCGCAGGGCGACTCGCCGAAGGAGGTAGAGGCCGATCCCGGCGCCGAGGAAACCGACGCTCAGGAGGACGAGCGGCGTGGGCCCGCCGCCCGCGCGGAGATCACCGTCCCCCGACGTCCCGGCGCCCGGTCCGGCGGCCTCGCCGCCTCCCCCGCCGCCTTCGTCGACGGGCGCCCCCGGGTCACCGGAGCCGTTGTCGTTCTTGATCGGGGAGGTCGGCTCACCGCCGCTCGTGTCGATCCCGCCGGCCGTGTCGCCGGTGGCGAGGTCCTCGGGCGGCATCGCACCGGGATCCATCGTCGCGACCTGGACCTCCCGCGTGTCGGGCGAGGCGCCGGTCGCGGCGATGAACAGCGCGCCGCCGCCGAACGGCAGCATCGGCAGCGCCGCGAGGAGGAGGCCGGCGACGCCGAGGGTCGAGAACGTGAGTGCGAGCGGACGGACCGTTCGGTCGCCGCTGCGGCCGAAGGGCCCCAGCAAGCGACGCAGGCCGGCGCCTCGACGAAGCTCGGTGGCTCGGCCGGGCGCGATCCGGAAGTCGAGCGTCGGAGGCCGGACGGCCGGGGGCAGGTCGCGCGTCGAGCCGGCGATCGCGCGGAGCTCGGCGTGGAGGAGGCGACAGTCGCCGCACTCGGCAAGGAGCGCCTCGGCGCGATCGAGGTCGCGACCCTCGAGGTCGCCGGCGGCGCGAGCGGCGATCAGGATGCGATCGTGCGTGGCATGGCGGTGGGACGAGCCGGCGTTCGGCCCGTGGCTGCGGGTGGTCATCTCCCCCGTTTGACGGGCGCGGCGACCATCCGGTTCCCTCATCGTCGGGCGCGGCGTCCCGATCGACCGGCCAGGAGGAAGGCGATCCCGATCAGGAGCGCCCCCGCGGACGCGATCGCGATCGGCGTGAGGCCGGCGCCTGGCGCCGACTCCTCGGTCCCGACCGTCTGGCGGTTGGCGTCGTCGGACGCGCCGAGCGCGGCCAGGTTCGTGGCCGCCGGCCCGATCGCGGGCGCGCCGCTCGTGAGCTCGTACTTCGCGTCGGCGTCGGGTGCGAGGGCCGCGCCGCCCGCGCCGGCGAGGATGCCGGGCAGCCCGGCCGAGACGAGGAGACCGACGAGGCCGAGGGTCGCGAGTGCCCCGCCGAGGCCGCGTGCCCGGTTCCCGAGGACGCCGCCGCGCCAGCTGATGCCGAACGATCGGCGGCGAAGCCGGGCCGCGTCCGATTCGGTGAGGCGGAAGTCGCGCGGGGCCGGCGCCGGCGAAGCACCGGTTCGTGCCGACGGCAGGGCGCGCGTGGCGGCCGCGATCGCGCGGAGGTCCGTGGCCAGGGCCGCGCACGCGTCGCACGCGCCGAGCAGGTCGCGGGCGGCAACCGCCTCGCTCGCCACGAGCTCGCCGGCCGCCGACCGAGCGACGAGCTCGAGGTCGTGCCGGTCGTGGTCTCGGGCGCGCGCGACCGGTTCACTCACGGAAGAGGTCCATCCGGTCGGCCAGCCGGTCGCGGAGCGCGAGCCGGCCGCGGTGGATGCGGGACTTCACGGTCCCGAGGGAGACGCCCGTCATCTGGGCGATCTCCGCGTAGTCGTACCCCTCGACGTCGAACAGGACGATCGCGGCCCGCTGGTCGTCGGTGATCTGCGCCAGCGCCGCGTTGAGGGCACGATGGCGCTCGTTCGTCAGCGATGTCGTCACCGGGTCGTCCGCGAGCGTCGCCGGCGGTTGCCAGCTGTCGTCCTCGAGCTCCGGGTACGGCTCGGCCGGGCGACGCTTCTTCAGCCGCTGGGCATCCATCGCCGCGTTGATCGCGATCCGGCTCAGCCACGAGCGGACTGATCCCCCACGGAAGGTGTGCATGTTCCGGAAGGCCGAGAAGAAGGCTTCCTGGACCGCGTCTGCCGCCTGGTCGCGGTCCGGGACCATCCGGACCACGAGCGCGTAGAGGAGGTCCTGATAGCAGACGACGAGGTCGTTGAAGGCATTGAGATCGCCCGCCTTCGCCCCTTCCAGGAGGATGAGGTCGCGGCGCTGGACCGGATCGTCGGACACCACGGTCGAGCGGCGATCCTCCACGGTCTGGGGGGTCCTCCGGACGGCGATACTGAGGCGGCGCGAGTCTAGCATCGGTCGCGGAGAGGACGCGGACGCCCCGGTTCCGGTTCCCAGGGGATACGATCCGGCTCGCACCACTCGTGCCGGAGTGGCGGAACGGCATACGCGGCAGTCTCAAACACTGCTGAGGGCAACCTCTTGTGGGTTCGAATCCCACCTCCGGCACCACCCCGTTCAGAGGTTGCGGAACGGCTCCGGGACGTAGGCCTCGAGGTCCGGCCGCCAGGCGTCGAGCGCCGCGGCGACGGCCGGGTCGTCCCGGACGAGCCACGACAGGTGTCGGAGCGCATGTTCGAGGACCTGCGTCGTCGCGATCGCGGCGGGGGCGGCCGTGGCGTCACCGCGGGCGAGGTCGACGCGCCCGATCGGCTCAGCGACGAGGAACGGGCTCGGCGAGGCCGGCGCCTCCACCACCGCGACGTACGACAGCAGGATCCGGCCAGGCTCGGAGCGCCACGAGGTCGAGTGGACGACGATCGGCCGGAGCTCGTAGCGGGCCACCGCGGCGAGGACGAGCTCCCCCGGCTCGCGGCCGACCGCCATCCCGAGGCGCAGCGACGGCGCGTGGATCGGCCTGAGGTTCACGAGGCCGCCGGCCGCCGGCCGGCAGACGAGGAACACCTCGAGCGTCTGGGCGACGAAGTCGGCCGACCACGGCGCCTGGACGATCGGCGCGACGATCGGGAGCGGATCGCCGGCGCCGGGCCGGTCAGGTTCGGGCGTCATCCGGGCGGGCGCCCGCGGCCGGGACGTCGACGGCGAGGGCGAGGATCTCCTCCCGCGTGGACTCGATGCCGTGGACCTCGCGACCGTGCCGCACGACCTGGTCGACGACCTCGTCCAGCGTGCCGCGGCACTGCCAGCCGCAGAGGCAGGTGACCTCCTTCATGCGCGACTCCATCCGACTCCGGTCCGGGCCGCTTCGTCGCGGCATCCCGTAGAGTGCACCCGATGGACGCGCGCTCGCTGCAGGAAACGTACGCGCCTGCGGGTCGCTGCTTCGGCTGCGGCCCCTCTAACCCGGACGGGCTCCGGCTCCGGAGCTTCGAGGCCGCGGACGGGACGCTGACCGCGGCCTGGGAGCCGGCGCCGCGGTACGAGGCATTCGCCGACGCGCTGAACGGCGGCATCGTCGGGACGCTCCTCGACTGCCACGGCAACTGGGCGGCGGTCCTCCACCTGATGCGGGCCCGCGACACGACCGAGCCCCCCGGCTGCGTTACGTCCGAGCTGTCGATCCGCTTCCGCCGGCCGACGCCGACGCGGAGCGGTCCCGTGGCCCTTCGATCCCGCGTCCTCGACGCGAGCCCGGATCGCGCGACCGTGGAGGCGACGATCGCCGGGCCCGACGGCGTCCCAACGGCGACGGCCCGCGGGGTCTTCGTCGCCGTCCCGCCGGGTCACCCGGCGCACGATCGGTGGCGCGGGTGAGCGGCTTCCTCGACCGACTCCGCACGGCCGCTGCGGACCCCGAGCCTTCCGCCGCAACGTCCGCGCCGGGGAGCGTCGCCGGCGACACGGAGACGGTCCGTCGGATCGTTGCACGGCTCGAATCGCTGCCCGCCGCGCGGGCCCGGTTCCTGGCGGCATTCGCGTACATCCTCGCCCGGGCGGCGCACGCCGACCTCGACATCAGCGCCGCCGAGACGGGCGTCATGGAGGCCGCGATCGCCGAGCTCGGCGAGCTCGACACGGCCCAGGCCGTGCTCGTCATCGAGATGGCCAAGCTCCAGTCGAGGGCGAAGTTCGGGACGGAGGACTACCTCGTGACCCGGGAGTTCGCGGGCTTCGCCACCGATGCCGAGAAGCAGGCCGTGCTCCGGGCCTGCTTCGCGGTCGGCGCGGCCGACGACGAGATCACGAACGACGAGGCGCAGACGATCAACCAGATCGCCAAGGAGCTGGGGATCGACCGCCCGACGCTCAATGCGATCCGCGAGGCGTACGTCGACCGGTTCTCGGCGATCCGCGCGGCCCGTCGCCTCGCCCGCGAGGGCTAGGCCGGGCGCCGACGGCGGCGCAGATCGGGCGCCGGCCGGTGCGCCGGCCGGAAGGGTGCCGGCCCGATGCGTCGGCTGGAGCCCGCTCAGGCGAGCGTGACGCTCGCGACGCCGGCGCCGAGCCGCCGCTGGACCTCCGCGAGGAGCTCGGTGTCGTAGGCGACCGCCTGCTTCAGCTCCATCGGCAGTGCCGAGCCGCCGGGCGCGGGCACGTGCACGACGATGCGGGTCTCGCCCGGCCGCTCGCGGACGAGCTGCCGGAACGTCTCCATCGCCCGGACGAGCTGCTCGGCCGGCGCGCCACCGAACCGAACGTGGAGGACGTGGCCGGGGCCGGCGGTCTCGCGCGGCGCCGTCGCCGCGCTCGCCTCGGCGACGGCGCGGACCCGGGCCTCGTCGGGGAGCGCCGGCTCCTCGTCGCGCTCCGGGCCGGAATCGGCGGTGTCCGGCGGCGATGTCGGGTACGTCGGCACCGGATCCGGGGGGTCGATCCTCGGCAGACCCTCGCCGGCCGCGTCCGCGCCCACGGCGTCCGCGCGGAGCGGCGACACGTACGGCACATCGACGCGACGGGTCGGGAGGCCCGGACCGGCTCCCGCGACACCGACCGTCGCCACGCCCGCGAGGGGTCCCGCGGCGGCTCCCGGACCCAACTCCCGCGATAACGGGGCCGCGCCCGGGCCGACGGCCACGCCCGATCTCGGGACCGCGCCGCTGCCGGGCCCGTACCCCCCGGGCCGGCCGTTCCCGTTGCCGTTTCCCTTCCCGTTCCCATTGCCGTTCGCG
>DASUMJ010000140.1:0-12315 GCA_036277775.1 Candidatus Limnocylindrales bacterium
GTGACCGGCTCGAGCCGCGGGCCCGGGTCGATCTCGTCCGGGACCTCGTCGTCGCCTCGGACCTGCGGCGCCACCGTCACGCGCCCGACTTCGTGGTGGGGCCGGGACCGGCGAGCTTCACCCTGGCTCGCCACGTCCGCCCGCACCCCGGCGGCCGGCTCCTGGACCTCGGCAGCGGCTCCGGGATCCAGGGCCTGCTCCTCGCCGGCCCCGGCGACGACGTCGTCG
Source organism: Candidatus Limnocylindrales bacterium (assembly GCA_036277775.1). Lineage (GTDB taxonomy): Bacteria > Chloroflexota > Limnocylindria > Limnocylindrales > CSP1-4 > UBA5189. Next base: position 229 of record DASUMJ010000140.1, read on the forward strand.
CGATCGACATCAGCCCTCGCGCCGTCGCCTTCACGCGGCTCAACGCCGACCTCAACGGCCGCCGCCGGATCCGGCCAGTGCTCGGCGACTTCCTGGCCGAGGCGCCCGACCGGGCCCTCGACGGCCGGTTCCAGACCGTCGTCGCGAACCCGCCGTTCGTCCTGGCGCCGAGCCACGACCTCCTGTACCGAGATCGGCCCCTGCCGGGGGACGAGGTCGGTGCCCGGACAGTCGAGCGGGTGGCTCGGGCCCTGGCTCCCGGCGGTCGCGGCTACGTCCTCTGCAACTGGATCGACCGCGGTGGCGAGTGGTCGGCGCCCGTGCGGACGTGGCTCCGCGGCAGCGGCGTCGACGTCTCGATCGCTCGCCTGGCCGCGCTCACGCCAGCCGCCTACGCAGCGACCTGGACTCGCGACGTCGAGCCCGACAACCGGGCAACAGCCGCCGAACGGTGGCGGACGCTGCTCGTTGCCGAGGGCATCGGGCTGATCCACGTCGGCGTGATCGCGGTCAGTCGGCCGCGCCTGCCCCGACTTCGAACACGGTTCGTCGCCCGGGACATGGCGGCGAGCCCGAGTCCCGGATGAGGAGGACGGTGATGGGTGTGCAAGGCGCGTGGACGGGCAACCGATTGCGTCGGATCGCGACCGTGGGGGTCGCGGTCCTGCTCACCGCGTGCCAGGGCGAGGCAGGTCGCCCGACCGAGAGCGGCGCATCGCCGTCGACCGTCCCGAGCGCGTCGGCGCCTGGGGCGAGCGAGGACGTCACGGCCACGCCCGGTGCCGCCGCCTGTCGTGAACGCCTCGGCGACGTCCCGGCCCTGGCCACGGCGATCACGACTGCGGCGACACCGTCGCTGATGGTCGAGACGCTCGCCTGTCTCGGCGTGAGGGTGCTCGGCGACGGCCTCGGCGACGCCGAGCTCGAGGCCCTGCTCGACGGCGCGCAGCCTGTCATCCCAATGTCCCTCGTCGGCGACCTTGCCCCGAGCGACGACGGGCTGCTCCTCGACCTTGACAGCCTCGTCGCCGACCTGTCCGGGCAGGGCCTCATGGACGAGGGCGGCGCCCCGGTCACGCGCGCGTCATTCGATGCGGCGATCGTCGATGTCGCCACCGCGCCCGAGGGCGCCGCCGCGCGGCTCCTCCTGGAGCTCGGTCGGGCCCGCGTCGCAGCCCGCGGCGAGGTGGCCCGTGATACCACGTGGGGCGAAGCCCGGTTGGATGCGTTCCAATTCCTCATCCTCGGCCTCGGTCTGACCGCCGGAGTCGACGCGCCCCCGACGGCCGGTGGTGCCATGCATCTCGCGGCCTTTGCGGCGGCGCCGCCACGGGTTGCCTCGGGCACGTCGACCCTGCCGTCGCTCGGCCAACGCTTCCGAAGCGGGTCCGGCGTCCTCTGGCGCTCGGTTCGCTTCTCGCTGTGCGCTGCGGCCCACGCCGCCAGGACCAGCCTGCGGCCCGATGCCAATCCGACTGACCTGTGGCATCGGAACGGACCCGGTCCCTCGACCGCGCAGATCATCTTCACCCTCAGTCGAAGGGCCGCGCCCGAGGGGGCCTGGCTGCTCGCAGGCTGTCGGCCGCCAACCCGGGGCCAGAACCTCGGCATGGGCCAGGAGACGATTCCCGGCAAGTCGGTCACCTGGTCGACCGACGACGCCGCCGACGAGCACGGGACGCTGTCGGGCCACCAGTTCACCACGAACGCCGGCGGCTCGGTCGAAGCAACCTACGAGACCGTCCCGGAGACGGCCCCCCGAGCCGATCAGATCCCGCCCAACGAGCAGACCGAGCCGGCGACCTTCGAGATCGAGGTGCTCGACCTCGTCCCCGGCCTCCCGAACACGATCGCCGTGAAGCCGACAGCCACCAAGACGGTCACGATCCACTGGTACGAGCCGGCGAACTACAAGCTCACCGTCGACCTGACCTTCGTCGGCACGGACGACGCGTTCTGGAGCACCGTGATCGTCGAAGGCGAGTGGCTGCTCCGGCCGACGGGCATCGTCGACACCCAGGACCGCGGCAACTACGAGGGGACCGGAGTCCTGACCTTCGCGACGAACCCGTTGCCCGGCAGCTGCAAGTTCGTCTACTCGGGAGCCGGCAGCTTCGATGCCTTCGGCCAGGCGCTCATCCCGGAGCCCGACAGCACGGCGCCGCTCGAGATGGCCCTCGCCCTTCAGATCGACCAGGTCGCCAAGGACCAGGTGGCCGCGACGGCCTGCCCGCCGGGGAGCGGCGGCATCGTCAGCACCGGCCAGGTCTCGCTGCTCGCGCTGTTCGTCGTGGCGAACTTGCAGAGCCAGGGGTTGGGCACCCAGCTCACCTGGCGGCCCACCCCGTGGGTCGAGCAGCCGGGCGGCGCCTGGGAGGCACCGTTCGGGGGAACCTGCGGCCTCCAGGGCATCTGCCGCGTGTCCGGCTTCGCCCGTCTCGAGCCGGTCGTGCCCTGATGTGGCACTGGCCCCCATGCCACGGGCCATTGCGGCGGCGCGCGGCCCGGCGTGACTTGGCGCAACTGGACGATGAGGGCCGCGCCGTGCCCGCTCAGGATCAAGGCATGAGATCTGCCCTTCGCCGCACCCTTGTCGCCTCGCTCGTCGTCCTGGCCGGCTGTGGATCGGGAGCGTCGGGCAGCCCGGATGGGGTGCGCGCCACGGTGACGCCGTCGGCGACGTCGTTGGGGACCCCGTCGCCCGAGATCTGTCCGTCAACCTCGACCGACCCGGCAGCATCGGCGGGGGCGACCGGGTGTCCGAGCGGCGGCGGTGCCAGTGGACCGGGCGCCGGGGCCGGCGGGAGCGGCGGGAGCGGCCACGATGGCACGCTCACGAAGGCCTGGAGCGAGTCCGTCGCCGAGCAGGGCGACGGCGTCTCGAGCCTGATCACCCAGGACTACCGGGCGGTCGCGGCGATCACCCTGACGAAGGTTGACATCGGCGCGTGGACGATCTCGGGTTGGGCCGACGTCACCTCCTCGTACACGAGCGACTTCGAGAGCCACTTCACCTCGGCGCTCGGTCCCTGCGACTCGCACTACACCGACGACGCGAGCGGCGGCGGGCGGGTCGATGTTGACGGCGGTCTCGAAGCCAGGGACGGCTTCTACCAGTTCTACGTGAACATCGGCGGCCTCGACGGCAGCAACGCAACCGTCCGCGATGACTCGGGCTGCTCAGGCACGAATACCTCCGAGGTGGTCCCATGGTCCGTCGCTCCCACCACGGTCGGCGGCAGTGGCGAGTACACCGGCACCACCCTGTCCGGCAGCCAGAGCGTGCCCCGGACCGGCGGCCAAGATATGACCGCCTGGACGATCACGATCGACCCGTGAGCCGTCCGATCGACACCAGAGGCGCATCTGGGCGCGCGCCAGGACCCGGACGGTCTCGCGGCGGCGGTCTCCTCGCGGCGCTCCTCGTGGCCGCCTGCGGCTCCGGGGTCGGCTCGCCGGTTGTTGCCCCGCCGAGCGCCGGACCCTCGGTGACCCCGGCGCGGACCGCATCGCCGGCGACGACCGAGCCGCCACCGGCCGCGAGCGGCCTGTCGATCGCGTCGATCCTCGGCTCCTCCGGGATGGAGCCCCCGGTGACGACGTGGACTCGGGTCCTGGAGGCGGACGCGGCGTTCAGCTATGAGGTCCCGGCAACCTGGACGGACCACGTGTCCTATCCCTGGGTCGACGGCACGGAGACGGTCGGTACGGTCCTGGCCGCGGGACCAAGCGTCGCAGCGATCGGCACTGACTTCACGATCCCCGGAGTCGCGATCGGGCTGTCGGCCAACCCCGCCGGGCTGACCCCGCGAGCGGCCGTCGAGGGCGACGCCGAGTACGGCGGCGTCTGTACTCCCGGCGAGGTCCAGGCCGCCAGCGAGCCGACGGTGAATGCGGCCTACCAGCTCTGGGAGGACTGTGACCGGGGCCCCGGCTTCCTCCTGGTCCTGGCGATCGTCCCGATCGACGAATCGGGGCTGATCGCCATGGTCTTCCAGGGCACCCGCACCGAGGATCTCGGCTACCTGGAGCACATCCTCGGCTCCCTGGCCGAGCGTGTCCCGGTCTCGACGTCGCCACCCGGGCCAACCTCGGCGCCGACGCCCGGCAGCGTCGCCGGCCAGCCGTACGCGATCTCGATGACGGTTTGCCTGAACCAGCACGGCCAGGGCGTCTCGGAAGGACTCATCCGCAACGACGACCGCCTGATCCACGTCTTCCGCATCGAGGTCTGGTTCTTTGACCTCAACGGCGTGCTCCTGAATACCACGGACTGGACGACGTCCGAGATTCCGCCCGGCGTGACGGCCCGCTGGCAGGCGGAGGTCCCGTCAGGGCTGCCGGCGGTGGATGTCCAGTGCCAGCTCCGCGAGGTCGAGATCGTCCACTGAGGGCCACAGCGGCCGCGCTGGGTCGGGACACTCGGCGCGGGCTCGGGGCCGGGCGGCGTCCATCGTCAAGTTGCGCCGCCTCCCTGGCCGGGGATGGCAGCCGGAGGTCAGGCGGCGACCCAGGGCAGCGGCAGGGCGACCGGCAGGATCGCGTTGAGGATCAGCCCCAGGATCAGCAGCGCGCCAGCCCGGCGGGTGTGCCGGAATGCGAAGCCGACGAACCACAGCGGCCACCCGACGTACGAGTGCGGCGCGACCTCCGGCTTCGGCGTCCCGAAGGCGCGCACGACCTCGACGAGCTTGGGGATGCCGAGAACGACGAGCAGGACCCACGGGCCGATCCAGCCGGCCAGCGCCGCCGCCACGACGATGGGGTAGAAGGCGATCATCAGGAGCTGGGCGGCGAGCCGGGCGTTCTTCTCGCCGAGCAGGACCGGCATCGTCCGGACGCCCTTGCGCTTGTCGGCCTCGATCTTGTCGATGTGCTTGCCGAAGAGGACCGTCGTCACGAGGATGGCGTACGGGAGCGAGGCGACCCACGCCCAGCCCGGGATCTCGCCGGTCGCGACGAAGAACGTGCCGACGACCATGAGCGGCCCCCAGACCACGAAGACGCCGGGCTCGCCGAGGCCGATGTGCTTCAGGCGGATCGGCGGGGCGACGTAGAACACCGAGACGAACAGCCCGGCAAGGGCGAACGCGGCGACCGCCGGCCCCCGCTGGGTCATCAGGAACAGCAGGATTCCGAGGTCGACCGCGTTCGCGATGAGGATGGCCGTGCCGAGCTGGCGCTTCGTCACCCAGCCCGAGAGGATCGGGTGGGGCGCGTACTGGGCCCGGACGTAGTCGTCGGTGTCGATCCCGCCCTCGAGATCGAAGTAGTCGTTGATCATGTTGTTCGCGGCGTGGGCCACGACGAGTCCGAGGACGGCAAGCGCCAGCAGGCCCCAGTGGACGCTCACCTCGCCGGTCAGGCGCTCCGCGCCGACGGCCAGCAGGCCGCCGATGAGCCCGGACGTGACGGTCATCGAGAAGACGGCGGCCCGGGTGATGACGAGCCACTTCGCCACGGCATCGGGCGGGGTCGTCATCCCGACGGGCAGGTTGGCGGTGTCGTAGGCGGTCTTCCAGACCCGGAGACGCTGGGCGAGCATCGTGGCGACCTCGGCGCGGGTTGCGGAGCACAAACAACGTGCGACCGGACGGTAGCACGAAACACGGGCGCTGTCGAGATGCTGCGTCCGCGCCGGTGCCATCATTCGCCCGATGCGTGCCGACGACCTCCGGCCCGAGCTCTCGATCGAGACCCTTGCCGTCCACGCCGGCCAGGAGCCCGACGAGCTGACCGGTGCCGTCGCACCGCCGATCTACCAGACGAGCACGTACGCCCAGGACGGGGTGAACCGGCCGCGCCGCGGCTACGACTACGCCAGGACCGTCAACCCGACACGCGACCGCCTCCAGCGGGCCGTCGCGGCCCTCGAAGGGGGCGGGGAGGGGATCGCGTTCGCGTCCGGCTCGGCGGCGACCGCCGCGATCGCGGAGCTGGCGCCCCCCGGGTCCGAGATCGTCGTCGGCGACGACGTCTACGGCGGGACGTACCGCTACCTCGAGCGCGTCCGGCGGCCGAACGGCGTGGAGCCCCGCTTCGTGGACCTCGCCGGCAACCCCGAAGCCCTCTGGGAGGCGCTGACCGACCGGACCCGTCTCGTCTGGTTCGAGACCCCGACGAACCCGCTCCTCAAGGTCATCGACATCGCGGCCGCGGCGCGGACCGTCCGCGAGCGGTACGGGGACGCCGCCGACCGGCCGCTCGTCGTCGTCGACAACACGTTCGCCTCGCCGGTCCTCCAGCGGCCGCTCGACCATGGCGCCGACATCACGTTCCACTCCGCGACGAAGTACCTCGCCGGCCACAGCGACACCGTCCTCGGCATCGCGGTCACCCGCGACCCGGCCGTGGGCGAGCAGCTCCGATTCCTCCAGAACGCGATGGGTGGCGTCCCCGGCCCGTTCGATTGCTTCCTCGTGCTCCGGGGCCTAAGGACCCTCCACCTCCGGATCGAGCGCCATGTCGCGAACGCGACGATCGTGGCCCACTTCCTGGCCGATCGTCCGGATGTCGCCTGGGTCAGCCATCCCGGGCTCGTCGAGGGACCCCACGCCCACCCGCACGCCCCGGCGACCGGCCAGATGCGCGGCGGCACCGGGATGATCTCCTTCCGGCCCGCGGCCGGGGGCCCGAACGGGCGGACGGCCGCCGAGCGCGCCGTCGCGATCGCCGAAGCGACGCGGATCTTCACCCTCGCCGAGTCACTCGGCGGGGTGGAGTCCCTCATCGAGGTCCCGGCCCAGATGACCCACCTGTCGGTCGCCGGATCGCCGCTCGAGGTGCCCGACGACCTCATCCGCCTCTCGGTCGGGATCGAGGCGGCGGCCGATCTGGTCGCCGACCTCGGCCGGGCGCTCGACGCGAGCTGAGGGTGGCCAGGGACGGTCACGCTCTGGTACGTGGCCGCAAGGCCATGGCTGCTTGCCGTTCGCGAGCGGGCTTCCCCCGGGTGCTACGATCCTCGGAACAGTAGCGACTGCGAAAGCCGACTCTCGCGAGCCCTCGGGCTCGCCCGACGCGCGGCCGGTCGATTCGAAGCCAGGCGGCACCGGGCCCCACCCGGCGACCGTCCGCGCCGAGGAGACCGCAGACCGATGAGCACCGTCACCGCCCAGGGCCCCGCGCGCAGCCTGGCGCGTCCGGGTCGGACCAACCTCTCCACCGCAGAGCTGTACGAGCTCGCGCTCCGCGACGGCGAAGGGGTCCTTGCGGCGAATGGGCCGCTCGTCGTGAGCACCGGCAAGCACACCGGGCGGTCACCGAAGGACAAGTTCATCGTCGTGGAGCCGTCGTCCGAGGCAAACGTCTGGTGGGGCGACGTCAACCACCCGATCTCCGAGGCCCACTACGACCGGCTCCGCGCGCGGCTGCTGGCCTACGTTCGCGAGCGCGACCTCTACAGCCAGGACATGTTCATCGGCGCGCATCCGGCCCACCGCCGGTCGCTGCGGGTCTACACCGAAACGGCCTGGGCGAGCATCTTCGCCCGCAACCTCTTCCGCCGGCCCTCAGCCGAGGAGCTCGCGACCTTCACTCCGAACTTCACGATCATCGACGTCCCGTCGTTCGAGGCGGACCCCGAGACCGAGGGGACCCGGACCGGGACGGCGATCCTCGTCAACCTCCGGCGGATGGAGGTGATCATCGTCGGCACGATGTACGCCGGCGAGATCAAGAAGTCGGCCTTCACCGTCATGAACTACCTGATGCCCGACGAGGGCGTCCTGCCGATGCACTCCTCGGTGAACGTCGGCCAGGCCGGGGACTCGGTCGTCTTCTTCGGCCTGTCGGGGACCGGCAAGACGACGCTCTCCGCCGACCCGCTCCGGAGCCTCATCGGCGACGACGAGCACGGCTGGGGCACCGACTACGTGTTCAACTTCGAGGGCGGCTGCTACGCGAAGACGATCCGCCTGTCGGCGATGTACGAGCCCGACATCTTCGCCACGACGAAGCGCTTCGGGACGGTCCTCGAGAACGTCGACATCGACCCGGTCACCCGGGAGCTCGACCTCGATTCCGAGCGGCTGACCGAGAACACGCGCGGGGCCTATCCCCTCCACTTCATCGGCAACGCCGACCCGACCGGCATCGCCGGCACGCCGCGGAACGTCGTCTTCCTCACGGCCGATGCCTTCGGCGTCCTGCCGCCGATCTCGCGCCTCACCCGCGAGCAGGCCGCCTACCACTTCATCTCGGGCTACACCGCGAAGCTGGCCGGCACCGAGATCGGGGTCAAGGAGCCCACGGCGACGTTCTCGGCCGGCTTCGGGGCGCCGTTCCTGCCCCGGCACCCGGGCGTCTACGCCCACATGCTCATGGACCGTCTCGAGCAGTACGACGTCCCGGTCTGGCTCGTGAACACCGGCTGGACGGGTGGCCCCTACGGCGTCGGCACCCGGATGAACATCACCCACACCCGGAACATGGTCCGGGCGGCCCTCAACGGCGACCTCACCGGCGTCCGGACGGTCATCGACCCGATCTTCCGGGTCGAGGTGCCCACGGCGGTGCCGGGCGTCCCGGCCGAGGTGCTCATCCCGCGGGACACCTGGTCCGACCCCGCCGCGTACGACACCGCGGCGCGGCGGATCGCCCACATGTTCACCGAGAACTTCGCCGCCTACGCCGACGGCGTGAGCGAGGCGGTCCGGCGGGCCGGCCCGATCGCCGCCGGCACCGGTGAGGTTCGCGTCTCCGGCCCCGGCGAGGGCTGAGGCCGATCGATCAGCGCTCTCGACGCGTCCCCAGGACCTGGAGGAGCCCCGCGAACCCGACCGCCACGAGACCGATGATGATGAGCGGCGCGCCGCCGCCGACGAAGATGCCGAGCACGGCGATGATGAGCCCGAGCCCGGTCAGGACTGCGACCGGCACACTCATTGTCACGAACCTTCCTGTCAACACTGGGACCGCAAGACGAACGAGGCTGGAGACGCCATGAGTCGCAACAAAGTTACCGTCATCGGGGCCGGCAATGTCGGGGCGACCGCCGCCCAGCGGATCGCCGAGGCCGGTCTCGCAGACGTCGTCCTCGTCGACATCGTCGAGGGGTTGCCGCAGGGCAAGGGCCTCGACCTGGCGGAAGCGGCCCCGGTCGTCGGCCACGATGCCCGGATCCTCGGCACGAACGACTATGCCGACACGGCCGGAAGCGACATCATCGTCGTCACGTCCGGCCTCGCCCGCCAACCCGGGATGAGCCGCGACGACCTGTTGGCGAAGAACGCGGGGATCGTCCGGTCGGTGGTCGAGCAGGCGGTCAGGCATTCGCCTGATGCGATCCTCGTCATCGTCACGAACCCCCTCGACGCGATGTGCCATGTCGCCAAGGAGGCGTCCGGCTTCCCGCGGGAGCGCGTGCTCGGCATGGCGGGCGTCCTCGATTCAGCCCGCTTCCGGACGTTCATCGCCATGGAGCTCGGCGTCTCGGTCGAGGACACCCATGCGTTCGTCCTCGGCGGGCACGGCGACACGATGGTGCCGCTGCCGCGCTACTCGACGGTCGCCGGGATCCCGATCACGGAGCTCCTGAGCGCGGAGCGCGTCGCCGCGCTCGTCGACCGGACGGCGAAGGGCGGGGCCGAGATCGTCGGCCTGCTGAAGACCGGATCGGCCTACTACGCGCCGGCCGCCTCGACCTTCGAGATGGTCGACGCGATCCTCCGCGACCGGAAGCGGGTCCTGCCCTGTGCCGCCTACCTGCAGGGCGAGTACGGCGTCGACGGCCTGTTCGTGGGCGTGCCGGTCGTGCTCGGGCGGGCGGGCATGGAACGGGTCATCGAGATCCGGCTGCACGACGACGAGGCCTCGGCCTTCAAGAAGTCCGCGGCCGCGGTCCGGGAGCTCGTCGAGGTCCTGCACGCGTAGGCTCGTCATCGGTTCCGGCAGGCCGGGGCTGCCGCGAGCCCGGATCGACGCGTACCCTTGCGGCCGTGGATGGGCCGAGGGTCATCGTGCAGCCGGGCACCGGTTACGACCTGCTCCTGAGCTGCTGCCTCGTCGCGACGAAGTCCGGCCAGCGGATCGAGGCCGGCAAGGTCTGGCTGCAGCGGGCCGAGGCGGCCGGCGTTCCCGATCTCATCCGCTCGATCGAGCGGATCGGGAGGGAGCCCTTCCTCAACCTTCTCGGCTTCGTCCACGCCCGGACCGACGAACCGAGCGCGACGAATGCCGTGACCGCGCTCGCGGCGGCCGACCCGCGCGACGTCGTCCTCGCCGCCGTCGGCTCGCAGCGACGGGCATTCCGGCTCGTGACCGCCCCGGCGGTCATGCGCGCGGCCGTCGACGGTGACCGCGACGCGATCGCGGAGTTCCGCCGCTCGTCGTACCCCGACCTCCGCCACTGGCAGAGCTCGCTCCGCGAGCTCCTCGGGGACCCGGCCGGGAACGTCGGAACCTGGATCGCGGAGACGATTGCCGCCTGGCACGCCCGGGTCTTCTCGGCCACCGAGCCGGCGATCGCCACGGCCCAGGCCGCCGATGCGGCGATCGTCCGCGAGCTCGTCGCGACGATGGAGCTCGACGCCGTCCTGGAGCGGATCGCGCCGGGCCTGACGTTCACCCGGGAAATCGGCCAGGAGGCCGTCGTCCTCGCGCCGTCCACGATCCTGCCCGGGTCCACCGCCCTCGCCGACTACGGCCCGGTGATGGTCATCGTCTATCCCGCCGGCGGTGCCACCGAGCTCGGCGACGATCCCCCGGATCGGCTCGTCCGGATCGCGACGGCGCTCGCCGATCCCCTTCGCCTGCGCGCGCTGCGCGAGCTCCGCGACGGCCCGATGACGGCCACGGAGCTGGCCCGGCGCCTCGGCGTGCCGCGAACGAGCCTCCACCATCACGTCCGGGTCCTGCTGGCCGCCGGCGTCGCTCGGCTGTCCGTCGACGACGCCCGGTGGGGCAACCTCGAGCTCCATCCCGAGGCCTTCGCCGAGGTCGGTCGCCTCGCCGAGCGATGGGTCCTCGGGCGCGAGGGAATTGCGCCGCCATCCGGTGGTGCGCGGACGCCACACCCCTGACGAGAAAAGTCGACACGCGACGACTTCCCGATGTAGTCTGGCGGCCCTGAACCCGGGAGGGCCGGCGTCCGTATCCCCCGGACGCAGCGACCCGCCGAGTGCGCCAGGAGGGCGCCGCCGGGCCTCGTGGCGACGAAAGGACCGTTATGCGCCGACGACTCATCGCCCTCGCATCCGCAGCCGCCCTGGTCGTCCTGACCGTGGCACCGACGGCCGCGATCACGAAGAACTACCGAGACGACGCCGAGCATCCGTTCGTGGGCCTCGCGGCGTTCTACGACGCCGACTGGGAGTTCCTCCATCGCTGCACCGCCGAGCTGCTCTCACCGACCGTTGCCCTGACGGCCGGTCACTGCACCGACGACGGCGACCCGGAGACGCCGGCCGGCACGAACGCGGCTCATGCTCGGATCTGGTTCCTCCAGGACGTCGGTTCGCACTACGACGCCGTGACCCAGCTCGACCCGGTGACCGGCTACCCCGAGTCCTGCACCGGCACGATGGGCAACGGCCTCGGCATCTGGTGTGCCGAGGGCAGTGAGCTCTACAACTACGGCTTCAACAACTTCGCCGGATTCCCCGACGTCCACGACGTCGGGATCGTCATCCTCGACCAGCCGATCGACGTCCCGGAGTACGCGTCACTGGCGAGCGCGGCGACGGTCGAGGCGCTCATCAAGGCCCGCGGCACCCAGGACACGACGATGCGGGTCTCCGGCTACGGCCTCAGCCTCCGGCACCTCGTCCCGGCCCACGGCCCGATCGCGGGCGCGGCGCCGTCGTCCTACACGATCTCGTTCCGGATCCGGCTCCAGGCCGACATGAAGTTCACGAACCTGCAGAGCGCCAACGCCGACGGCTACACCCTCGTGGCCGAGGGCAACGGCAACGACCAGGGCGGCACCTGCAACGGCGATTCGGGCGGCCCGGTCTTCTGGCCGGCCGACAGCAACACCGTGGTGGCCGTCTCGTCGTGGGGCATCCTCAACGCCGGCTGCCGCGGCGTCGGCTACTACTACCGGACCGATCGCGCCGACGTCCTCGAGTGGATCGAGGAGGTCGTCGG
>DASUMJ010000141.1:0-7132 GCA_036277775.1 Candidatus Limnocylindrales bacterium
GTAGCCCAGCTCCGTGAGGATCTCCGACGCGTGCTCGCCCAGGAGCGGCGGCGGCGTCCGGATGGTCGCCGGCGTGGCGGTGAAGTCGAACGGGCTCCGCACCTGGTCCACCGCGCCGAGCACCGGGTGCGGCACGGCCTCACGGGCACGGACGGCCTCGGCCTGCGGGGTCGCGAACGCCTCCAGGATGCCGAGGACCGGCCCGGCGGGCACGTCGGCCGCGTCGAGGCGGGCCAGCCAGTCGGCCGAGGTCGCCGTCCCGAATCGCGCCGCGAGCAGCGGCTCCAGCTCGTCGCGGCGCTCGACACGGTCGCCGTTCGTCGCGAACCGCGGATCGGCCCCGAGGTGCGCGAGGCCGAGCGCGGCGCAGAATCGCGGCCACTGGCGCTCGCTCCCGACGGCGACCGCGATCTCGCCGTCGGCGGTCGCGAAGGTCCGGTACGGGACGATGTTCGGGTGGGCGTTGCCGAGCCGGCCCGGCGAACTCCCCGAGACGAACGCGTTCTGGGCCTGGTTGACGAGCACGGCGAGCGTGCTCTGGAGGAGCGAGACATCGATCCGCTGGCCGCCGCCGGCGCGATCGACCTCGCGGGGGTCGCCGCGCGCCACCCGCCCCGTGCGCCGCTCCCGCGCCAGCAGACCGGCGAGGACAGACACGGCTCCGAACAGCCCGGCCACGACGTCGCTGATCGCCACCCCGACCTTCGTCGGCGGGCCGTCGGGCCCGCCCGTGATCGACATCAGCCCGCCGATCGCCTGGATCACGAAGTCGTAGCCCGGCTTCGCAGCGTCCGGCCCGCCGGTCCCGTACCCGCCGATCGCGAGGTGCACCAGGCCCGGACTGAGCTCGGCGAGCGCGGCCTCGGAGAACCCGAGCCGCTCGAAGCTCCCGGCGCGGAAGTTCTCGACGAGGACGTCGCCCCGGGCGAGGAGTCGCCGGAGGACCTCGCGGTCGCCGTCCCGGCGCAGATCGAGGGCGATGCTCCGCTTGTTGCGGTTCACCGCCAGGTAGTACGCGGCCGTCCGGGTGCCGGCGGTGGCATCCCCGACCCACGGCGGCCCCCAGCCGCGGGTCGCGTCGCCGTCGGGCGGCTCCACCTTGACGACGTCCGCCCCGAGGTCGCCGAGGAGCATCGTGCAGTACGGCCCCGCCAGGACGGTGGAGCAGTCGACGACGCGGATGCCGTCAAGCGGTCCCGGATTCATCTCGGGCGTCACGGCGGCGATGGTACGGCCGCGGGTCGTCGCCCGGAGGGTCGCCGCTAGCCGGTCGAGCTCACCCCGCGGATCGGGCGCTGCGGGGCGACGACCCCGACGACCTCGGATCGGCGGACCCAGTCGGCGAGGTCGCGGTTCACGACGACGGTGTCGACCGCCTCCTCCGTCAGCCCGCGGGAATTCGAGTACTGCACGACGGCCTCGGTGAGCGGCACCATCGGCAGACGGCGCCGGAAGTGGAGGAGCGGGTCGAGCCCCGGCGCCGTGTGGACGTCGCCGGTGACGAGGTACGGGCCGGCCTTGACGGTGACCGCCCGGGCCACCGTTCGCGTCCGCCTGGCCCGATCGCCCCGCGGACCGCCGGCGTGGACGAGGTAGAGCTCGTCCCGCCGCAGGGCCACCCGGCGGAGGACCCGGGAGTGGCCCTCGGGCAGCCGTGTCGCGAGGACTGATTCCAGCTCGAACGCCTCGTGGGCGTTCAGCATGTCGGTGAGGCGGGCGCCGTCGAGCCGGATCCGGCCGGACAGCCGCCCATGCGCAGCGAACGCCACGAACTCGACCTCCGGGGGGCCGGAGTCGGGTCCGGCGTCGGGTCCGGCGTCGGGTCCGGCCACCACGATCGTTCCGTCGGGTTGGCGCAGCACGAGGCGCAATGCCGTTCTCGGGGCGACATCCATGCGCGGAGCATCGATGGCGCTGTGGGCGGGCGTCTGCCCGCCGGAAGTACCGCGCGCACCGGGACGCGCGTCCGGGTCGCGGCTCAACCCAGGCCGAGGGTCAGCCGGATCGACTCCCACTTGTCCGCGAGGTCGACCACGGCCACCACGATGAGGAGGGCACCCGCGACGACCTCGATCGCCCGATGCCGCCGGACGATCCACCGGACGACGGCCTGTGCCCGCACGCCGGTGAGGAGCGACAGCGCGACGAGCGGCATCCCGAACCCGAGCCCGAAGAGCAGGAAGGTGCCGACCTTGCCGGCCGCGTCGGCGACGCCGAGGCTGATTCCGAGCAGCGAGACGAGGAACGGGCCGGCGCACGGGATCGCGATCGGGCCCAGGAAGAGGCCGTAGAGATACGCCCGGCGGTATGGATTCGAGACGTTCGGGACCGTGGCCCCCGGCAGGCGCTCGAACGGGTTCCTCCCGGCCAGCAGGAGGATGCCGAGGACGATGAGGAGGCCATCGATCAGGGGCGTGGCGACGGCGAGGAGGCGGCTCGTCGGGACCGCCACGGCGACGAGGACGATCGCCACGATGACCATCGTCGTGAGGACGCCGGCGAGGACGATGAGGCCCAGGAGGCCCGTCCCGCGCCGCCCCTCGAGCGACTGGCTGTTGGCGGCGAGGTAGGCGACGAACCCCGGGTACAGCGGCAGGAGGCAGGGCGACGCGGCGCTGGCGAGGCCGAGGCCCACGGGACCCAGGCCGCCGAGGAACACGACGAGCGGGTCGAGCATCGGGTGGGGTGGCCGCGGGCCTGGCGCTCAGGCGCCGTGAGCCGCGGCGAGCTCCACGATCCGATCGACGCTCTTGTGGCCGAACTCCGTCATCGTGACGGTGCCGTCGGTCCCGATGACGATGATGGGGGTCGACGGCGGCGAGAGGACCCGGTCGCCGAACTCCCCGGCGAGGGCCCGGGCGAGGTCGGTGGACGCAACGACGAACGGCCAGTCGAAGCCGAGGGTCCGGCTGTACTCGGCGAGCGCCTCGGCGCTCTCGGATGCCTCGACGTCCACGCCGATCCAGGTCACCCGGTCGGGATCGAGCTCGGCCAGCGCCGTGACGACGTCGCGCTGCTGCGCCCGGCAGTTCGTGCACCAGATCGCCATCGTCTCGATGAAGACGACGCGGCCGCTCGCCACGAGATCCGCGATCCGGAACGTCTCGCCGTTGCGGACGTCGGTCAGGGCGGCCGTGGCCCAGTCCTGCGTCAGGATGGCCCCGGCCGGGGACGGCGAGGCGGCGCTCGCATCGGGCGTCGAGCCCGGCGTGGACCCGGGCATCGAGCCGCCCGGCATCGACTCGGCGGGCGTCGCGACCGGCGCATCCGTCGGGGCGGCTCCCGTGGGCGAAGCGCCCGCGGGCCCGCCGAAGCCCTCTGCACAGGCGGCCAGGACCGCGGCCAGTGCGAGCGCGAGGGTGGCCTGAGTGGTGCGGCGAGCGAGGACGGATCTGCCGGTCATCGATCCCCCGGGCGTGTCTGGGTTGACGAGGAGTATGCGATCCGGTTGGTGACGCATCGATGACGGCCGAGGCTCGAAGGGCCATTCCGCCGTAGGATTCCGCGATGACCGATCCGCGTCCCCTGACCCTCATGACCGTCCACGCCCACCCCGACGACGAGACGATCGGGACCGGCGGCCTCATGGCCAGGGCGGCTCGCGACGGCCGCCGGGTCGTGCTCGTCACGTGCACCCGCGGCGAGCTCGGCGAGATCGTCGTCCCGGAGCTGGACACGGTCGAGAACCACCGGCGGCTTGGCGAGATCCGGGCCGGCGAGCTGGAGGCGGCGCTGGCCGACCTCGGCGTCACCGAGTGGGAGAACCTCGGGTACCGCGACTCGGGGATGATGGGGACGCCCGGCAACCGCGACCCGCGCTGCTTCTGGCAGGCCGACGTCGACGATGCCTCGCGCCGCCTGACGTGGCTCGTCCGGCAACATCGGCCGGACGTCATGACGACGTACAACGAGTACGGCGGCTACGGCCACCCCGACCACATCCGGACCCACGACGTCGCCGTCCGGGCGTTCGCGCGAGCGGGGGATCCCGGCTGGTACCCCGAGCAGCTCGCCCCCGAGCACGGCGGGACCGGCCCGACGGAGGCGGACGGCGGCCTCGCCCCGTGGTCGCCGGCCAAGCTCTACGAGCAGGCGATCCCGGCATCGGTGCGGCACGCGATGCGCGACCGGATGGAGGCGCTCGGCGAGAAGAGCTGGTGGTCCGAGCCCGACGACGCGACGCCCGAGGAGCTCGAGGCCTGGCGCGAGCGGATGGCACGGATGCTCGTCCCCGACGAGGCCGTCACGACCTGGGTCGACGTCTCGGACGTCCTGGACCGCAAGTGGGCCGCGATCTGGAAGCATCGGACGCAGATGAGCCCGGACAGCCCGTTCCTTCGTTTCGGCCCCGACGCCTGGCGCGAGTTCTGGGCGCGCGAGGCCTACGTCCTCCGCGAGTCCCGCGTCGAGGCGCCGAACCCCGAGACGGACGTCTTCGCCGGCCTCACCCGCTAGGGCTCGAGCCTCGTCCCGCCCACGGGGATGTGCCCTCAGGATCCAGGATGTCCCGAATGACCGTGTTCGGGTCGGATATCTCCTCGCCGTGGGAGAACACGATGCGGCGTGGTCCAAGGTCGACCATGCGCCGGAGTGACTGCCGAGACAAGTCAGCATCAGCGGTGAATGCCGAAGGCCCGAAGTCGAGCGCGCCATCCCGACTGCCAATCAGGTCGCCGACGAAGAGGATCGAGGCAGCCTCGTGAAGGAGGCCGATGTGTCCTGGGGTGTGCCCGGGTGTGTGGAAGACCCTCAGGCCGGCCACGTGATCGCCCTCGAAGAGTGGCTGCACCCCTCCACGGCCGTCGAATGCAATCTCGGGAGCGTCCAAGGCCCCGGCCCAGACCTTCGCTCGGGAGGCGAGCCTGACGGACTCGGCGAGTCCGCCCGTGTGGTCAATGTGGCGGTGCGTGAGCACGATATCGGAGACGTCCGGCCAGGACGCACCGACGCGGTCGAGAGCCATTCCGATTGCGTCAGTGCTGTTGGGCGTAGCGCTGTCGACCAGGACGACGCCGCTCGAGTCGGCGACGACAAAGCAGCGGACCTCAAAGCTGATCGGGTTGGGCCCGAGCATTCCCGCCGGAACCTGAACTTCGACGACCACCGGCTCGACTCTCGGGTCCACGCTCCGACGATAGCGGACGGGGACCGCGACCGTCGCCGCGACGAGACGTCGTCATCGCTTGGTGTACGCGAATGTCACTCGGGACCGCGTCCGTAGGCGCGCGTTCCGCGTCAGCACGATCGCGGTGGCGCGGTGGCGTCCTCCGATGACCGAGGCTCCTCCGAGGGCAGCGTTGCGTCCGGACAGAGGCGGCTCGAAGGCTGGAGGAGACCTTCGCACCTCGGAAGTGGGTCCGGCCGGTCGTCTTGCTGACTAGGGAACGAGGTGACGAGCAGGTAGGAGTGCGTCGCCGACGTGCCGCCCCCGCCCGTAAACGTGTCACGACCGGGCGACGTCAGCGTCCACCAGTTGACCGGGAATCCGTGCTCGGTGACTTCCCCGCACGCCGGGACGATGATCCGGAACTCCGTCCCGCTTTCGACGATGACCTCCGCAGTCGTGCGATTGAGAACGGTGAGGGTTGCCTTGTGGCTGATCTGCCCGGGGAGGCCGAGGTCGCAGGCCGCAGCCATGATGGCGACACAAAGCCCGGTCACGACAAGCGGCAGTCGCAATCGTGGTCGGTTCGGGTGGCCACCAATCCGCGTCCGGGGATCGTGAGCCGGCCGGGCGGAGGCGGGGACGTGCGGCGTCGCGAAACGCAGCTCATCGTCCATCCAGGCGAGCCGAGAGCCGAAGGCCCAACGGTTGATCAGAGGCACCCGCATCTCCTCAGGGTCACATCGGCGGGCAACGCCGTCGTCAGTCGGCGTCGGGCATGTCACACGTGCCTCGAAACGGCACGCGGGGCTCGGTGGGTCACCGATGGTGCGGATCAGCTGGCCTCTGCGAGGACCGGGATGGCACCGCTCGCGATCTCCTGGTCGATGCGCAGCCTGCGGGCAAGGCCATCGATGAGCCAGTCAAGGCGCCCCGCGATGGAGGCAGGATCGGTCGCGAACTCCGGCACGCCATGCTCTGCCATCCAGCGCCGGCCCACCGCTGCGAGGCGTTCGAAGTCGGCGAACTCGCCGGGTCCGTATTCGGCCTGCGCTCGCTTGACGCTCGGCTCCAGGAGGGTCCACCAGCGCACGGCATCGACGATGGGGGCGTTATGCGTGTTGGCCAGCGCGTCGGTCGAGAGGTAACGCTGCCGGTGCAGGAACCCGACGTTCTCGAAGAAGGCCGCCATCCCACCGACGAGCACGTCGGTGTCGGGATCGTCCCCCCGCTTCAGCGCCAGCGCCAAGCGCAGCTTGAGCTGGAGCATGTGCGCGGTGCTCATCCGATCCTCGAGCTCCTGCATCTGTGCGAACCCGTGGGCGGCTCGCTGCATGCGCAGCTGGCGATAGATGGCAAGGAACGTGACGGCCACGACGATCCCGCTCACCGCTGTCCAGAACCATTCACTGCCGGGACCGATCACAACCAGGTCGGTGAGATTCACGAGCGGCACAGGAAGTCTCCTTCAGCTGGACGCGATCGTCGACGACGGGCGAAAGGTAGACAGCAGGCAACGGCATAGCAACGCGTTTGTCGCTTGGCGTACGCGAATGTCACCAGATCCGGAGGCACGCCGCGTTCGGCTATGCGCTCGGGCGTCTATCTGCTTCGCCTTACCCTCCGACCGGGTAGCCCGAGATCGGCAAGGTCGGCACCTTCCCAGTCCAAGGCGCTGCGGCATCCGAGCGGACGGCGGCCAAGAGTTCTTCGATCAAGGCCCCGACTCTCACGATATTTGCGGGCATCGTCTGGAAGCCTGGCCACATCTCGGGGTCCAAGCCCCAAACGGCCACCTCAACCGTGTCGCCGCTGACATCGGTTCGAATGATGCTGACTGCGCAGTCGCGGCAGAAGACCTGGTCGGCTGTAGAGGCCTCGTTGGGTAGGCTGAACGTTGTCAGATCCGCTGCCAACAACGTCTGGCGCAGGTCCTCGGCCTCCAGTGCCGTCAGCTCGACAGCGCGGAAGCCTTCGTGGCCCGGGTTGCCGACGACCAGACCGTTGTCCCACACGACCAGGGAGGCG
>DASUMJ010000142.1:0-12484 GCA_036277775.1 Candidatus Limnocylindrales bacterium
CCGGCGATCGAGCGCCTCCGCGCCGAGGGCGTCGGGTTCGAGTTCCGGCTCCTCGAGGGCGTGCCGCACGACGAGGCGAAGGCCGCGATCCGGGCGGCCGACGTCGTCGTCGACAACCTCATCACCGGCGACTACGAGCTCGTCTCGATCGAGGCCATGGCGTCGTCGCGGGTCGCCGTCGCGAACATCCAGGGCCCGAGTGCGGCGGCGTTCCCGGGTGCCCCGGTCTACTCGCTGGACCCGGAGACGGTCGTGGATCGGTTGCGGGCGCTCATCGGCGACGTCGGGCTGCGCCGGGACCTCGCGGCGCGGGGCCGGGCGCACGTCGCCGCGGTCCACGACGCGCCGGTCGCGGCGGCGAAGCTCCTCGCCGCCTACGAGGCACCGTCGCGCCCGGTCGCGCGGCAGGCCTTCCCCGACTGGGTCTCCCTCGCACCGGCCCGCCGCGTCGAGCAGGTCGAGCGGCTCCTCGCCGAGGCGCGACACCGCGAGCTCGACTACCGGCGCCGGCTCGGCCTGCCGGTCGCCGTGCCCGACGACCGGACCGTGAAGGATCGGCTCCCGATGCCGCTGCGGCTCTTCCTCCGTCGCTGGCGCGCCCGCGCGACGGAGGCGCTGCGCCGCCGCCGAGCCCGGTGAGCCCGTCCGCCCGGCGTCCCCGCCCGGTCGTCCTCGTCACGCACTCGTACTTCGAGGAGGATCCCCGCGTCCGCCGCCAGGCGGAGGCGATCCTCGCCGCCGGCCGGCCGGTCGACGTCATCGCCCTCCGCCGGCCCGGCGACGGTCCCGAGGGGATGGTCGGCGGGGTGCGCGTCGATCGCCTCGACGTCCAGCGCCACCAGGGCGCGGGGCTCGTGACGTACCTCGCGGAGTACCTCGCATTCTTCGTCCGGGTTGCGCTCGCCCTCGTCCGCGCGCATCCCCGGCGCCGGTACGCGCTCGTCCAGGTGGCGACGCTCCCGGACTGGCTCGTCTTCGCGGCGTTCCCGCTCCGGCTCGTCGGGGTGCCGGTCATCCTCGACCTCCACGAGTCGATGCCCGGCTTCTTCCGGAGCCGCTTCCCGCGGGCGTCGAATCCGGTCGTCCATTGGGTGCTCCGGGTCGCGGAGCGCGCGTCGATCGCGGCCGCATCCCACGCGATCACCGTGAACGACGCGCTCCGGGACCGGCTCGTCTCGCTCGGCGTCGCGCCGGACCGGGTCAGCGTCGTCCGGAACACGCCGTCGCTCGCCCGGTTCGACGCCGCGGCCCATGCCGCCCGGCCGTTCCTCGGCGACGGCACGCTGCGGCTCGTCTATGCCGGGGCGCTCACGCCCACGTACGAGCTCGATGTCGCGATCCGCGCCGTTGCGCGGCTGGCGGTCCTGCGTCCGGGCCTCGCGGTCCACCTCGACCTCTTCGGCCGCGGTGACTCGCGGCCCTCGCTCGAGGCCCTGGCCGCGGAGCTCGGGATCGCGGATCGCGTCACGTTCCACGGCCGGATCCCGCTCGAGGACGTCCCGGCAGCGGTCGCCCGCGCCGACATCGGCCTCGCGCCGACCCGCCGCGACCCGTTCACCGACTCGAGCCTCTCGACGAAGATCCTCGAGTACGCGGCGATGCACCGGCCCGCTGTCGCGTCGCGGCTCCCGCTCGTCGAGGCAACCTTCCCGCCGGGGAGCATCGCCACGTACGCGCCGGGCGACGCGGACGATCTCGCCGCCCGAATCCTGGAGCTCGTCGACGACCCTGCCGCGCGCGAGGCGGCAGTCCGGCTGGCCGCAGCCGCGGTCGGCGAGATGAGCTGGGAACGCGACGCGGCCGCCTACCTCGACCTCCTGGACCGCTTCGCCCGCGACCGCTGACCGGCCCCGACACGCCCGCGGATCAGATCCCCGAGCGCAGGGTTCGCGCCAGCGAACCCGCAAAGCGACCGCGACAGCGGTCGCTCCGGCTGCGATTCCCGACTCCGGAGCGCAGGGTTCGCGTCAGCGAACCCTGAAAGCGAACGCAAAGCGTTCGCTCCGGTACGATACCGGCCCGTCCGCGCGCCGGCGTCCGCCCGCGTGCCCCACCAGCATCAGGGAACCATCGCCGCATGACCTTCCGTGCCAAGCCCGTCGTCCGTGGATCCGGCCGCTCCGGCTGGAACTCCGGCGATCGGCGCACCTTCCTCCTGAACGCCGGCTTCGTGGCCGCCATCGTCGTCTCCCTGCTCCTGCTCGTCGGCTATACCGCGTGGTCGTGGTACGACGATCACTTCGGCGCTGCGGCGACCGTCGACGGGACGACGATCACGAAGGACGAGCTCCGGACTCGCCTCGCGATCGAGTCATTCCGGATCGACTACACCGAGAGCCGGATCCAGACGCTCCTCACGGCCGGCCGGATCACCGATGCCACCGCCACGAGCCAGATCCAGTTCCTCGAGCAGCGTCGCAGCAGCCTCGGCGTCCTGACCCTCGAGCGGCTCATCGACGCCACGATCCAGCGGAGGCTCGCCGACGAGGAGGGCCTCTCGGTCAGCGAGGCCGACATCGACGCCCAGCTCATCGAGGAGGCCACGACCGACGAGGAGCGGCACGGCTGGGTCATCGAGGTGGAGCCCGAGGACGACGAGGAGACCGGCGAGCCCGGCGCGGCGGAGAAGTCGGCCGCGCGGGAGAAGGCCGAAGCGGCGCTCGCGGAGCTTCGCGGCGGGAAGTCGTGGGAGGACGTCGCGAAGACGGTTTCGACCGCGGCATCGGCCGCCCAGAACGGCGACCTCGGCTGGCTGCCGCTCGAAAGCGGCTTCGACGAGCCGTTCATGACGGCGCTCTTCGCCGCCACCCAGGGCGAGCCGACGGACGTCATCGAGGGCGAGGACGGGATCTTCCGGATCGGCCGGGTGACGGAGATCGCGCCGACGACGATCGACGACACGTTCACGGCCCGGATCCTCGACAAGGAGATCGAGCTCGCGGACTACCGCGAGGCGGTCCGAGCGGACCTGATCCGGATCAAGCTCGACGAGAAGGTCGTCGCCGACCTGTCGGCGCCGTCGCTCCAGCGGCACGTCCTCCAGATCCGCGTCCCGGTCTCCGCGACCCCGATGCCGGACGGCGTCAAGGTCCGCCACATCCTCTTCTCGCCGAAGGACGACCCGGGCGGGGCCGACGACCTCGACGAGAACGATCCCGCCTGGGCGGCGGCCGAGGCGGAGGCCCGGGCGGCGTACGACGAGCTGAAGGCCGACATCACGAAGTTCGACGCGATGGCCCGGCGAGAGTCGGACGAGGGCTCGGCGGCGTCGACGGGCGGGAAGCTGCCGTACTACAACGAGCTGAGCGCGATCGACGACGCGTTCGCGGACGCGATCTTCGCCGAGGGCCTGGAGCCGGGCGACCTGCTCGAGCCGTTCCGAAGCGCCTTCGGCTGGCACGTCGTCCAGTTCATGCGGCCGTACGGCGAGGGCGAGAAGGCCTGGCTCGAGACGATCCGCCAGCAGGCCCTCGACGGCGCGGACTTCGCCCAGCTCGCCACGGACCAGGGCGAGGGCGAGGAGGCCGAGGACGGCGGCGACATCGGCTGGGTTGCCGTCGGCCAGCTCGGCGAGGCCCTCGAGGATCCGATCTTCGGGGCCGAGATCGGCGAGATCACCGAGGTCGTCGCGATCCCGGATGACGGCGCCTACCTGTTCAAGGTGCTCGCCGAGGAGGAGCGCGAGGCCACCGATGAGCAGATCGAGATCTTCGAGAGCACCGGCTTCTCGAACTGGTACGCGGAGAAGAAGGCCGCGGCCGACATCACCAAGAGCGGCTCGGCGGCCTCGGCCACCGAGTAGCGGGGACTACGACGTGCTGGACCGGCTCGTCGGCGAAGCCCGCCGCCGCTGGGCGTTCGACGTCGCGGCCGGTCTCCAGGTCGTCGCGGCGGAGCGCATCGTCGCGACGCCGATCGAGCCGTCGCGACCGGTCCTCGTCGCCCCGCTGGCCTTGCTCGGGGGCGTGATCGCCCGAACCGAGCCGGCCGACGACCACGACGCCGGCGGCGGCCCACCGCCGCTTCCCGGGCGGCACGGGCCGGACGGCCGGGAGCCGCTCGCGGTCCTCCGGCGGCTCTATCCCGACGACCACCCGGCCGGTCGGTTCGAGGCCGGCGACACGACCGTCGGCTCGCTCTCGCCGGCCGACCTCGGCGCGCCGCTCTACCTCCCGCCGGTCGCGCCGGAGCTGGCGTCGGCGGGGCCGTGGTCGATGCCCTACATCGCCGACCGGCTCCGCCGCCCCGACGGCTGCCCATGGGACCGCGAGCAGACCCACGAGTCCCTTCGGAAGCACCTCCTCGAGGAGTCCTACGAGGTCTACGACGCGCTCGAGCGCGGCCCGACCCCGGCCCTCGCCGAGGAGCTCGGCGACCTCCTCCTCCAGGTCGTGCTCCACGCCCAGCTCGGCGCGGAGGCCGGGATCTTCGACCTGGCCGACGTCCAGGCCTCGATCGCGCGGAAGATCGTCCGCCGCCACCCCCACGTCTTCGGCGACGCCGTCGCCGAGACCGCGGGCGACGTGCTCCGGCAGTGGGAGCGGATCAAGGCCGTGGAGCGGGCCGGTGCGGCGGCCGAGGCGGCCGCCGACGGCGACGGTGGGCTCGCGACGAAGGGCGCGCTCGACGGGATCAGCCGGTCGATGCCGGCGCTCGCGGCGAGCCACGAGATGCAGGAGCGGGCGGCGGCCCTCGGGTACGACTGGCCGAACGTCGGCGGCGTCCTCGAGAAGGTCGCCGAGGAGCTCGGCGAGCTGGCGCGGGCCGAGACCGCGGCGGAACGGCGCGAGGAGTTCGGCGACCTCCTCCTCGTGGTCGTGAACGTCGGGCGGAAGCTCGGGATCGAGAGCGAGCCGGCCCTCCGGGCCGCGAACGACAAGTTCCGGAACCGGTTCCGGCGGGTCGAGCGGATGGTCGCGGAACGCGGGGTCGCGATCCGCGACCTCGACTTCGCTACCCTCGACGAACTGTGGGACGCCGCGAAGGCTGAAGAGCGGGCAACCGCCGAGGAGCGAGCGACATGAGCATCGGGAATCGACCGCCGTCGGTCCGGGCCGACGGCCGCGGCCCGACCGATCTCCGCCCGACGACGATGACCCTCGGCGTCCTGAAGTGGGCCGAGGGCTCGTGCCGGATCCGCGTCGGCGACACGGAGGTCCTCTGCGCGGCCACGATCGCCGACCGGGTGCCGCCGCACCTCCGGGGCAAGGGGACCGGCTGGGTCACGGCCGAGTACGCGATGCTGCCGCGGGCCACCGCGGAGCGATCGGAGCGGGAGTCGGTGAAGGGCCGGCTCGGCGGCCGGACGCACGAGATCCAGCGGCTCATCGGCCGCTCCCTGCGCGGCGTCGTCGACCTCGGGCGTCTGGGCGAGCGGACCGTGACGGTCGACTGCGACGTCCTCCAGGCGGACGGCGGGACCCGCTGCGCCTCGATCACGGGCGGCTACGTCGCGCTCGCCGCGGCGCTCATGACGTACGGCATGGAGCGGCTCATCGTCGGCAAGGTCGCAGCCGTCTCGGTGGGGCTCGTCGAGGGGGTCGCGATGCTCGACCTCGACTACGGCGAGGACTCCCGGGCCGAGGTCGACTTCAACGTCGTCGGCACGGACGCCGGCACGTACGTCGAGCTCCAGGGCACGGCCGAGGGCCGGCCGTTCGACCGCCAGCGCGTCGACGACCTCCTCGATCTCGCGAACGTCGGCCTGGCCCGCCTGTTCGAGGCCCAGGGCGCCGCGCTCGCGACCGTCCGCCGCTAGGTGGCCCCTGCCCGCGGGGCCCGACCGCGGCTCGTCATCGCGACCCGGTCGGAGCACAAGCTCCGCGAGCTCGGGGAGCTGCTCCACCTCGAGCGCGCGGCGCTCGTCTCGCTCGACGACCTCGGGATCGAGGGCGAGCCGGTCGAGGACGGTGCGACGTTCGCCGCGAACGCCCGGATCAAGGCCCGTTTCGCGGCCGAGGCCACCGGCCTGCCCTCGCTGGCCGACGACTCCGGCATCGAGGTCGACGCGCTCGGCGGCGGCCCGGGCGTCCTGACCCGCCGCTATGCCGGCCCGGACGCGACCGACGCGGCGAACAACGCGAAGCTCCTCGCCGCGCTCGACGACCTGCCGCCGCCACGTCGCGGCGCGAGGTACGTCTGCGTCCTCGCGCTGGCCCTGCCTGGCGAGCGGGGCCCGCGGGGCGGCCAGCCGATGCACCTCCGCCGCGGCACCTGTCGCGGCCGGATCGCCGCCGCGCCGCGGGGGAGCGGCGGCTTCGGTTACGACCCGATCTTCGAGCCGGCGGGCGAGGCGCCCGGCGGGCGGACGCTCGGCCTCTACTCGGCGGCCGAGAAGCATGCGATCTCCCACCGCGCCCGGGCGGCGCGGCGAATGGTGCCGCTGCTCCGGGACCTGGGCTTCTAGCCGGGGCCGGTCGGGCGCGGCGCGGGCCAGGGCTGCGGCGCGACCCCCGGCTCCGGGAAGAGCATCTTCGCCACCGCGAGGATCGCCGCGTGGTCCGGAACCAGGGTCGTGCCGGCAACGGGGTCGCTGCCGCCGGCCACGACGAGCGGGGCCTGCAGGACCGCACCGACCACGGCGTCGGGATCCATCTCCTCGACGATCGCGGCGAGGTCGGGGAGCCGGGCGGTCGGCAGGTTCGTCGTGACGAGGTCGCCGAAGGCGGTCACGAGTCCGGGCAGGCTCCAGAGCAGGCTTCCCTCGGTCCCGAGCCGGTCGCGCAGCGCGAGGAGGATCGCCTGCTGGCGCCCCGCGCGCGTGACCTCGTCCTCGCCCGGGGCGAGCCGGACCCGGGCATAGGCGAGCGCTTCCCAGCCGTCGAAGTGGTTCGGGCCGGCCGCGACGGCCCAGCCCGGCAAACCGTCCGGGTTGATCCCGAGCCCGTCGTACGACGGGGCCTGGAAGCCTCGCGCGACGTCGACATCGAGGCCGCCGAGCGCATCGACGAGCTCGACGAACCCCCGGTAGTCGAGCCGGGCGCCGTAGTGGACCTCGATCCCGAGGAGCGCCCCGACCGCGCCCTGGAGGGCCCGCAGCCCGCCCTCGGGGAAGTCCTCGGGATGGCGATCCGCGTAGGCCATGAGCGAGCTCAGCTTTGGCCCGAAGACGTTGCCGTCGGCGAGCGGGACGCGCGCAAGGTCCGGCGGCAGCGACAGGACCGTGACGGACGCACCGACCGGGTCGACGGAGACGACGACCATCGCGTCGGTCATCGGCGTGGCCCCCGGAGCCGCCGCGTCGATCCCCACGAGGAGGATCGTCAACCGGTCGTCCGGACCCGGCTCCGGTCGGCTGGCCGCGACGAGCTGCCCGGGGCCGGCATCCCGATCGCCCCCGAACACGTGCGCGAACGTCGCCTGTGCCGACGTGCCCCAGGCATTCGCCAGGCCGTGCGGCACGACGACCGCGGCGAGGGCGAGCACGAGGCCCGCCGCGCCGGCCCGGCCCGAGCGAGCCGGGTAGCGACGGTCGAAGAACGCGTGCGCGACCGCGGCGAGCCGCCAGCCGAGGAGGACGACGTTGAGGGCCAGGAGCGCTGCCATCGCCGTCGGCGACACGATCGCGGCGAACAGGCGTGCCGGCGACCGGGTGGCGACCACGACGACCACGACGGTGAGGAGCAGGAGCGCGGGGACCGCGAACCAGCGGGCGAGGCGGCGCCGTCCGTTCAGGAGCTGGCCGAGGCCCGGGACGGTCGCCGACGCCAGGGCGGCGGCGGCGCGGCGAAGGTCGTCGGGGATGCGACCACGGCGCTGCCCGGCCGCCCGTGATGCCCGACGCCGCGGCGTGCCGCTCGCGGCTCGTACGGGGTGACGGACCGGGTGGGCCTCACGGCCTGTCGGTCGCGCCCGCCTGGCGTGCACGTTCGTTCGAGCTCCCTCGTGCGGTTCCGTGCGGTCGGTCGGGCACTACCGTCCGGGGGGAGTCTAGCAGCGCAGTCCCCGCCCGGCGCATGCGGTCCGGTGCGGTGCGGTGTGGTTCGGGGCCGTCCGGTGGCGTCGGAATCGCCGGGTCCGGGTTGGCGCCGGCGGGCGTGGAGACGCCGGGTGGACCGCTCTGCCTGCCTGTCCGCCCGGCGTCAGCGCCCTAGACGCCGCGACCCGCCGCGCGAGTTCCCGACCCGCTCGACGGCGCGACCCGGCCGCCCCGCGCGTTGGTCGTATGATCGGGCGGCCTCGGGGTGTGGCGTAGCCTGGTAACGCACGTGCTTTGGGAGCACGAGATCGTGGGTTCGAATCCCACCGCCCCGACCAGCCCCGCCGTCGGTCCCGCCCGGCTCGTCAGCCTGCGGCGGCGCCCGGGTGATCGATCGCGGCGGCGAGCAGGTCGGCCACGTCGGCCCCGACCCCATGGTCGACGATCCGGAGGTAGGCCTCCTCCTCGGCCAGGTGGATCTCCAGCAGGGCGTAGAGCCGGAAGATCACCCGCCGGAGCGCGAACGCCACGCCCACGCCGGAGTGGCTGGCGTCGACGCGGCCGGCCAGCTTGACGAACTCCCCGACGAGCCGCTTGATCTCGCGGTGCTCGGCGCGCATCGGCGACATCGAGTGGCGGTTCTGGAACATCCGCTCGAGCTCCGGGTAGAGCGCCGCCTCAGCGGCGTCGACGTGCGGAAGGAGCGTCGTGGTCAGGAAGTCGGCCATCGCGTCCAGGTCGCGATGGACCTCGGCCGGGGCCGCGGTGAGGACCCGGTCTCCGAGGCCCGGCAGCGTGTCGACCGCCTGGATGATCCGCTCGTGGTGCTCATGTCCCACCTGGGGGAGGGTGTGCGTCATCGTCGTGCTCCTTGGTTCCTCGCCGGCTCGCGATCCGGCGGGCGATCGCCGCGTGATCTCAGAGTCGAGGTATAGGCCTGCTCCCGGGGCAGGGGCGCGAGCCGGAAGTCACGATCGCACGGGCTTTCGGGCCGCCCGGCGGGCGGAGGTTCCGCGGTCGCCCGTGCCGGACGCCCGTCAGCCCGCGATGACGAGCGCCGGCGTCGCGGCCTCGGGGGCCTCGGCCACCGTGGCCCACGGCCCCAGCACGAGGACCTCGCCGGCGGCTTCCGCGTCGGCGTCCAGGTCGCGGACGACGTACGCGTGATGGATCGCCACGCGCCCGCTCGAAAGCGTCGCGCCGACCGAGCAGTACTTCGTCGCCGACAGCTCGATGGCGCGACGGACAGCCTCGACCTCCACGCCGCGCCCCTCCACCACGTGGAGGACCTCGATCCGCGTGAACGCGTTCGGGTGCTCGTCCTCCTGGATGCCGGTCGCCTGGACCTCGTAGCGCCGGATGTCCTGGCGCTTCTTGCGGAGGATCGAGGCGACGTCCATCGCGGTGCAGCCGGCGAGGGCGAGCGGAACCAGCTCGGCGGGGCGCATCCCCGTGTCGCCCTCGCTCGTGTCGAGGACGAGTGCGTGGCCGCTCCCGGTCCGGCCGGTGAGGCGGAGGCCCTCGCCCTCGAGGGTGACGGAGGCGGTCTTGCGTGCCATCAGTGCGGCTCCTCCAGGGATGCGATCGCTCGTTCCAGTCGGGTCCGGGCCTCCTCGGCCACCGACCGGACGCCCGGGGCGTCCACGATCCCGAGCACGGCCAGCGGGTCCATCGCCTCGACGATCGTGTCGCCGCCCTCCGCCCGCAGCACGACGTTGCAGGGGAGCAGCGCGCCGATCCGCGGGTCGGCATCGAGGGCCCGGTTCGCGAGCGGCGGGTTGCAGGCGCCGAGGATGACGAACGGCCCTCGATCGAGCCCGAGCTTCGCCTTGAGCGTCGCCTGGACGTCGATCTCGGTGAGCACGCCGAAGCCCTCGGCCCGCAGGGCCGCCTCGACGGCCGGGCGGACCTCGTGGATCGGCCCGGTCAGTCGGATCTCGAACGTGAAGCTGGTCTGGGTGGGCATCCGGTCACCTCTGCAGGTCTCGCAGGGGCCCAGCATCGAGGACCGGCCGCCCGCCGAGCGAGGGCCGATTGGCCCGACACGGCCCGACCATGGGATGGCGAATGTGACGGAGGGCCCTACTCTTTCCTCAGAGCCCTTGGGCATCCTCGGCGACGGGTGGGTCACCGGCAGACGGGGTGGATCGATGCTTCGGATCGAGGGGTTGCGAAAACGGTTCGGGGAGGTCCAGGCGCTCGACGGGGTCAGCCTGGCGATCCGGCCGGGCGAGGTCTTCGGGTTCCTCGGCGCGAACGGCGCCGGGAAGACGACCACGATGCGGATCGTCCTGGGGTTCCTCCGCCCGGACGCCGGCACGGTGACCTGGAACGACCGCGATGCCCGCACGTGGCCGCGCCGGACCTGGGGCTACATGCCCGAAGAGCGGGGCCTCTACCTCCGGATGCCGGTCCTGGAGCAGCTCGTCTACTACGCGTCGCTCTACGGGGTCTCCCGGGCGAAGGCACGGACGGACGCGCTCGACTGGCTCGCCCGGTTCCGGATCGCGGACTACGCGAACCGCAAGGCCGAGACCCTCTCCAAGGGCAACCAGCAGAAGGTCCAGTACATCGCCACGATCCTCCACGACCCGGACGTCATCCTCATGGACGAGCCGTTCGTGGGCCTCGATCCGGTGAACGTCGCCCTCCTGAAGTCGGCCTTCGTCGAGGCCCGCGACCGCGGCAAGACGATCGTCTTCAGCACCCACCAGCTGGAGCAGGCCGAGGAGCTCTGCGACTCGGTCGCGATCATCGACCACGGCCGGATCGTCACGTCGGGGACGACCCGCGAGGTGAAACGCTCGACCGGGCACCAGGTCGTCCGGGTCGCGACGGCCGGCGACGGCGACGCCAGCTGGCTGGCCGGGCTGCCGAACGTCAGCGTCACCCGGCCGGGGCGTGACTTCACCGAGCTCCGGGTGGAGGCGGGAGCCGATCCACAGGCGGTCCTCCGCGCGGCGATCGCGCGCGGCGAGGTCCTTCGCTTCGAGGTCGGCGACCCGTCGCTCGAGGAGGTCTTCGTCGAACGAGTCGGCGCCGTGGATCGGGAAGAACAGACCCTTGCGGCCACGGAGTCGGGACGATGACGAACCTCGGCAACATCATCAACGTCGCGCGCCGCGAGTTCACCGTCCGGGTCCGCACGCGCAGCTTCGTCTTCGGGACGGTCCTGCTGCTCGTCGGGGTCATCGCGATCGCGCTCCTGCCGGTGATCATCCGGGTCATCGACCGCTCGGACGGCGAGCGGATCGGCGTCCACCTGACCGCCACGGACCTGCCGTCCAACCCGGTCCTGACGCTCAGCACGCTCCTGAACGCGACCGCGTCCGGCGGCCAGTCGGGCGACGGCAAGCCTGATTACGTGGTGACCGAGGTCGACGACCTCACCGCCGCCCGCGTGGCGGCGCGGGCCGGTGAGTACGGGGCGATCCTCGACATCGACCGGGCCACCGACGGCGACCTGTCGTTCACCCTCTACACGGACGGCAACTCGCTCGGGCGGACGTCCCAGCTCGTCCAGCAGGTCGCGAACGCGATCGCCGTCTCGGACCGGCTCGACCGCCTCGGGATCGACCCGGCGACCCAGGGCACGCTCTTCGTGCCGGCGGAGTTCGCGGTGGCATGGACGGATCCGGAGCGCACCGATCCCGCCCAGGACACGGTGACGATGATCGGCCAGGACATGCTGGCCTTCGGGATGACGATCCTCATCTTCCTGATCATCATCATGTACGGGACCTGGATCGCGATGAGCGTCGTCGAGGAGAAGTCCTCGCGGGTCATGGAGGTCGTCCTCAACGCCGCGAGCCCGTTCCAGCTCATGGCCGGCAAGGTCGTCGGCGTCGGTGCCGTCGCCTTCACCCAGTACGCGGCGATCGTCGTCGTGGGCGCGACCGCGCTCCTCGTCCAGGACCCGATCGCGGACCTGCTCCTCGGCTCGGACGGGTCGTCGATCACGCTGCCCGAGGGCCTGACCCTGGGGCTCCTTCTATTCGTGGGCGTCTACGGCGTCCTGGGGTTCCTGCTCTACTCCTCGCTCTACGCGGCCGCGGGCTCGCTCGTCAGCCGCCAGGAGGATGTCAACACGGCGGTCATGCCGATGACCCTCGTCTCGACCGTCGGCTACATGGTCGGCGTCTACGCGGCGATGGGCCTGCTCGACATCCGGGCCGGATGGATGACGGTCCTCGCGCTCGTGCCGTTCGTGAGCCCGTTCATGATGCTGGGCCGGATCACGACCGATGTCGCCACGCCGATGGAGATCATCGTTTCGATCGCCCTCCTCGTCGTGTTCATCATCGGCGCGGTCTGGTTCGCCGCGAGGATCTACGCCGCAGGCGTCCTGCTCTACGGGCAGCGCCCGGGCATGCGGGCCATGTGGCGGCTCGTCCGCTCGGGGAGCTGAGCGCGGGCCGTCCCGGTACGGGGCTCAGTTCGGCGGCGTCGGCCGACGCGGCCGGCGGCGTCGCGCGATCGAGGCCTCCACGTGGGCCTCCTCGCGGAGCCGCTCGGCGATCGCCGCGACCTCGGCGGACAGCGCCTCCACGGCCGGGTCCCCGGGAT
>DASUMJ010000143.1:0-4771 GCA_036277775.1 Candidatus Limnocylindrales bacterium
ACATCGACCACTTCAAGCGGCTGAACGACACGTACGGCCACTCGGCCGGCGACCTCGTCCTCCACCGGATCGCCCAGGCGATCGAGGCGAGCGTCCGACGGGTCGACATCGTCGGGCGTTACGGCGGCGAGGAGTTCATGAGCGTCCTGCCGGAGACCGACGTCGACGTCGCGGCCTCGATCACCGAGAAGGTCCGACGCCTCGTCGGGCGCGAGGAGGTGGTCCTCGCCGACGGCTCCGTGGTCAGCGCCACCCTGAGCGCCGGCGTCGCCGGGGGCCTCGGCGCCCATCTCCGGCTCGACGACCTCGTCCGCGACGCGGACGCCGCGCTCTACTCCGCGAAGTCGCTCGGGCGCGACCAGGTCTACGTCTTCCACGAGGTCGAGGACGACCGCCGAATTGGGCGCGCGTCGATCGCACCCGAGGCGCGCGAGCACGCGATGGACGTCGGGCGGGCGGCGCTCGACGCGGCCACCGATGCCCTGGCGACGGTCCTCTCGACGCGTCCCGGCTGGGCCGGTGGGCCCTCCACGATGATCGCCGAGTCGGCCGCGGCCGTCGCCGAGAGCCTGGGGCTCCCGGCCGCCGAGATCGAGCGCATCCGGACCGCGAGCCTCCTTCACGACCTGGGCAAGCTCGCGATCCCCGACGCCATCCTCGCCAAGCCGAGCGACCTCGACGAGGCCGAGTGGCGGGTCGTCACCGAGCACCCGAAGATCGGCCACGTCGTCCTCGAGCAGGCCGGTGCGCTGCGCGACGCGGCGACGATCGTCCTCCACCACCACGAGTGGTACGACGGGCGCGGCTACCCGCACGGCCTCACCGGCCACCAGATCCCGATCGGGGCCCGGATCGTGGCCGTCGCGGACGCCTACGAGGCGATGGTCAGTGGCCGACCCTATCGGGCCGCGATCTCGCACGAGCGGGCGATCGACGAGCTCCGCCGTCACGCCGGGCTGCAGTTCGACCCGGAGATCGTCGAGCAGTTCGTCACGCTCTTCGAAGGCGGGATGCCGTGGGAACCATCCGCCGACCACGGGCACGACCACCCGCACGATCACCTGCACGACCACCCGCACGGAGGTCCGGGCGGCCACGACCCCGATGGCCGCCACGACCCCGCCGACGAGCCGGCCGACGGCCACGACGCCGCGGTCCGCCGCCGCAGCCGGCGACCGACCGCCGCGGCCTCCGCCGCAGCCGACCCGGACGCGGCGGATGCGGACCACGGAGCGATCCACGACGCTCTCCACGCACGGCGCCGTCGCATGGCGGCTGCGGGATGACGACCGCGTCGCGGCGCGGCCGCATCAGGCGCGGGCTGCTCATCGCCGCGCTCGTCGCGGCGGCCAGCCTGTCCGCGGCCGGTGGGGTCGCGGCCGCGAAGCCCACGCCCGGCACGCCGGACCCCGCGGCGACGCCGACCGCGAAGCCGGGCAAGCCGAAGCCGACGCCGGCATCGACCCCCGCGCCGACGCTCGCGCCGACCCCGGCACCGACCGCCGGATCCACCCAGGGCTCGGCACCGCCGGACCCGTCCGGCACGGTCGTGAGCCCGGCCCCGGAGCCCACGTCGGGGGGCGGCGCTGCGCCCACGACCGCGCCGGGAGCCGGTGGTGGCGGGTCGTCCGGATCGGGCGGGACCGGCTCGGGGTCCGGAAGCGGATCAGGCGCAGGCTCCGGGGCGGGCGCCGGGGCCGCGGCATCGCCCGCCGCCGGCGCGCCCGCTACGCCGCCGGCGACCGACGACGGCGCCGCTGCGGGTCCGATCGGCGGCGAGGGCGGGGTCGGCGGCAGCCCCGACGGCGCGACCTCGATCAGCCGGAGCCAGCCGCCCACCGCGGCATTCCTCGCCGCAGCGCTCGCCGGCGTCATCATCATCACGGGTGCCTGGTGGATCGCCGGTCGTCGCCGGCCGCGCGACGACGAGCCCGACGTCAGCGGTGCGATGGCTGCACCCCCGGCACCGGCCGCGGCGGCCGGATCCGCGGGACTCCCGGGCGCGTCGAACCGGCGCGGCGGGCCCACGCCGCCGGGCGGGCCGACCCCACGGAGCGGGCCGAGTCCGCGCGGCGTCCCCCCGCGGATCGAAGACCCGCTCGTCGCGGCCCTCGCGAAGTCGCGCGATCGGCGCGGCGCGAGCAGCGGCAGGGTGCGGTCGCGGCCCCAGATCGGTGCGGACGGGTCCGACACGACCCTCGACGCGGGCTAGGTCCGGCGGCCCGGACCCCGGCACACCTCAGCCCGGGGCCGGCACCTCGCGCTCGGCATCGACGTAGGCCATGTCGATGGCGATGAAGATCTGGTCGAGCGGGAGGCGGAGCTCGCGGGCCAGGCGGAGCGCCTCCCGGAACCGACGCGTTCGCTGATCGACGCGGGGGATGCCCGGGGAGGAGCACGCATCAGGCCCGGCCCGGGAGTCAGGTCAGCTTCTCAGCTCGACGCAGTTCGTGAACCCATGGTCGGCGTCGAAGACGAACGCCGAGATGTAGGTGCCTTCGCCCACGAAGAACGTGTCGAGGACCGGATGGGGCGCGAGCTTCGAGGCCGGATGGTCGAAGTCGAAGCTGATGAGCACGCCGGGCCCGTTCGTCCCATCGCCCGCGTACGGCTCGACCGACTCGATGAAGCCCGTCGCGGCAAGCGGCCGAGCGAAGTTGTCGGCGTTCGAACCGCCCGAGAGGCCAGCCGGGGTGTGGTTGCCGTGCTCGCCGGCGCAGAACATCCCGGTGATCTCGTGGACCGTCGCCGAGGCCGGCGCCGCGAACGCCAGCAGTGCCATTGCGGTCAGCACCGCAGCCGAGAACGCCCGTCGCATCGTTGCCCTCCATCCTCGGTCGGGCCCCCGCGCACCGCCGCATGCGCCTCGAGCGCTCTGCGTCGCGGCTGGCACCGGACGCCACGCGGCCGCTCGTGAGCCGACGATGCGACTCCTACGTGCAAACGGGGCGGTCGGATCGCGGCGGATCGCCGTATGGCGCTCGCCCCGGCCGGACGGCCGGACCTACGGCTTGCCGGCCGCGCTCGACTCGGCGACGGGCTCGTCGAGCTCGAGCCAGCCGTGGCGGACCGCGTAGAGGACCGCGGTCGTGCGGTTCGGGACACCCATCTTGTGCAGGATCGAGGTCAGGTGGTTCTTGATCGTCTGCTCGCTGATCCCGATTCGTTCCGCGATCGCCCGGTTTCGCAGTCCGTCGGCGACGAGCCGCAGGACCTCGAGCTCGCGCGAGCTGAGCGGGCCCGTGGGCAGCCGGTCGCCGAACATCAGGTCGCGGGCATCCGCGACGATCCGCTCGACCAGATCGGGCCGGGCCGCCAGCTCGAGGCGGAGGGGATGGTCGCCGTCGGCCGCGGCACGGATCGTCGCCACGAGCTCGTGTGGCCGGGCGACCTCCGGGACGTGCCCCGTCGCACCCATTTCGACCGCCCCGACGATGCTCGCGTCGTCGTCCTCGCCACCCAGGACCACGAGCGCGGATCCCGGCGTCTCGGCGAGCAGCCGCCGCGCGACGTCGCTCGCCGCGGTCTCCACCGGCGGGACGTCGACGAGGATCACGTCCGGTGCGGACTCGCTCACGATCGGGAGGGCATCCATCGGGGAGCGAACGTGCGCGACGACCTCGATGCCGGGAGCCTGATCGAGGACCTCGCGGATCCCGATGCCCATGAGCGCTCGGGACTCGACCATGACGACGCGGATCTCGTCGGATGGGTGCGGGGCGCGCCATCGTCCGGGCATCGGGGACCTCCTGCGCTTGGTACCGAGCGCGTTCGGGCGAGCCTATGCCGGGCACCCGCGCGGCGCATGCCCCATTCGGGTCGTTCGCGGGCAGCCCTTTCGTTCTGCCGTGGGGAGAGGCGGTGTGCCGCGACCGGTCGCAGCCCCGATCAGGGTCGGCCGGCGACGCGCAGCAGAGCCGGGTTGACGCCCATGTGACGCCGAATGGCTCTTGCCCGCGTGGTGGCTGCCGTACGACGCTGCTGGCGCCGGAACGAGGAGGCCAGTGGGCGTCCCAGCGAGGCGATGTCCGTGGACGGCAAGGCTCTGGAGGAGCTCAGGCGGGACGCGGTCGAGAAGATCATCTTCCACGCGACGCCGAAGCAGTGGCTGAGGGCCGGCGGACCGTGGGTCCTCGACCGGGGCGAGGGCGCCAGACTCATCGACGCCGACGGCCGCGAGTTCCTCGACGCCCTGTCGGGCGGCGTCTTCGCGGTCCTGGCCGGGTACGGCCGGCGCGAGATCGCCGTCGCCATGGCCCGGCAGGCGCAGCGCCTCAACTACACGAGCCCGTTCGCCACGACGAGCGCCGTCACGATCGAGCTGGCGCGGAAGCTCGCCGAGCTGGCCCCGGGCGATCTCTCCGCCTCGTTCTTCTGCAGCAGCGGCTCGGAGGCGGTCGAGGCCGCGATCAAGCTCGCGCGCCAGTTCCACGAGGCCAACGGCGAGGGCCGACGCTATAAGGTCGTGTCACTTCGCCGCGCGTATCACGGCTCGACGATCGGGGCTCTCTCGGCGACCGGCTGGAGCCCGGGTTTCGGGGCCTTCCGCCGTGCCGCCGATCCCGTCGCTCCGGCAGCTGGATACACGAGCGCGATGCCGCCGTACTGCTTCCGCTGCGAGCTCGGGCTCACGTACCCAGGCTGCGAGCTGGCGTGCGCGACGACGATCGAGCAGGCTGTCCTGGGCAGCGACCCCGAGCTCGTATCGTGCGTGATCCTCGAACCGGTAATGGCGACGGCCGGCTGCGTCATCCCGCCACCGGGCTACCTC
>DASUMJ010000144.1:0-35399 GCA_036277775.1 Candidatus Limnocylindrales bacterium
CTGTGCATCGGCACGGGCGACTGTGCGCGGCTCGCCCCGCTGGCCTTCCGAGTCAGTGACCGCGACTTCATCTCGGAGGTCCTTCCGGGCGCCGCGGCGACGGACCCTGCCCTCCTGCGCGAGGCGGCGGCAGCGTGCCCGGTCGAGGCGATCCTGCTCCTGACGAGGGCGTGGCCCGACACTCTCGGCGCGACGAGGGCGGGCTCATGACCCTCGACGTCATGACGATGGCGTCCCCACAGGTCGTCTTCTCGAAGTACGAGGACATCCGCGACGCCCTGGCGCACCCCCAGATCTCGCGCCGCTTCGACAGGCGGTCCTACGCGGAGGGCAACACCGGCGACGGCACCGTGAGCACGGCGCATGGCGAGCTCCAGCGTGCGCGCCGGCGCGTCGAGAACACGCAGTTCCGGGCCGAGCGCCTCCGCGAGTACGAGCGCGTCCTGTTCCCGACCCTGTTGACGGAGATGCTCGACCGCCATGCGCCGGCGGGTCAGGTCGACCTGGCCTCGGTCGCGCCACTGATCGCCGCCGTCCTCGCCGCGAAGCGGGCGGGCTTCGATGTCGATCACCATGATGTCGGCCGGCTCCGGCAGGTCATCGCGATCGTCGACGTCATCTCCAACGGCCTCGGTCCGGGGCTCCTCGAGATGAAGGATCCCGAGGCGGCGCGGAGGAAGGTTCGTGACGCGCTCGAGGAGTTCGAGCGGGACTTCGTGCGGCCTGCCTGGGTTCGCCGGCTCGAGGCGATCGAGGCCCATCGGCGGGCCGGGACGCTCGAGTCGATCGCCCATCAGGACGTCCTCACGACACTGCTGGTCCACCGCGACGACCCGGCGCTGCAGCTCGAGGACGACGGCCGGATCGTGCGGGAGGTGGCGACCTACCTCCAGGGCGGTACGCACACGAGCTCGCAGACCCTCCTGCATACCCTCGACTACCTCCTCCCGCGGATGGAGGCAGACGAGGCTGAGCGCCGCCGCGTCGTCGACGATCGGCTGTATGTCGCCCGGTGCATCCACGAGACCCTGCGGCTCCGGCCCGTGACCGAGCGCATGAAGCGGCGCGCCGAGGCCGACATCGAGATCGGCGGTGTCTCCGTTCCGGCCGACACGATGATCGTGCTCGACGTCCGGACGGCGAACCGCAGCGAGGAGCTCTTCGGTCCGGATGCGAACGAATTCAACCCGGACCGCAAGCTCGACGAGGGCGTACCCCGCTGGGGTCTGTCCTTCGGATTCGGCCCGCACCTCTGCCCGGGCCGGTCGTCGGCCGCCGGGCTCCCGGTCCCGAGCGACTTTCGGCCCCGCGAGGACCACCTGTACGGCCAGGTGGCGCTGATGGTCCAGGAAACCGCACGCCGCGGCGTGCGGCGCGACCCAGATCGATCGCCAACCCTGGACGACCGGAGCGAGCGCTACTCGTTCACGTCCTTCCCGGTCATCTTCGACGCGACCCTCGCCCGTGCCTGAGGTCGTCGTCGTCGGGGCCGGGATCGTCGGCCTGTCCACCGCTTGGAACCTGGTCCAGCAGGGCGTTCGAGACATCGTGATCGTCGAGCGGCGGCATATCGGGGCCGGGGCGTCGGGGAAGTCCGGCGCCATCATCCGGACCTATTACGCGAACGAGCACGAGACGCGGCTGGCCGTCGAGGGCCTGCAGTTCTTCCGGAGCTTCGGGGAGCGTGTCGGTGTCGACTGTCGCTTCCAGGAGCACGGCTACCTCGTGTTCGCGGAACCCGATGCCCGGGCGGACCTCGAGGCGAACCTGGCCATCCAGCGCACCTTCGGCATCGACGCCCGGGTCATCGATGCCGACGAGCTCCGCGAGATCGATTCATCGGCCAGCATCGACGACGGCGCGGTGGTCGGCTACGAGCCGACGGCGGGTGCCGTCGACGGGATGGAGGCCTGCAACGCGTTCGCCACGGTCCTCCTCCGCGAGGGCGTGGAGATCCGGCTCGGGACGACGGTCACCGCCGTCCGCCACGAGGCCGGGCGGGTGACGGGGGTCGAGACCACGGCCGGCGACATCGCGACCGACCGCGTCATCATCGCTCCTGGTGGCTGGGCCCACGGCCTCCTGCGGCCGCTCGGCTTCGACCTGCCGATGATCCCGGCCACCTCGCGGATCGCGATCTTCCGCTGGCCCCACGACCGCGACCGTCGCCACCCGGTCGCGATCGATCACCGCTACGCCCTCTGGCTGCGCCCGATCTTCGGCGAGCACACCCTCCTCGGGGCGGAGCGCGGCGTGCGGCGCGAGGTCGAGGACCCGGAGCACCTCGACGAGACGATCGACCAGCAGTACGTCGAGCACTGTCGCGAGCAGCTGGCGCGGCGGTATCCGGTCATGCGGCACGCCGTGGGCCGTGGCGGCTGGACAGGCCTCGTCATGCGTTCCGCCGACAGCCGGCCGATCATCGGACCGTTCGACGGCTACGAGGGTCTCCTCGGGCTCGTCGGTGACAGCGGCACCTGCTTCAAGACGGCCCCGGCGATCGGGCGAGCGCTCGCGCAGCTCATCACGACGGGCACGAGCGACGTCGACCTCAGCCCCTTCCACCACAGCCGATTCGACGGCGGTGGGCGGTGGGTCGACCGGACCGACACGGCGCCGTCGGGCTCGATCTCCCGGTAGCCCGGCCCCGCCTTCAGGGCTTGGCGGCCAGTCAGGCTCAGGCCGAGCGCGCCGGCCACGCCCCGGCCGCGATCTGCCGCGCGACGGCCGGATCGAACTCGAAGAAGATCTCGGGCGGGATGTCCGTGTGCGGCTGCTCCCCGACCTGCGTCGCCATCGACTGCCAGAACGCGAGCGCGCCCGGTGAGTGCGGGAAGGTGTGGAGGGCGAAGATCGCGTAGCCGCCGTCGTCCACGGCGAAGCCGAGACAAGCCTGGACGATGGCCCGGGCGATCCCCCGCCGCCGATGGTCCCGGCGAACGTAGATCCGGACGAGCTGGGCGGTGTCGTCACCGGCGTACCGACGGACGAGGTGCTCCGGCCCACCCCGCAGCCGGCCGACCCGGATTCCGCCCGTCCCGACGATCTCGCCGATCGCGTCGTCGACCGCGACGAACAGGGTGTGGCGCGGCGGTTCGAGGTAGAAGCCCGCCAGGTCCGCGATGTCCGTGTGGTAGCCGGGGTCGTACGTCGTGCCGAAGTCTTCCTCCACGGTCCGCTGCATGAGCAGCCCCGCCGCGGGGAGGTCGGCGCTCGTCGCCGGTCGGATCGTGATGCCGTTCGATGTGCTCAACGCGAGATCCTCCGTTCCTGTCCGAGCTGTCGCGCCAGGAGCGGCGCGGTGATGGCGAGGAGCAGCCCGCCGGCGGCCACGGCCTCCGGTGCCCCGATCCGATCGGCCAGCGCGGCCACCGGGATCGCTCCGAGCGGCCCGAGGGCGAATGTCAGCTGGTAGAGGCTCGCAGCCCGCCCGTAGTAGGCCGGGTCCGGGACGGAGGCCACGATCGCGGAGTTCGTCGTCGTGAAGGCGGCGGCGGCCGCACCCGCGACCGCTGCAAGCGCCACCGCGAACCCGAACGACGGCGCGAGGGCGAACGCCAGGGCGCCGAGCCCGAAGCCCGCCCCGAGGACACCGGGAAGCCGGCGGATGTTGTCATCGCCCCGCACCTGCGAGACCGCGATCGAGCCGAGGATGGCCCCGACGCCCGCCGCCGCGAGCAGCGTCCCGAGCCCTGCCGGACCGGCATCGTGGACGCGATCGGCGAAGACCGGCATCAGCTGGCGGAACGGCATCCCGAGGAGCATCGCGACGGCCGAGACGGCAATGACGACGCGGAGCGACGGCAGCCCCCGGGCATACCGCATGCCCTCCCGGATGCGATCGAAGACGCGACCTCGTCCATCGATCTGCGCGACGGCCTGCTCCGGCAGGCCTCGAAAGACCACCCAGATCCCGGCGTGGAGGATCGCCACGATCACGAAGGCCCAGCGGAACCCGATCCCAGCCATGGCCACGAGCAGGCCGCCGAGGGCCGGCCCGATCACCGCGGCGATGTGCTCGCTGAGGCTGTAGGCCGAGACCGCGTTGGGGACGAGCGGCGTGGGCACGGCACTGGCCGTGTAGGCGGTCCGGGCCGGGGCGAAGAACGCGTAGACCGTCCCCTGGAGGAGCCCGAGCGCGATCAGGTGCCAGATCCCGAGGGCGCCAGCCAGCGCGAGAGCGCCGATGGCGAGCGCCCCCGTTCCCAGCGCCAGCTGCGCCGCGAGCAGGGTCCTGCGCCGCGGGTATCGATCGGCCGCGACGCCGCCGAACGGCGGGAGGAAGAGGATCGGCACGCCCCATGCCCCGAGCATCAGGCCCACTTCGAGGGCCGAGGTCGACAGCGTCACCGCGGCCGACCCGGTCGCCACGATGCCGATCTGGAAGGCAAAGTGGTATGGCACGACGCCCGTCCACAGCCGCCGGTACGTGCCGGGCGCCAGGGATGGGTAGTACCGCGCGAGGATCACGCCCGGCTCACGCTCCCTCCCATCCCTTGCGTAAACTGTTGACAATCATCATACTAGCGGGGCACCGACCCGTGTAGGCAGCAGGAGCGTTGAGATCGTGCTCGTCCCCGCCGTCGCGACCGCGCCTGCGGCCGTGATCGACGTCCTCGACCCGGACGACGGCAGCCTCGTCGGGACGGTCCCGGCCGCGTCGGCCACCGACGTCGAGGCGGCGCTCGCCCGTGCCGTCGACGGAGCCCGGACGTCGCGCCGGCTGCCGGTCCATCGCCGGATCGAGATCCTCGGGGTCACCGCAAGCCTCCTCGACGCGCGCCGCGAAGCCTTCGCGACGACGATCGCGCGGGAGGGGATCAAGACGATCCGCGAGGCCCGGGCCGAGGCGGCGCGGGCGGCCGAGACGCTCCGCCTCTCGGCCGAGGAGGCCCGGCGTGTCGTCGGGGAGACGATCCCCTTCGACCAGCGGGCCGGCAGCGAGGGCAAGGTCGGCTACTGGATCCGCGAGCCGATCGGCGTCGTCGTCGCGATCACCCCGTTCAACGACCCGCTGAACCTCGTCGCCCACAAGGTCGGACCGGCGATCGCCGCGGGCAACGCGGTCATCGTCAAGCCCCACAGCGCAACGCCGCTCAGCGCCATCCGCCTTGCGGAGGCCTTTGCCGACGCCGGGCTCCCGCCGTCGATCCTCCAGGTCGTGGCCGGCCGTGGCGCGGAGATCGGCGACCGCCTCGTCTCCGATCCCCGCGTGGCGATGGTCTCCTTCACCGGCGGACCCGAGGTCGGGGACCGGGTCGTCCGCCTCGCCGGCCGCAAGAAGCTCGGCCTCGAGCTCGGTGCCAACTCCCCGGCCATCGTCCTCGCCGACGCCGACCTGGCCGCTGCGGCAGACGCGATCGCGTCCGGAGGGTTCTGGGCAGCCGGCCAGAACTGCCTCCACGTCCAGCGCGTCATCGTCGAGCGTTCCGTCGCGCCGACCTTCCGCGAGCTGCTCGTTGCGGCGACGAAGCGGCTCGTGTCGGGCCCGAAGCTCGACGAGGCCACCGACGTCGGGCCCGTGATCTCGGACGCCGCGGCGGACCGGATCATGGCCACGATCGCCCAGGCGGTGGCCCTCGGCGGGCAAGTCGTGGCGGGCGGCACCAGGGTCGGGCGTCGCATCGCGCCGACGATCGTAGACGGCCTGCCGCGCACCAGCCGCCTGGCCCGCGAGGAGGTCTTCGGACCCGTCGTCGGCATCATTGAGGTGGATTCGCTGGACGAGGCGATCGCCGTGGCGAACGAGGTCGAGCAGGCGCTCCATGCCTGCGTCTTCACGCGGGACCTCGGCTCGGCCATGCGGGTCGTGCACGAGGTGGACGCCGGGGGCGTCCTCGTCAACGAGAGCACCGATTACCGGATCGACTCGATGCCGTTCGGCGGCGTCAAGGGATCCGGCCTCGGTCGCGAAGGGGTTCCCTTCGCGGTCCGCGAGATGACGACCACGAAGGTCGTCTGCCTCAATCTTTCGCCCAGGAACGCAGGGAGAGACGAGTGACGGGACCAGCCGGCGGCGGGCACGAGCCCCACCCGCATGACCACGATGCGGAGCACGACCTTGACCACGGGGCGGGTCCCGGCGCGCACGCGGAGGCGGAGCACGATCATCCGCACCCGCATCCGCCCCACCCGGCGGGCTACGTCGACGAGGACCATCCCCACGGGGCCGAGGCCCACGCGCATCCCCATGCGGGCGAGCACGACCACGACGGGCACGGTGACCACGGCGACGACCACGACCACGCCCACGTCGACCATGCCCACCCCGACGAGGGCCACGCCCACGGCGACCACGACCATCACGACCACGACCACCCGAGCGGCATCCGGGGCTTCATCTACGAGCTGATCAAGCCCCACAGCCACGACTCGGCGGACTCGGTCGACGATGCGATCCTCGCCAATGCCCGGGGGATCCGGGCCGTCAAGGTCTCGCTCATCGTGCTCATGGCGACGGCAGTCGCCCAGGTGCTGCTCGTCCTCGTCACGGGTTCGGTGGCGCTCCTCGCGGACACCATCCACAACTTCTCGGACGCGCTGACCTCGATCCCTCTCTGGATCGCGTTCATCCTCGCGCGCCGCCAGGCGAACAAGCGCTACACGTACGGCTACCGCCGGGCCGAGGACCTCGCCGGGCTGTTCATCGTCCTGATGATCGCGCTGTCCGCGCTCATTGCCGGCGCGGAGTCCATCCAGCGCCTCATCGATCCGCATCCCCTCACGAACCCCTGGCTCGTGGTCGCCGCCGGATTCTTCGGCTTCCTCGGCAACGAGGCCGTGGCGTCGTACCGGATCCGCGTCGGCAAGGAGATCGGGTCTGCGGCGCTCGTCGCCGACGGCTACCACGCCCGGACGGACGGCTTCACCTCGCTGGCGGTCGTGATCGGCGCGTTCGGGGTCATGCTCGGCTTCCCGCTGGCCGACCCGATCGTGGGCCTCCTCATCACCGCCGCCATCCTCATCGTCCTCCGCGACGCCGTGATCGCCGTCTTCGGGCGGCTCATGGATGCCGTCGACCCGGATCTCGTCGACACGATCGAGCGCCAGGCGAAGGCCGTCCCGGGCGTCATCGACGTCAGCTCGATCCGCGTCCGGTGGATCGGCCATCGCCTCGAGGCGAGCCTTCACGCCGTCGTCGACTGCACGCTCACCGTCGCCGACGGCCACAAGCTGGCCGAGGACATCCGCCACGCCGCCTACCACGACGTGAAGAAGCTCGACGCGATCCTCGTCCACATCGATCCCTGCGACCACGTCGGGGACGATCACCACGAGCGGACCCGGGGTCACGACCCGGCGCCGCCGCCGTTCGTACCGATCGGCTACGAGGGCCACCGCGGGTCGGCCTGAACCTCGCTCCTCCTCCAGGTCCGAAGCCCGCCCCGCCGGGGCGGGCTTCGGCGCGTCATGGGACCGGGCGGGGGCGCCGAAGGCGCATCGGAGCCTCGGCGGATCCAGCCGGCACCGGGCCGCGGAGGACTCGGACGCGCCACATCGGGACGCGGCGGGCTCCGGACGCGGCGGGCTCCGGACGCGGGGCGCTCGAGCGCGTCGCCTCGGGCCGCCTCCGGCGTGCCGTCAGGCCTCGGCCGGCGCCACGATCCCGGTTCGCTTGTCCGTGAGCATGAGGCGCGTCCCGACGAGCGCGAGGAGGACTCCGGCGACCCGGAGCGGCGTCAGGGCCTCGGCGAAGAGCCACGCACTCAGGCCGAAGACGACGACCGGGACGATGTACTGGACGAGCGTCGCGCGGACCGCCCC
Source organism: Candidatus Limnocylindrales bacterium (assembly GCA_036277775.1). Taxonomy (GTDB): domain Bacteria; phylum Chloroflexota; class Limnocylindria; order Limnocylindrales; family CSP1-4; genus UBA5189. The sequence goes on from DASUMJ010000144.1 coordinate 7,765, forward strand.
GAACCGGCGAACGAGCGTGTAGTAGACGGACGCGGCGAAGACGGCCGATGGGATCGTCAGGTATCCGAAGGCGGCCCACGTCTCGATCGTCCACGACTGCGGGGCGAACGGCGGCTCCGTCAGGAGCGCGAGCGGCAGCATCATCAGGCCGGCGAGGAGCGTGGAGCTCCCCGCGACGCCGATCGCCGATCCCTCGGTCATCGCCACCCGGCCGAGGACGGTGTAGATGGCGGTCGAGGCCGCGCCGAGGGCCAGGAGCAGGTCGCCGAGCAGCACGAGGTCCCCGCCGCCCTCCCGGGGGCCGACGACGACGAGCAGGACCCCGACGATCCCGACGACGGCGCCGAGGACGCCCCGCCGCGAGACGCGCTCGTGAAGAACGGCCACGCCGAGCGTGAGCATCATCGCCGGCGCCAGAGCCGTGCTCAGGATGGATCCGTCGGTCGCCGGGGCGAGTCGCAGGCCCCAGTAGAAGAAGGCGTGCCCGACGGCGATCCCGAAGAAGGCCAGCGCCACGACGGTCCGCGGCCGGTCGAGGCCGAGGGAACGGCCGGTCAGCCGGGCGATGATGACGAGGATCACCCCGGCGATGAGGAAGCGGTACGAGGCGAGGCTGATCGGTGCGATCGTCCGGAGGGCGTACTCGGCGGCGATCCAGCCACCGGCGTACATGACGACAGTGGTGGCGATGAGGGCGAGCTCGGTGCGACTGGCTGCGGCACGGCTTGCGGCGGCACGATCGGCTGCGATGCGGTCCGCGGTCGCCGCCCGGGCGGCCGCCTCGCGGGCGGCGCGGCCGGGGAGCGCTTCCTCGACTCCCGCGTCGGCCGCGGCCGCTGACGGCTCGATCGCGCTCATGAGCGCCGCCCGTGGTGTCGGCTCACCACTGGGCGGCGGCGTCCTGCCAGCGGATGCAGGCGACGGTGTGGTCGGGACGGGCGAGCTCGAGCGGTGGGAGTTGCTTGCAGGCCTCGACGGCGAGCGGACATCGCTCCCGGAAGCGGCAGCCTGACGGAGGGTTGATCGGGCTCGGGGGCTCCCCCTGGAGGATCCCGTGTCCCTCGCCGGCTCGCTCGGGCAGCGACGCCGCGATGAGCTTCTGCGTGTACGGGTGGAGTGGGTGCTCGAAGATCTCCTCGCGGCTGCCGACCTCGACGATGCGGCCGAGGTACATCACGGCCACCCGGTCGGAGATGTAGCGGACCACCCGCAGGTCGTGCGAGATCAGCACGAGCGTCAGCCCGAGCTGGTCGCGGAGGTCGACGAGGAGGTTGAGGATCTGCGCCCGGATCGACGCGTCGAGCGACGACGTCGGCTCGTCGCAGGCCAGGAAGCGCGGGCCGAGTGCCAGGGCCCTCGCGATGACCACCCGGGTCAGCTGGCCGCCCGAGCACTCGCTCGGGTAGCGGACCGCGAACGAGGCGTCCAGTCCGACCTTCGCGAGCAGCTCGTCGATCATCAGTCGGCGACTGGCCCGATCGCCGATCCCGTGCTGCGCCAGCGGCGCCTCGATGCTCTGGCCGATCCGCATGCTCGGATCGAGGGCCGAGAAGGGGTCCTGGAAGATGATCTGCATCTGGCGCCGGAGGGCCTTGAGCTGGCCGCGATCGGCCGCGAGGACGTCCTGACCGTCGAAGACGATCCGGCCGCTGTCCGCGCGGATCAGCCTGAGGAGCAGCCGGGCGAGGGTCGACTTGCCGCTGCCGGTCTCGCCGACGAGTCCGAGGACCTCGCCCTCGCGGATCGTCAGGCTGACGTCGTCGATGGCGTGGACGACCTCCTTCTTCCCGAGGAAGGACCCCCCGGTCACCGGGAAGTGCTTCGTCACGTTCTCCATGACGACGAACGGGCGGCCCGCGGCAGCCTTCGGGTGACGGCCGGCGGCGGCCGGCCCGGACGCGATGATGCCCGGAGCGGGGGGCGTGCCAGGAGGCGGCAACTCGGCGCCGGCCGTCACGTCGTCTCCTCGGTGACCCGCCGGCGGATGGGATCCGTGGGCTGGACGTCGATGAGGCCCTCCTCGACTGCCCAGCAGCGGCACAGGTGGCCCGACTCGCAGACGTGGAGGCCCGGCTCGGCCGACTCGCAGCGCGCGGCGATGCCGAGGGCGTCGGCGTACTGGCAGCGCGCCCGGAACCGGCAGCCGACGAGCTGCTCCCCGGGTCGCGGCGCCCCGCCGGGAATCGCGTAGAGGCGACCGTGCTGGTTCGGGATGAGGAGCGACGAGCGCATGAGGGCTTCGGTGTATGGGTGGCTGGGATGGCTGAGGATCTGGCTCACCGGGCCGTGCTCGACGACCTTGCCCGCGTACATGACGACGACCCGATCGGCGACCGTCGAGACGATCCCGAGGTCGTGGGTGATGAGGAGCATCGACAGCCCGTGCTCCCGGACCATGGCCGTCAGGAGTCGGAGGATCTGGGCCTGGACGGTGACGTCGAGGGCCGTCGTCGGCTCGTCGGCGATGAGGAGCTCGGGGCCGCCGCTGATCGCCGCCGCCGTCATGACCCGCTGGGCCATCCCGCCGGAGAGCTGGTGGGCGTAGGCCCGCGCCCGCCGCTGCGGCTCCGGGATCCCGACGTCGCCGAGGAGCTCGACGCTCCGCTCCCAGGCCAGCCGGGCCGTGGCCCCGCGCCGGAAGCGGAGCGCCTCGCCGACCTGGTCGCCGACGCGGCTCGTGGGATCGAGGGTCGCCTTCGGCTGCTGGAAGAGCATCGCGATGCGGGCCCCCCGGACCCGGTTCATCTCCGCGTCGGGGAGCGTCAGGAGGTCGACACCGTCGAGCAGGACCTCGCCGCTGGCGATCCGGGCCATCGGCGGCAGCAGCCGCGCGATCGAGAGCGCCGTCATGCTCTTGCCCGACCCGGACTCGCCGACGAGCGCGACGATCTCGCCCCGCCCGATCGTCATGTCCATGCCGTCGATCGCCGTCACCACGCCGTCGCGTGTCGGCAGCTGGACCCGGAGGTTCCGGATCTCGACGAGCGGCACCGCCGCCGCCGCGGGAGCGGCGGCCTCGAACCGGGGCTGCTGGGTGCCGGGAACCGTCATGTTGCCGTCCTCGCCGTAACGTGCCGTCCGCGGGTCGTTCGGTGCGCCGAAGCGGCTGCCTCGGCCGCGTCGCCGTCCGGCCTCCCGGCCTCGGTCGTCCCGTCGGGCCGGGTGAGCCGATCGACCGAGGTCGTGTAGTGGCGGCGGATCGCCGCGATCGAGGCCGCGGCATCGCCGGCCGCGATGAGCTCGGCGAGATCGCTGTGGTCGGCCGTGACGCCGGGACGGCCCCGGTGGCGGTCGTTCATGTTCAGGAACGCGAGGGCCTCGCCGAGGACGCTCGCATACAGCCGGCCGAGGCGAGGGCTGCCCGATGCCTCCACGATGCGGCGATGGAACGCCATGTCGAGATCGGCGACGGCAGCCCAGTCCCCCTTCTCGGCCGCCGCCTCCATGCGGGTGACGAGCGACCGGAGGGCCGTCGCGAGGCTCGTGCCGCCGCGCTCGATCGCGCGCCCGACGGCCGCCGTCTCGATCGCCTCCCGCGCCAGGTAGACGTCCCGGAGGTCGGCCGGATCGAGCTTCGGGACCGAGATCCCGCGCTTCGGCTCACGCCGGAGCAGGCCCTCCTGGACGAGTCGCTGGAGGGCTTCGCGGATGGGGCCGCGGCTGACCCCGAAACGGGCCGCGAGGTCGACCTCGCCGAGGACGGTGCCCGGCGGGAACCGGCCGTGGATGACGTGGTCGCGAAGCTGGTCGGTCACGATCGTGCCCAGCGTCGAGCGCTGGCCCGGGTCGATCGGCCGGATCGTGGTGGTCACGGCTCGCGGTCCTTCGACGGGATGGCACCGAGGAGGCGCGGCGCGCGACGGCCGAGCGATTGCCGGAGGCCGTGCCCGGCGAGCGTGACGGACAGGGCCGTGAGGAAGATCGCGAAGCCCGGGAAGATCACGAGCCACGGCGCCCGGATCATGTAGAGCTGGGCCTCCGCGAGCATCGCACCCCAGTCGGACTGGGGACGCTGGACCCCCAGCCCGAGGTACGACAGCCCGCCCACGGTGATGAGCTGGTGCCCGAACCGGAGGAAGCCCTGGGCCAGGACGGGCCCGATGGCGTTGGGGAGGACGTGCCGGAAGATGATGAACGTGCGCGAGCAGCCGAGGGCCTCGGCCGCCTCGATGTAGCCGCGGGTGTTGATCTCCAGGGTGACGGCCCGGGTCAGGCGGGCGAACGGCGTCCAGCCGGCGATGGCGAGGGCGACGATGAGGGTGCCGTAGCCGGGTCCAAGGATGAACACCAGGAAGAGCGCGATGAGCACCTCGGGGAATGCGAGGAGCGCGTCGACGACGCGCATGAGGAAGTCGTCGAGGAGGCCGCCGACGCGCGCGCTGATGGCGCCGATGAGCGTTCCAGAGATCCCGGTGATGAGGACCGCGATTGCCGCGATCGAGACCGAGAAGCGGCCGCCGTGCAGGATCCGCGACAGGATGTCCCGGCCCAGGTGATCGGTCCCGAAGAGGTGCTCCGGCGTCGGCGCAGCCAGGCGGTTCAGGAGGTTCTGGGCGGCGGGGTCGTACGGCGCGATCCAGGGCGTCAGGATCAGGAGAAGGCAGACGATCAGGAAGAACGAGGCGCCGACGAGGAAGGCCCAATGGAATCGCCGGATCGCGCCCCCCAACCGGACCGTGGGGGCGAGCGCGGGCGCGAGCACCCGACCGGCGTCAGCCACGGGACTCGCCCACGAGGATGGCCGGGTTCGCGACGGCGTAGCCGATGTCGGTCAGGGTGTTGATGACGATCGCCAGCCCGACGGTCGCGATGACGCCGGCCTGCAGCACCGGCATGTCGGCGTTCACGACCGCGTCGTACATGACCCGCCCGAGGCCGGGGATATTGAAGATGACCTCGATGACGACCGACCCGCCGAGCGTGCCGGCGAGCCAGATCGAGAAGAGGGTCATCACCGGGACCATCGCGTTCTTCAGCGCGTGCCGGCGGAGGGTCAGGAGCTGGCTCAGCCCACGGGACCGTGCGGCGGTGATGTATGGCGACTCGAGGACCGTGATCATCGAGGCGCGCGTGACGCCGAGGAGATAGGCCAGCGGCCGGAGGGCCAGGACGCTCGCCGGGAGGATGACCGACATTGGGCTGGTCCAGCCGGCCGCCGGCAGCCAGCCGAGCCACAGGGCGAAGACGAGCATCCCGAGCGGCGCCAGCCAGTACTCGGGCAGGGCGACGAGTCCCTGGGTGAGCGTCATGATCAGGCTGTCGCGCTTCCCGCCGGGCCGGAGTGCGGCGAGGATCCCGAGGGGCACCGCGATGATCGTCGCGAGCACGAGCGCCGAGAGGGCCAGGAGGAACGAGACGCCGAGCGCCCGGAGCACGATCCCGCCAACCGGCTGCCGGTTCGTGAACGACTGGCCGAAGTCCCCGGTGACGGCGGCCTCGGCCCAGCGGAGGTACTGGACGGGGATCGGTTGGTCGAGGCCGTACTGCCGGCGCACCGCCTCGACCGTCGCCGGGTCGAGGGCCAGCTCGCCGCCCAGCCGCGCTCGAAGGATCATCCGGGCCGGGTCGGCCTCGCTGAGGTACGGGATGACGAAGGCCAGCACGGACACCACGAAGACCGTGGCCAGGAGGAAGATCGTCCGGCGGATGATGAAGCGGATCATCGTCCGGCAGGCTCGACGATGGATCGGGCGGGTGTCGCGACGACCGGGCTGACGGTCATGCGGGGCTCCGATTCGGGAAATCTCGGGGGTCGGACCGCCATTGTCGCTGCCCCCGTCAAATTGTCAACAGTATTCTGCTGACGTCGATGCCAAGGCAGGCCCCGGGGCCCGAAATCACATTCACGGAATGCAAACTGTTGACAGCCGACACGCAGCGTGCAGAATACTGGCCTTCGGAGCACGCGTGGCCGTGATCCTGCGAGCGCGTCCTTGCCGATTGGCTGCTGGAGGAGGCAGGCCGATGTTCCACAGGCGCAACTCCATGCTCGGTGGCCTGCTGGTCGCCGTAGTCCTCGTCTCGGCCTGCCAGGGCGCCGCCTCGTCGGCCCCGACCGGCACGCCGGGCGGCACCGGGGGCACGCCGACTGAGGCACCCAGCGTGGCGCCCAGCGACAAGACCATCACCTGGGCGTCTCGCGAGACCGTCGACGCGGCCTGGGCCCTGGAGACGGATGATGCGTTCGTCCTGACCACCTCAGGCGTCGGCGAGACGCTCATCCGGACCGGGTTCGACGGCCAGATCGAGCCGTTCCTCGCCACCGAGTGGACCCGGACGGGCGATCTGACGTGGGAGTTCACCCTCCGCGAGGGCGTCACCTTCCACGACGGCACGGCCATGGATGCCGACGCCGTTGCTGCATCGCTCACCCACTTGCTGGAGGTCGACGCTCCGGCCCGGTCGTTCAATCCGACCTCGATCGCATCGGTCGAGGCCTCCGGCGACGGCACGGTCGTCGTCACCTCGACGGCGCCGAATGCGCTCATCCCGCTCTACGTCGCGAGCCCGAACACCGTCATCCTGGCGGCGAAGGCCTACACGAGCAGCGGCATCGATCCGACCGAGGCCGGAACCGGGCCGTTCGCGATCACCGCCCAGAACCTGCCGCAGGGCTTCACGCTGACGCGCAACGAGGACTACTGGGGCGGTGACGTCGCCCTCGCAGGCGTCGACGTCCAGCTCGTGCCCGACGGCGCGACACGGGCGACGCTGCTCCAGACGGGCGATGCGGACATCGCGAGCACGCTCCCGATCCCGACCATTCCGCTCATCGAGTCCAGCGGCGACCTGACGGTCGTGCGCGGCCAGCTGGCCCGCGTCAACTCGCTCTACATGAACAACAGCCGGGCGCCGACCAACGACATCAAGGTCCGGCAGGCGATCCAGGCTGCGATCGACGTCGATGCGATCGCCAACCAGGTCCTCGAGGGCGCGGTGGCCCCGGCATCCGGTCCCTTCTCGGCGAACAACGCCTGGGCACCCGAGGGCGCCACCCCGATCGTCCAGGATCTCGACAAGGCGAAGTCGCTCCTCTCCGAAGCCGGCTTCGAGGAGGGCGAGCTGACGCTGTCACTCTGGACGTACCCGTCCCGGGCCGAGCTGCCCGACGTCGCGGTCGCGATCCAGGGGATGCTCGCGGACGCCGGGATCGTCGCCGAGATCCGGGTCGCCGACTACGCGGCCATGGAGGCCGACGTCCTGGCCGGCAACTACGACCTGTTCGTCCTGTCGCGCGGCTACCTCACCGACATCAACGACCCGGCAGGCTTCCTCCGGGCCGACTACACCTGCGCCGGCACGTACAACCTGTCGCGCTTCTGCGACGAGGCGGTCGACGCCCAGCTCGAGGAAGCCGTCTCGAACGAGGACCCCGCGGTCCGCTACGAGGCCTACGCCGACATCGCGGCGATGCTCCAGGAGAACGCCGTCGACGCGTTCCTCTACAACCCCCAGGAGCTCGCCGGGATCAGCAACAAGATCCAGAACTTCAAGATCCATCCGATGGAGCACTACTTCCTGACACCGGAGCTCTCGATCTCCGACTAGCAGCCGCGGCCCCGACCCCCGCCGTCGGGCCAAGGATCACCGACGGCGCCCGGCCCCCCAGGCCGGGCGCCGTCATTCCACCCACCGCACGGAGGCAAGACGCAGATGACCCGCATCGAGGCCAGACCCCCCTGGGACGACGTCCCGTGGCGCGGCCCCGAGGGCCAGGTCATCCCGAGCCGCGCCGACGTCGTCGTGATCGGCGGCGGGATCATGGGCGCCGCCGCGGCCTACGAGCTCGCCGTTCGCGGCCTCTCGGTCGTCGTCGTCGAGAAGGGCCGCGTCGGGGGGGAGCAGTCGGGCCGCAACTGGGGCTGGGTCCGCCAGCAGGCCCGTGACGAGGATGAGCTGCCGCTCATGCAGGCGTCCAATGCCCGCTGGCGAGTGCTCGAGGCCGAGCTCGGCTCGTCGATCGAGTGGACCCAGGCGGGCAACCTCGCGCTCGCGACCGACCCCACCCGGATCGAGTTCTTCGAGGCCTGGGTCAAGCTCGCGGAAGCCGCGGGCCTCGACACCCGGATCATCGACCAGGCGGAGATCCGGCGCCTCCTCCCCGCGCTCGAAGGCGAGTGGCTCGGGGCCATGTACACACCGTCCGACGGCCACGCGGAGCCGGCTCTCGCGACCGGTGCCTTCGCGACGGCGGCCGTGGCCCGCGGGGTCGTCATCGTCGAGGACTGCGCCGTCGACCGAATCCTCGTGGACGGTGGCCGCGTCACGGGCGTCGAGACGGAGCGCGGCGTGATCCGCAGCGACGTTGTCGTCTGTGCCGCCGGCGTCTGGGCGACCCGACTGCTTCGCGGTGTCGGTATCGACCTGCCCGTCCGCATCGTCCACACCTCCGTGGCTCGCACGAAGCCCGTGGAGCGGATCACCGAGATGGGCGTCGGCTACCACCCGGTCGTGTCGCTCCGGCAGCGCCGCAGCGGAGCCCTCTACCTCGCAGCCGGCGGCTGGAGCGACTACGACATCACGCTCGATTCCTTCTCGCACCTCCGGGCATTCCTGCCCAACTACCTGAAGAACCGGAAGATGATCAGGGTCCATGTCGGGCGGCCGTTGCTCGAGGACCTCCGCCGCCGTGCCCTCCGGCGCGACCTCGGCTGGCGGCTCCGTCATGACCGTGTGCTCTCCCCGGCCGCGAACCCCGAGAAGGTCCGGAGCGCGGTCGCCAACTTCCGGAGGATCTTCCCGACGATTCCCATCGAGGTCGACCGGGCCTGGGCCGGGTATACCGACACGACGCCTGACGCGATCCCGGTGATCGATGAGCTCCGGTCGCCAGCCGGCCTCGTCGTGGCCACCGGCTTCAGCGGCCATGGCTTCGGCATGGGCCCGATCGTCGGGCGGCTTGTCGCCGAGCAGATCGTCGACCGGCGGCCCTCGCTCGACCTGCACGCCTTCCGATTCGCCCGCTTCACGGACGGGTCATATCGCAAGCCCCGGCTCGTGGCCTGATGGGGCAGCCACGACCGGCCATTCCATGCGGCCCCGACCTGCGAGGTGCCCGATGACCACCGAGATCGACCCGACCACCGACACGGGGAACGCGGCCCTGTTCGAGCGCTACCTCCACGCGTGGTCGACCAGCAACGTCGATGACATCGCGTCGATGACGCACCCTGAAGGCGTCTACGAGGCGTCCTACGGTCCCCATCCGTACGGCAACCGGTTCGTCGGGCCGGCGGAGGTGAAGGCCGGCCTGGAGGCGATGCACGCGGCCTCGACCAACCGGTCGAGCACGCACGACTACCACCACACGTACCTGTACGGCGATCGCGCGTTCGCCCGCTGGACCTCGGACTACGTGGACAAGGACGGAAACGAAGGGTCCGTCGAAGGGGCGGACTTCTTCGAGTTCAAGGACGGGCTCGTCCTCGCGAAGCTCGCCTACCGCAAGAACGTCACCGGATAGCCGGGACGCCCCTGGCTAGCCGGGAACGCCCCTCGCGGGGGCCTCGGCCCCTCGCCTAGCCGTGCGAGTGGCCGCCGTGATCATGGCCGTGGCCGTTGTCGTGGCTGTGGCCGTGATCGCCGGCCGGCGCTTCCTGCTGGCCCGTGCTCAGGGCACTGAACAGGACATAGGAGCCGGTCTCGAGGCCCTTGACCCCATGTGAGACGCCCCCCGGGATGAGGTACGCGTCGCCCGCCCCGAGCTCGTGCGGCGTGCCGTCCAGCGTGAACTCGAACCGGCCCGAGACGATGTAGCCGGCCTGGTCTTCCTTGTGCGCGTGTCCGGCCGCGACCTCTCCCGCGTCGAAGAAGACTTCCTGGAGCTTGATCGTCTCGGTCTTGAAGAAGACCCGAAGGCCCACGCCGGGCCTGCTCGATGTGAGCTCGACTTCGGCGGCTCGAGCCGCTTCGCCTGCTGCCACGGTGATCCCTCCCAAATGCCAACTGTAAGATGTCAACAGTCTTCCAGGATCGTATCACGCGAGGCCCGCCCGCTCCTCGTCAGCGAGCGGCCGTCGCCTCGACCTCGATCCGGCAGTCGCGGGCGAGGCGCGTGACACCGACCGTCGTGCGCGCCGGCGGGTCCGTCGGGAAGACGCTCCGGTAGACCTCGCTCATCCGGCCGAACGTCTCGAAGTCGGTGAGGTAGACCGTGCATCGGACGACGCTGTCGAGGCCGAGCCCGACGCGACCAAGGGCGGCCTCGACGCGACCGAACATCGCCCGGACCTCGTCCTCGAACGGGACGTCCTCGGCGCGCTGGTCCTGGCGGATGCCGATCTGGCCGGCGACGAAGACGAGGCCGCCGGCCTCGACGATCTCCGAGTAGGGGTCCCCGGGCGAGACGGCGTTGGGCGGCACGACCTTGGGCATCCAGGCACTCCTCAGCTGAGATGGCCGCGGGCGTCGACCGGCCAGCGCCCGGTCACTCGCCCGCCCTCGAGCACCGTCACCTCGTCGAAGAGGTTGACGGCCGGACAGACGTGGTTCGGCACGATCGCGAGGACCTCGCCGACAGCCGGTCGGGGCGTGCCCTCGGGGATCGCGAGGTAGCCGTGGTACTCGTTCAGCTTCGAGAGCACCGCGCTGGGGATGGACGCCGGCCGGCCGTAGCCGCGCTCCGGCGAGCCTTCCCGGCCCAGCGCCTTCGTGCCGACGTCGACGATGACCTGGCCGGGCACCGCGTCGCTCACCACGGTCGTCGCGACGACGAGGGCGATGTCGCCAGGTTCGCACGCCCCGAGCCGGAGCTTGCCGAGGTCGTTGTAGACGTACTCGCCGGGGCGCAGCTCCGTGACCGGCGGCCGCGCCGAGAGCCGGGACGTCGGCGTGGAGCCGCCGCTGAGGACCCGTGGCTCGATCCCCTCGGCCAGGAGGGCATCTCGCGCGACGCCGAGCGCGGCGAGCTCGTCGCGGGATGCCGCGTCGCGGCCGTCGATCGAGCCGTCGCCGTGGCCCGGGTAGGTGAACGCGCCGACGACCTCCAGGCCGACCGAGCGGGCGTATGCACCGAGCGACCCGGCCTCGGCGGGCGGGATCCCGCAGCGGCGCGCGCCGCAGTCGACCTCGATCACGACCTGCACTCGCCGGCCCGGTCGGGAGATCGTCGCCAGCGCGTCTGCGGCAGCACGCGTGTCGAGCCCGATGCGAAGCGAGGTTGCCTCGTGCAGGTCGCGCAGCCGCCGCGCCCGGTCCCCCACCGCCCAGACCGGGTAGGCGAAGAAGAGGTCGTCGAACCCGGCTCCGGCGAAGACCTCGGCCTCGCCCATCGTCCCGACCGTCAGGCCCACCGAACCGGCGGCGCGCTGGATCCGGCCGATGTCGAGGGACTTGTGGGTCTTGGCGTGCGGCCGGAGGGCGATGCCGGCGGCATCGGCGAGGGCCTGCATCCGGGCGACGTTCGCCCGCACGCGGTCGACGTCGACGATGAGGGCCGGGGTGACGAGATCAGGCGGGATCGGGGGCGCGTCGAGCGCCGCACCATCGGACCAGAGCACGGCCTCAGGCCGGCGCCGCGACGCCGAGCACGTCCGGGAGCTCGGTGGTGTCGCGGATGAAGCGGGGGCGGACCTGGACCGTCAAGAGCTCCTTCCTCTGGCTGAACGACGGTCCCGCCAACCTACCCGGCTGGTAGTATGTTGTCAACAGTCTACTGATGGGAGGAGACGGGGTGCGCATCACGGACGTCGAGGTGATCCGCGTGAAGGCGCCCCAGTGGGATCCGCCGGAGGGCTGGACGACGAGCCCGCTCGATGCCCTCTTCGATGAGGCGGAAGGCCATCGGGCCGCGCCCATGGGCGTGTACAACGGGCTGCCGGGCACGCGAACCGACCCGGTCTTCACGGTCATCGTCCGGGTGACCACCGAGGGCGGCCAGACGGGCCTCGGCGGGATCGCCCTCGGGTCCTCGGCCGTCGCCGACGTCGTCGAGCACCACCTCCGGCCACTCGTCGTCGGCTCGTCGGTCTTCGACACGGAGCTCATCTGGGAGCGCCTCTACCGGAGCACCGTGAACATCGGTCGGAAGGGGCTCGTCGTCGAGGCGATCAGCGGCGTCGACATCGCCATCTGGGACGCGCTCGGCAAGGTCCTCGGGCAGCCCGTCTACAACCTCCTGGGCGGCCGGACCCGGGGCCGCATCCGGGCGTATTGCTCAGCGGGCCACACGACGGCCTCGCCGGACCGGATGGCGGAGCGGGCGCGCGAGCGCAAGGACCGCTACGGGTTGACGGGCTTCAAGCTCTGGTTCGGGTACGGCCCGCGTGACGGCCGGGCGGGGATGCGCCGAAACGTCGACTGCGTCCGCGCCCTTCGGGAGGCCCTTGGCGAGGACATCGACCTGATGGGCGATGCGTACATGGGCTGGAACGTCCCGTACGCGATCGAGATGATCCGCATGCTGGAGCCGTTCCACCTCACCTGGATCGAGGAACCGATCCTCCCGGACGATCTCGCCGGCTACGGCAGGATCCGCTCGGCCGTCGGGACGCCGATCGCCGCAGGCGAACACGAGTTCACGCGGTGGGGCTTCCGGGAGCTCATCCACCACGGCGCGGTCGACATCCTCCAGCCTGACGTGAACCGGATGGGCGGGATCACCGAGGCCCGGAAGGTCTGGGCGCTCGCCCAGGCGCACGGCCTCGAGGTCGTCCCCCACTCCCACAACTTCCACAATCTCCACCTCGTGATGAGCCACCTGAACTCCCCGCTCGCGGAGTTCTTCCCGAGCGAGTACGTCGACGGCGACACGTTCTTCTCGACGCTGTTCCGGGGCGAGGCGGCGGTCGTCGACGGTCACATCACGCTGAGCGGGGCGCCTGGATTCGGCGTGTCCCTCGACGAGGAGGCCGTGCGGCGTCACGCCGTCGCCGCGAGCCCGGGCTGAGACGGCCGGATCAGTAGCCCCGCTTGCGGTCGACCGATCCCTGGAGCGGCTCCCCCGATCGCCAAGCACGGAGGTTCGCCCCGAAGAGTTCGATGATGTCCGCTGCCCAGCCGGCGGCATCGCCCGACATGTGCGGTGACACGAAGAGGTTCGGGACTGCCCACAGGGGATGCGCGGGCGGGAGCGGCTCCTCGTCGAAGACGTCGAGCGCCGCGCCGGCGAGTGCCCCCGCCTCGAGGGCGGCGACCAGCGCCGCCGTGTCCACCGCCGAGGGTCGGCCGACGTTCACCAGGTAGGCGGTCGGGCGCATCGCAGCCAGGACTCGGGCGTCGATGAGCCGCGCCGTGTCCGACGTCGCGGGCGTGGCAACGACCACGAAGTCGGCGGCGCCGATGACGTCCGCGAGCTCCGCGACCCCGACGAGGCGCTCGAAGGGCGGCGTCGCAGGCGAGCCGGTCCGACGGACGCCCACGGCCCGCAGCCCGACGGCGACGCCGAGGCGGGCGATGGCCGTCCCGATGCGCCCGGCCCCCACGACCACGAGCGTCCCGCCGGCGAGGGCCGCCGTCTCGCGGTAGGCCCAGCGTCGCTCGGCCTGGGCGCGGAACGTCTCGGCGAAGCCCTTGGCGTGCGCCAGCAGCAGTCCGAGGACGTACTCCGCGATCGGTCGTTCGAAGACGCCGGCCGAGTTGGTGAGCGCGACGTCCGGCCGATCGCCGAGGGCGGGCAGGAGGTGATCGACGCCCGCGGAGCCGGCATGGACCCAGCGCAGCCGCGGCGCCCGCACGAGGAGCTCGGCCAGGCCACGCCAGCGGAAGTCCCAGACGAGCACCACCTCCGCGGACGCGAGCTGGGACGGCGCGGCGTCCGCGAGTCGAACGACGTCGATGTCCGGGACGCTCTCGAGGAGGTCGGGCCGCAGGGACGGAGGCGGCGCCCCGACGAGGAGGCAGGTGACCCGCGGGGCGCTCACGGGAAGGCCGGGGGCGGCCGGAAGCCGCCGGCGACGGGCTCGACCGCCCGGGCAACGGCAAGGAGCTCGGCGTCGTGCCAGCGACGGGCGACGAGCTGGATCCCGATGGGCAGGCCTCGCCCGTCGAGGCCGGCCGGGAGGCTGATGGCGGGCTGGCCCGTGAAGTTGAACGGCTGGGAATGCTGTTCGGGCGTCCAGTATTCGACGACCACGCCGTCCACCTCGAACGGCTCGCCCATCGGCCGGTGCTCGAACGCCGTCGTGCTCGTCGAGGGGCAGAGGAAGGCATCGAACCCCGCCAGGAAGACCTCCCAGGCGCGGATCGTCTCCGTCCGGACCGCGAGGGCCTCGGCATAGTCGCGCACGGCACCGGGGGCCGCATCGGACCGGAACGGCCGGTCGGCGAGGCGGAAGAGCCGGCTGCGCGCCTCGCGGGCGGCCGCCAGGTCGACCGTTGGGACGGCCGCCTCGACGATGGCCCCGGCGGCCTCGAGGTCGCGGGCGACCCGTCGGACCGCGGCTCGGACGTCGGCCTGGACGATCAGCCCGGGCAGCGCCTCCGCGACCGCGATCCGCAGGCCTCGGAGGGGCGGCGTCGGGACGGGGACGATCGGGACCGGCGGAACGGCCCAGTCCCGTCCGTCCGGGCCGGCAAGGATCCCGAAGAGCCGCCCGACGTCGTCCACGGAGCGGCCGAACGGGCCGATCGACTCCATGACCCAGTGGCTCCGCGGGTGCCCGTCGTCCTGGTGGCCGGTCTCGGGGATCCGGCCCTCGGTCGGCTTGAAGCCGACGACGCCGCAGAACGATGCCGGGATCCGGACCGACCCACCGACGTCGCTCCCGACATCGGCGACGGTCAGCCCCGCGGCAACGGCGGCCGCCGAGCCGCCCGACGAGCCGCCGGTGGTGCGCGCCGCATCCCAGGGATTGTTCGTCCGCCCGAACAGCTCGCTCAGGCCCTGGATGTCATAGAGCCACGAGGCGAGATTCGTCTTACCGAGGATGGTCCCGCCCGCTGCCCTGATCCTCGCGGCGACCGTCCCGTCCTCCGCCGGGATGCGGTCACCTACCTCGGCGACGCCGATCGTCGAGCGCATGCCGGCGACCGCGTGGGAATCCTTCAGCGTGACCGCCAGCCCGTGGAGCGCTCCCCCGACGTCGCCCCGACGGCGGGCCGCGTCGGCCCCGGCGGCGGCACGCCGGGCGCCATCGACGTCGAGGGTGACGATCGCGTTGAGCGCCGGGTTGCTCCGCTCGATCCGCTCGAGCTGGGCTTCGAGGAGCTCGGCCGCCGAGAGGTGGCCGTCGCGGAGCAGGGCCGTCAGGTCGGCGATCGAACCCCAGGCGAGGTCCGGGATCATGCGGCGGTGTAGCCGCCGTCGACCGGGAGGACCGCGCCGGTGATGTAGCTCGCGGCGTCGGACGCCAGGAAGACGACCGCTGCCGCCACCTCGTCGGGGCGCGCCAGCCGTTTCATCGGGATCGTCGACTCGCGAAGCTTCCGGTACGCCTCTGGGTCCGGCCGGCGGGCCCACGAGCGCTCGATCGTCGGCGTGAACGTCAGCCCCGGTGCGACGACGTTGACCCGGATGCCCCGGTCGGCGTACTCGATCGCCGCCCCCTTGGAGAGCATCACGAGCCCACCCTTCGACGCCGAGTAGACGACCTGCCCGGCGATGCCCACGAGGCCGAGGCGGGATGAGATGTTCACGATCGATCCGCCGCCGGACGCGAGCATGAGCGGGATCGCGTGCTTCATCGTCAGGAGCGGACCCAGGACGTTCGTCTCGAGGACGCCGCGGGCATCCTCGGCGGAGGTCGTCTCGATCTCGGAGTCGAACTGCCGGCCGTGGCAGTTCACGAGGATGTCGAGGCGCCCGTGCCGGTCTCGCGCCTCGGCCACGAGCCGCTCGATGAAGGCCTCGTCGAGGACATCGCCGGCGAGGTACGCCGCGTCCGCGGGCAGCCCGGCGGGTCGCTCGGAGCGACCGGTGAGCACCTGGCCGGCGCCCGCCTCGGCGAACGCGGTGGCGATGGCGATGCCGATCCCGCCGGACGCGCCGGTGACGAGGGCGACCTTGCCGTCGAGGCGCGTCGGGTTGGTCGCCACGGGACGCGGTCCGCTCGACGCTCAGCCGACCGCGTCGCGGAACTTGTAGTAGGCGTCGGCCAGGGGCAGGAACCATGGCGGCCCGAAGTGGCCGGGCACGGCCCGGAACCGAAGGCCGCGCCACGGGTTGGCCTCGGGGTGGCCGTCCATGACCTCGGCCATGACCATCCCCATGTGGGTCGCCATCTGCACGCCGTGGCCGTTGTAGCCCATCGAGTAGAAGACGCCGTCGCGTTCGCCAGCGTGCGGCATCCGGTCGAGGGTGATGCCGACGAGGCCCCCCCAGGCGTAATCGAGCCGGGTCTTCGCGAGCTGCGGGAAGACGCCGATCATCCCGCGCTGGAGGATCCTGGCGCTCTCGAGGTCGGCCTTCGGCGAGGAAAGCGCGAACTGGGCACGCCCCCCGAACAGCATCCGGTTGTCGGGCGTGATCCGGAAGTAGAAGAGGAGGTTCTTGGAGTCCGACGCCATCCGCCGCGTGGGCATGAGCTCGTCGACGAGCGCCTGGTCGAGCGGCTCGGTCGCGATGATGAAGCTCCCGACCGGCACGATCCGGCGCTGGTAGAACGGAATCGCCCCGTCGGTGTAGCCGTCGGTCGCGATCAGGACCTGTCGGGCGACCAGGCTGCCGCGGGTCGTCCTGACCTCGTGCCCGCCCTCGACCCGCCGGAGCCCGGTGACCTTCGCCGCCTCGTGAAGGCCCGCGCCAGCGCGGGCGGCGACCGTCGCCATGCCGCGGCAGAACTTGCCGACGTGCAGGCCGGCGCCGCGGGGGTCGATGAGGCCACCGACGTAGTAGTCGGAGCCGATCTCGGTCCGGATTCGCTCCTTCGGAACGAGGATCGTCTCGTGCCCCAGGTTCTTGGCAAGGGCCCGTGCCGTACGCTGGTAGCCCTCGAGGTGGGACGGCTTCCAGGCCAGGTTGAGCTTT
Source organism: Candidatus Limnocylindrales bacterium (assembly GCA_036277775.1). Lineage (GTDB taxonomy): Bacteria > Chloroflexota > Limnocylindria > Limnocylindrales > CSP1-4 > UBA5189. The sequence continues at coordinate 24,668 of DASUMJ010000144.1, forward strand.
CCGTTCCGGCCCCAGTCGCAGTCGATTCCCTCGGTCGTGACGAGCCGCTCGATCGTATTGATCGCCGCGTCGTAGGCCAGGTACATCCGGTTCGCGTCGTCCTCGCCGTACCGGTCGATCGCCTTGAGGTAGCTGATCGTGATGCCCGGGGTCGACATCCCGCCGTTCCGGGCCGACGCACCCCAGCCGAGCTTCTCGGCCTCGAGCAGGGCGACCGAGGCGCCCTTGGCCCGGAGGTGGGCCGCCGCCGACATCCCGGTGAGCCCACCACCAACGACCGCAACATCGACCCGGTCGGGGAGGGTCGTGCGGGTGTAGTCCTCACCGACGGGCGCGGTGTCGATCCAATACGAGACCGTCTTCATCGGAGCTACGGCCATCGGAGCGGCGGCCATCGGAGCGGCGGCCATCAGGCGCCGAAGAGGCCTGGGAGCTCGGCGATCGAGGAGATCTCGCGGTAGCCGTAGTAGGGCGCGGACGGCTCCTGGCCTCGATTGACGTAGACCTTGTTGGTGATCCCGAGGTCGTAGGCCGGCATCAGGTCGTATCGCAGGCTCGCGGAGACGTGCACGATCTCCGTTGGGCCCACGCCGAGCGTGTCGAGCATGTACTCGAACGCCCGGAGTCGCGGCTTGTAGGCCCGGGCCTGCTGCGCGGTGAGGACGTGCGCGAACGGCGCGCCGAGCTGCGCGACGTTGCCCGGGATCAGGTCGTCATCGGTGTTCGAAAGGATCACGAGGGGGACCTTCGTGGCGAGCCTGGCGAGGCCACCCGGCGTGTCCGGATGCGGCCCCCAGGTGCCGATGGACTCGTAGATCGCCCGAGCATCTTCGTCCCGGTACTCGACGCCGTGCCGCTGGCATGTCCGCCGGAACGCGCTCGCGATGACGGCGTGGTACGGCTGCCACTCGCCGAGGACCTCGTCGATCCGGTAGCCACGGAAGCTCTCGAGGAAGGCCGGGGCAAGGTGCGCCGAGAGGCGGTCGCCGAGGATGCCCTTGGTCGAGTCATTGATCTGGAACCAGGTCAACGTCCCGTAGCAGTCGAAGGTGACGAACTTGGGGTCGAAGGGGTGGGCCACCTGCGAACCTCCGGGTCGGACGCTCGGCTGGCTGGTCCGCCGATGCGGGCGAATTCTATCGCTGTCAAGTGTCAGCTGTCAACAATCCTGACGAGGGCAGGGGCGCGCGGGTGGGTGGTCTCGCCGCCGGTGACGTCGACGGGCTCCACGCGTCCGGCCGGCCGATACGGCCGAGCCGCCGGCTGCTAGGCGGACGCGGAGCCCGACGCGGCGGATCGCCGCTCGGCCTGGGCCGTCAACGTCCGGCGCGACTCGTGGAACGTTCGCGCGAGGGCCGTGGCGGCGCCGCTCGGCTCACCTGACTCGATCAGCTCCGCGAGCTCCTCGTGTTCGTCGACGAGGTCCTCGCGGCCGGGGACGCTGGCCGTCATGGAGAGGAGAACCCGGGTCTCGTCGATGAGCGTCGAGTACATCCGCACCAGGCGGGTGCTCCCCGACGCCCGGACGAGCTCCGAGTGGAACTTCATGTCGAGGTCGGCGACACGGTTCCAGCGGCCGGCCGCCGTCGCCGACCGCATCTGGGCGAGGAGGTCGCGGAGGGTGGCGACGACCGAGGCGCGGGCCGGACTCGCCGACACCAATCGGATCGCGGCCCCCTCGATGGCTTCGCGGGCAAGATAGATGTCGGCAATGTCGGCTTCCCCGATCTGGGGCACGAAGACCCCACGGTGGGGTTCGGCGCGGAGCAGGCCATCCTGGACGAGCCGCTGGAGGCCTTCCCGGATCGGCCCTCGGCTGACGCCGAATCGCTCGGCGAGCTCCACCTCGCTCAGCTGGGCGCCGGGAGGATAGGCCCCTGAGATCACGAGCTCCCGGAGGCGCTCCGCAACCATGGACGACAGGGTGGACCGCTTGATCGGCTCGATCGTCTGCTTGCTCATCGGACTTTCGCTGGCTCTGGGTTGGGCGGCGGATCGCCGTTGAATGTCGGCGGTCGACAGTGTACGCGCGCCGGACCCCCGGACGAGGACCGCCGCTACAGCCCGAACAGGCCGGGCAGCTCGGCGATCGTCGTGATCTCCCGATAGCCGTACTCGGGCGTCGAGAACTCGTAGCCGCGGTTGACATAGACCTTGTTCGTGATCCCGAGGTCGTACGCGGGCATGAGGTCGTAGCGGAGGCTCGCGGAGACGTGGACGATCTCGGTCGGGTCGACGCCGAGCGTGTCGAGCATGTACTCGAAGGCCCGGTAGCGGGGCTTGTAGGCCTGCGCCTGCTCGGCCGTCAGGACGCGGTGGAACGGCGCTCCGAGCAGCGCCACGTTGTGCGCGATCTGGCTGTCGGTCGCATTCGACAGGATGACCAGGGGCACCTTCGTCGCGAGCTTCGCCAGCCCCGCGGGGACATCCGGGTGAGGCCCCCACGTGCCGATCGACTGGTAGATCTCGGTCGCGTCCTCGTCGCGGTACTCGATGCCGAACTTCGCACAGGCGCGGTTGTAGGCGGCGGCAATCACGTCACGGTACGGGCGCCACGAGCCCATCACCTCATCGAGGCGGTAATTGCCGAACATGTCGAGGAAGGGCTCCGCGATGTCACCTGGCAGGCGGTCGCCGAGGATCCGCTTCGTCGCACTGCCCATCTGGAAGTTCGTGAGCGTGCCGTAACAGTCGAAGGTCACGAACTTGGGGTCGAACGAGTCGCTCATCGGCGCAGCCATCCCTCAGGTCGGGTCGAACAGGGTTGGCGCCGATCGTAGGCGGGCGTGCTGTCGGCTGTCAACAGTTGGCAACGGTCGCGGGGCGAGCATCGCGCGCGCTCCGGGGGCTCCGGGGGCTCCGGGCGCTCCGGGCCCTCCGGGCGCTCCGAGCGCTGCTGGCGCCGGGGCGTTGTCTCGCAGGCATGGCTTCATGGAACCTCGATTGGCTCGACCGCGTCATCGGCCCATGCGGCACGGACGCGGCACCCGGCTCGGCCTCCTCGGCGTCCTCGCGCTCGCCACCGCCGGCTGTGGCTGGGAGCTCTCCGGCGTCGGCACCGATCCCGGTGGCGCGAACGGCGGCGGCGGCGCGGCGCCACCCGCCCCGGTGCAGGTCGACCCGGCACCCGGCAACGGGGGCGGCTGGGCTCCGGCCCCGGGCGGCGGCGTCGACCCGGGCGCCGGGATGCAGCCGTCGATCGAGGAACCCGTTCCCGGCCAGGTCAACCCGGTGCCGGTCAGCGTCTGGAAGATCGAGCCGACCGTCGACGGACGCCACGTGACCGTGAGGCTCTCGTGGTGGAGCGGCCCGGCCCCATGCTCGGTCCTCGACGCCGTCGCGGTCGTCCGGGACGGCACGACGATCACGTTGACACCGCTCGAGGGCTCGGATCCGGCCGCGGGCGGCGGGCAGGTGGCGTGCCCCGCGATCGCGATGCTGCGCGGCACGATCGTCGACCTCGGCGAGCTCGAGCCGGGCACCTGGACGCTCGCCGCGCACGGCGACCTCGCCCCGGTGTCGATCACCGTCAACTAGCTCCCCGCGCCCGCGCGGCGCCACGTGGGGGTCCGGCGGCGCGTGGGCAACGCCGTCCTGGGTCGACCCGTCAGCGACCCCGGCTGCAAAGGCTCGTTCCCGTGGCTTGTGCCACCATCCGGCGGTGAACCCGCTGGATGCCGGCGCGATCGCACTCCTGATCCTCGCCGTGCTCCTCGGCTGGCGATCCGGGGCGTTGCCGCAGGTCGCCGGGCTCGGCGGCGCGGTCCTCGGTGCGGTGGCCGGCCTGGCCGCGGTGCCGTGGCTGCTCCCAGCGCTCGCCGACGTCCCGGTTCCCGTTCGCGCCGGCGCGGTGCTGCTCGTCCTGCTCGGCTGCGTGGGGATCGGCGAGGCGCTCGGAGCCCGTCTCGGGCGCTCGGCCTCCAGCCTCCTCGGGACCGGGCTGCTCGGCGCCTTCGACCGCGTCGGTGGGGCGATCGTCGGGGCAGGACAGGCGGTCCTCATCATCTGGCTCGCCGGCGGGATCCTCGCCTCGGGCGCCATCCCGCAGCTCGGCCAGATCGCCCAGGGGTCGCGCGCGGTCCGCGCGATCACGGCCGTCCTGCCGCCGCCGACCGAGGTCGTCATCGAGCTCGGGCGGGCGCTCGAGGAGGCCGGCCTGCCCGATGTCTTCCTCGGCCTCGAGCGCCTCCCCGCGGCCCCGGTCGAGCTGCCCGACGACCCGCTCGCCCGGCGGATCGCGGGCGCCGCGGCCGGTTCGGTCCTGCGCGTCCAGGCCGACGCCTGTCGCTACCGGTCCACCGGGACCGGCTTCGCGATCGCGTCGGGCTACGTCGTCACGAACGCGCACGTCGTGGCGGGCGCCGGGGCGATCACGGTCGACGGTCCCGCCGGTCGCTGGTCGGCCGAGGTCGTCTTCTTCGACCCCGATCTCGACGTCGCGCTCCTGCACGTCCGGGGGCTGGTCGCGCCGTCGCTCATCTTCGCGACCTCGACCCCCGGCCGCGGTGCGCTGGGCGCCACGATCGGCTACCCCGGCGGCGGCGACGCGGTCGTCGAACCGGCGGCCGTCACCGACACCTACAGCGCGGAGGGCCGGGACATCACCGGAACCGAGCGGGTCACCCGCCGAATCGTCGAGCTTCGAGCCCGCGTGGAGCCGGGCGACAGCGGCGGGCCGCTGCTCCTCGTCGACGGCACGGTCGGCGGGGTCGTGTTCGCCGAGTCGCGCACCGACGACACGGTGGGGTACGCCCTCGCCCCGACCGACGTCGCGATCGCCGTCGGGCCGTCCGTGGGGCGGACGGTCGCCGTGAACCCCGGTCCCTGCATCCGCTGAGCCGTACCATCGGCCGATGACGACGGACCTCACCCCCTCGACGGGCACAGCCGCTGCCGAGCTCCGAGCCCTGGCCGACACCTTCTGGGAGCACTTCCTCGTCGCCCATCCGACGTTCGCGACGGTCCTCGGCGATCGCCGCTGGGACGACCGCGTCGAGGACCTCTCGCCGGCCGCGCGCGATGCCGAGATCGAGGACCTGGCGGCCACGCTGCGCGCCGTCGAGCTCATCGATCCCGGCGCGCTCGACGGGCGCGACCGGGTCACCCGGTCGATGCTCATCGAGGAGCTCAGCGGCCGGCTCGGGGCGCTCAGGTCTCGCGTCGACGAGTGGTCGCTGAACCCGATCGACGGGCCGCAGATCTGGCTCGTCGACCTCGTCGACTACCAGCCCGTGACGACGCCGCTGGACGGCCGGAACATGATCGCCCGGTGGCGGGCGATCGGGCCGCACCTCGACGAGGCGGTCGAGGGCCTCCGCCGCGGGATGGCCCGCGGCCAGGTCGCGTCGGTCGTGCCCGTCGAGCGCGTGATCGACGAGGTTCGCGGGCTGCTGGCGGCGGCTCCGGAAGCGTGGCGACTCGCGGGCCCCGCCGCCGAGCCGCACGACGACTGGCCGGATGGCGAGCTCGCGGCGTTCCGCGAGGGCCTCGTCGCCGCGGTCCGGGAGGCCGTCGTCCCGGCCTTCGGGCGCTACCTCGAGGTTCTCGAGAGCGAGATCCTGCCGGCGGCCCGTCCGTCCGACCGGCCTGGGCTGTGCCACGTCCCCGACGGCGAGGCCGCCTATCGGGTGCTCATCCGGACCCACACGACGCTCGACGCGGCGCCGGAGCGGATCCACGAGATCGGCCTTGCCGAGATCGAGCGGATCGACGCCGCGTTCGCTGACCTCGGAGCGAAGGTCCTCCGCGTCCACGGGCTCGAGGCGACGCTCGGAACCCTGCGGGCCGAGCCGGCCCTCCGCTTCGGAACCGCGGACCAGGTCTTCTCGACGGCCCGGGACACGCTGGCCCGGGCGGAGGCGGCGATCCCGGCGTGGTTCGGCCGGCTGCCGCGGTCGGCCTGCGAGGTCCTGCCGATGCCGCCCGAGGCCGAGGCCCACCAGACGCTCGCGTACTACGCCTGGCCGGCCCTCGACGGGAGCAGGCCGGGTCGCTTCTACGTGAACCTCCACGCGCCGGAGACGCGCCCCCGCTTCGAGGCCGAGGCGCTCGCCTTCCACGAGTCCGTGCCGGGCCATCACCTCCAGCTCTCGCTCGCCCAGGAGCTCGATGGGCTGCCGGCGTTCCAGCGCGCACTCGGCTCGGACGCCTTCGCCGAGGGCTGGGCGCTCTACGCCGAGCGTCTCGCCGACGAGATGGGCCTCTACACCTCCGACCTCGACCGGTTCGGGATCCTGTCGTTCGACGCTTGGCGGGCCTCCCGCCTCGTCGTCGACACCGGGATCCACGCCCTCGGCTGGACCCGCGACGAGGCGATCGACTTCATGCGGGCCCACACGGCGCTGGGCGACAACAACATCGCGAACGAGGTCGATCGCTACATCGCCTGGCCGGCCCAGGCGCTCGCCTACAAGCTCGGCCAGCTCGAGATCGTGCGGCTCCGGCGGCTCGCCGAGTCGCGGCTCGGAGCCCGCTTCGACATCCGGGACTTCCACGACGTCGTCCTCGGCTCCGGGGCGGTGGGCCTCACGACGCTCGCCGGGATCGTCGACGACGGGCTGGCCACCGACCCGGCGGGCTGATCGGGATGGGCCGCGTCACCGGGCCGATCCGCGCCGCCGTCGCCGCCCTCCGAGAGGCCCTCACGAACGAGGGCATCCGGCGGCTCGAGGTGGCCTGGATGGCGGGCATCGCCGCCGACACCGCGCTCCTCGTCGTGCTCCTCGTCGTCGTCTTCGAGCGGGAGGGTGCCGTCGCGACGGGGATCCTCGGCGCGCTGCGGATGGCGCCGGCGGTCCTCGCCGGGATGCTGTCGGGGGCGGTCCTCGAGCGGGTCCGGGGGCGGCCGCTCCTCGTGGCCCTCGGCCTGACGCGGCTCGCGAGCGCCGCGGCCGTCGCGCTCGTGATCGCGATGGACGGCCCGACGGAGCTGCTGTTCGTCCTCGCCGCGGTCGCGGCCGCGGCGGGAGCGCCGGTCCGGCCGATCCAGGCGACGCTCATGCCGGCCCTCGCGCGGAGCCCCACGGAGCTCGTCGCGTCGAGCATGGCCTGGAGCACCGGCGAGGGCCTCGGCTCGTTCGCCGGGCCGTTCATCGCGGGCGTCCTCATCGCGGCCGGCGCCGAGACCGCCGCCGCGCTCGCCGCGGCGGCCGGCTTCGCGATCACGGTGTTCGCGGCCGCGGGGCTCCGCTTCGAGCACGCCCAGGACGCCGCCGGCGGCGCCGGGCACGCGGCCGGCGGGCTCCGGCTCATGGACGGCCTCCGGGCGCTCCGCCGGCGACCCGTCCCCCGCTGGACGATGGTGACGGTCTTCGGCCAGGTCCTGACCCGGGGGCTCCTGAACACCCTCGCGGTCGTCGCCGCGATCGAGCTGCTGCGGATGGGCGACGGCGGCGTCGGCCTGCTCAACGCGGCGCTCGGGATCGGCGGGCTGTTCGGGGCGGTCTTCGCCGTGTCGCTGACGCGGACGGACCAGCTCGTCCGGACCGCCTGCGTCTCGCTGGCCTACTGGGGCCTCCCGCTCGCGGTGATCGGCCTGCTCCCGTTCCCGGCGATCGCGCTCGCGGCAATGGTCGTGATCGGCGTCGCGAACGCGGTCTACGACGTGGCGATCTTCACGATCTTCCAGCGCGGCTGCACGAACGAGGAACGGGCGCCGGTCTTCTCGGTCTTCGAGGGCGTCGCGGGGCTCGGTGCCGTGACGGGGAGCCTGCTGGCGCCCGTCCTCCTCGTGGCCTTCGGGTCGCAGGGCGCCCTCGTCATCGCCGGCGCGATCCTGCCGATCCTCGCCCTCGTCGTCTATGCCGCGATCGGACGCGTCGACCGGATCGCGGTCGTCGACGAGCCGACCGTCGGGCTCCTTCGCCTCGTCCCGATCTTCGCGGCCCTGCCGATGACCGCGGTCGAGCGGGTCGCGGCCGGGCTTCGGCGCATCGACGCCGAGGCCGGCGCCGTCCTCATGCGCCAGGGCGACGAGGGCGACGAGTTCCTCGTCATCGATGCCGGCGAGGTCGAGGTCAGCGTCGACGGCCGGACGATCCATCGCCTCGGCCGCGGCAGCGGGGTGGGCGAGATCGCCCTCCTCCGGAAGTCCCCGCGAACGGCCACGGTCGTCGCGACGTCGGCGGTGACCGCGTACTCCGTGGACTGCCGGACCTTCCTCGCCGCCGTCTCCGGGCCGGCGGCGGCCGCCGTCACCGAGCACATCGCGGAGGCCCACCTCGCCCGGTCCGCCACGTCGGCCTGAGCCGCGCCTACACTTTCGTCCATGGCCGAACCACGACTCCCCTACGACCGACCGACGGACGTCGGCAAGCGCCATTCCCACGCCCTCACCGATGGCCCGGACCGGGCGCCCGCGAGGGCAATGCTCAAGGCCGTTGGTTTCACCGACGACGACCTCGCCAAGCCCCTCGTCGGGGTGGCGACGACGTGGATCGAGACGATGCCCTGCAACCTCAACCAGCGACGACTCGCCGAGTTCGTGAAACAGGGCATCCGCGAGGCGGGCGGGACGCCCATGGAGTTCAACACGGTCTCCGTCTCAGACGGCGTCTCGATGGGCACCGAGGGCATGAAGGCCAGCCTCATCAGCCGCGAGGTCGTGGCCGATTCCATCGAGCTCGTCGTTCGCGGCCACCTCCTCGACGGGGTCGTGTGCCTGGTGGGTTGCGACAAGACGATCCCCGGCGCGGCGATGGCCCTCGCCCGCCTCGATGTCCCCGGCCTCGTCTTCTACAACGGGACCATCTATCCGGGGACGTACAAGGGCCGAGACCTCACGATCGGGTCTGTCTTCGAGGCGGTTGGCGCGTACCGGGCGGGCAAGATCTCGATCGACGAGCTCTACGCGATCGAGAGCGCTGCCTGTCCCGGGGCGGGCGCCTGCGGCGGCCAGTTCACAGCCAACACGATGAGCACCGTGATGGAGTTCCTGGGGCTCTCACCCGGATCGCTGAACGGCATCCCGGCGGAGGACCCGAAGAAGGACGAGGCGGCCCGCCGCGTGGGCGAGCTGGCGATGACGCTGGTTCGCCACGACATCCGGCCGTCACACATCGTGACCCGCCGCTCGCTCGAGAACGGCATCGCCTCCGTCGCGGCAACCGGCGGCTCCACGAACGGAGTCCTCCATCTGTTGGCCCTCGCCCACGAGTTCGGGATCGAGCTGGACCTCGATGCGTTCGCCGCGATCGCGGACCGGACGCCGATCGTCGCCGACATGCTTCCTGGCGGCCGCTACACGGCCTCCGACATGTACGACGCCGGCGGCGTCGGCCTCGTCATGCGCGAGCTCCTCAAGCGGGATCTCCTCCACGGCGAGGAGAAGACGGTCGACGGCCGGTCGCTGGCGAAGATCGCCGCCGCGGCCGTCGAGACCGAGGGCCAGAAGGTCGTCGTGCCGATCGAGACGCCCCTCAAGGCGACGGGCGGCCTGACCGTCCTGCGGGGCTCCCTGGCGCCCGACGGCTGCGTCGTCAAGCTGGCCGGCCACGAGCGCCTCCACCACAAGGGCCCGGCCCGGGTCTTCGACTCCGAGACGGCCTGCTTCCAGGCCGTGAAGGAGCGCCGCATCGTCGCCGGCGACGTGGTGGTCATCCGGTACGAAGGCCCCGTCGGCGGACCGGGCATGCAGGAGATGCTGAGCGTCACGGGCGCCCTGGTGGGCGAAGGCCTGGGCGACCAGGTCGCGCTCCTCACGGACGGTCGCTTCAGCGGCGCCACACACGGTCTCATGATCGGTCACGTGTCCCCGGAGGCGGCCCTGGGAGGTCCGATCGCCCTCGTCCGCGAGGGCGAGGAGATCGAGATCGACGTCGAGGGCAAGCGGCTGGACCTCCTCGTCGACGACGCCGAGCTCGCGCGGCGTCGGGCAGCCTGGGTCGCTCCGGCACCCCGTTACGCGTCGGGGGTCATGGCCAAGTACGCGGCGCTCGTCTCGTCCGCGTCCGAGGGGGCGGTCACGACGGGGCGCCGCCTCGGGAGTGCGCTCGCGGCACGGTGAGCCGACGATGACCGGTGCCCCGCTGCCACCCGACCCGCAGCAGTACGACGCGGAGCGGAACGTCCACGCGCGGAAGCGCGGGCTCGCCGCGCCGTACATCGCCGGCGGCCGCGACCCGGAGCCGGAGGTCGGACGGGCGGAGGAGCGCCGCTACCTCCGGTTATTGATCCTCATGGTCGTGGCGATCGTGCTCTCCGGATTCGTGCTCGGAATCCTCGCCAACCTCATCTCCCCCGGCACCTGACGTGTCCACGCGCATCGTGCCGCGTCCCTCGGATGTGCTGCCGCCCTCGCGCTGGGCCGCGTCGCACGATCGGCTCGTCGAGACGCTGCGGGAGCTGATCCGGATCCCGTCGGTCAATCCGCCCGCGCCGGCCGGCCCCGAGCTCGACGCTGCCAGGGCCATCGCCCGGCACCTCGAGGCGAGCGGGATCCCCGCGCGGGTGCACGAGCCGTTCCCGGGGCGTGGATCCGTCACGGCCCGCATCCGGGGCGACGGCACCGGCGGCGAGCCGCTCCTGCTCCTCTCGCACCTCGACGTCGTCCCGGCTCCGCCGGACCGCTGGAGCTACGATCCGTTCGCGGCCGACGTGGCCGACGGCTACCTCTACGGCCGCGGAGCGGTCGACATGAAGGACCTCGCCGCGATGGAGCTCGAGGTCGTCCGGATGCTGGCCGAGGAGGCCGCGGCTGCCGGGCTCGATCCGGCGCGGGATCCAATTCCCGGGC
>DASUMJ010000145.1:0-2579 GCA_036277775.1 Candidatus Limnocylindrales bacterium
CGGCCTCGCCGGGGGCGTCTGGCCGTCTCGCGGACCTCAGCTCCCCGCCACCGACGCAGCGGCCCGGGCGGCGTCGTGGTCGGCCGGGGCCGCGTCGTCGGCGGTCCGCTCGGCCCCGACGGCTTCCTCCGCGCGGTCGGCCCGGAACAGGAGCGCCGTGACGATCGCCGCGCCGAGGCAGATGAGCCCACCGGCGAGGAGCACCGTCCGCACGCCGATGATGCTCGCGAAGACGCCTGCTGCGGCCGTCGAGAGGATCGTCGTCGTCGACATCGAGGCCTGGAAGGCCCCGAGCACGCGACCGCGGTTGTCGTCGGCGGTCGTCGTCAGGAGGATCGTCTGGGTCGCGGCCTGGGCCGGCGTCACGAACCAGCCGACGACGAACATGATCAGGAGGACGGCCGGCGCGTTCGGCGCGGCCGACAGGAGGGCGATCCCGACACCGACGCCGAGGAGGCTGCCGACCATGATCGCCTGCGGGGTCGCCCGCGTGGCGAGCCCGGCGACGACGCCGCTGGCGAGGACCATCGACAGGACCTGTGCCGCCTCGAGCGGGCCGGCCCAGGCGGCGCTCTCGCGGAGGACGTCGATGAGGAACGGCACGAACAGGACGTTCACCGCGCCGAGGCCGAGCATCGCGATCGCCAGCCCGACGACGGTCGCGAGGAGCGTCGGCGAGCGGCCGATGATCTTCAGGCCCTCGACGGCCGAGGCACGGACGCCCTGGCGAGCCTGGCCCGTCGCGGCCTCGGGCACGCGGCCGAGCTCCGGCGCGACGCGCAGGACGATCGCGGCCGAGACGAGGAAGGTCGCGGCGTCCAGGACGAATGCCGGCCAGGCGCTCCCCGTCGTTGCGATGATCACGCCCGTCAGGCCGGTGCCGATGAGCCCGCCGATCATCCGGCTCAGCTGGGCGAGGGCGCTCGCGGCCATGAGGCCCTCGCGCGGGACGATCCGCGGGATGAGGGCGCCGCGAGCCGGTGAGAACAGGGTCCCGATCGCGGCCTGGAGGAACGCGACGACGTAGAGGATCGGCAGCCGCTCGATCGTGCCCACGACCACGAAGCCGAGGACGAGGCCGGCCCGGACGATGTCCGAGACGATCATGATCCGGCGCCGGTCGAGGCGGTCGGCGTAGGCGCCCGCGATGACGCCGCCGATCATCGACGGCACGGCGACCGCGATCGACAGGACGGCGAGGGCCGCCGGCGAGTGGGTCAGCTCGTTGACGAGCAGGAGCAGGGCCATGAACGTCATGCCGTCGCCGACGTCGGAGACGGCCTGGGCGGCGAAGATCTTCCGGAACTCGGGCAGCCGGAGCACGTCCCGGTTGCCCATCGGGCGGACGGACTCAGCCACGGGACACCTCCTTGTGCGTCGGGTCGGCGTAGATCGCCAGGAGGAGCCGATAGGTCACGGCTCCCGGCTGATCGGTCTTCCTCGGGTCGTACTCGTCGAGCAGCTGCTCGAGGCGGCCGCGGAGCTCGCGGACGCGGTCCGGCGTCAGCCGGACGAAGCTTCGGGTCACGAGCGGTCGATCGACCGGGGCCTCGTCACCGAGCTCCGGGTCGGCCATGATCAGCTCGAGGTCGCGGCGCGTCTCGTCGAAGATCGTCCCGAGCATCGCGCGAACACCGCTGTGACCCGGCCCGCCGGCCCGGACGAGGGCGGGGTCCAGTCGCAGGGACAGGGCCGCGAGCCGGTAGCGCGTCTCGATGATCCCCGAGACGACACGCTGCTCCGCGGACCGGATGAGGTCTCGCTCGACGAGCAGCTCGATGTGGTGGTAGAGGCGGGTCGGCGGGACCTCGAGGCCGGTCGCGAGCTCCTTCACGCTCCAGGCCGAGACGGGACGCGTGACCATGAGCTCGAGGATCCGGAGCCGGAGCGGATCCGAGATCGCCTTCAGCGTCTCGACGTCCGAGATGAGCCGCTCGGCGTCCGGGGCGACGGCCTCGTCGGGCGTCGCGGGAGCCGGCTGCGTTGCGTCGGTCATTCGACCTTCCTCTAGCATTCAACAAATGTTGAACGTAGAGTGCAGTCTGAACGATCGGATGTCAAGCCCCGATTTCGGGCCGCTCCGTAACCGCGAACTCTCGAGCACCGTCTTCGGTACGACAGCAGGAGGCCGTCACTTGCCATCGCTCCGTCACGGCGCGTTCGTCCTCGCCGCCGCGTCCGTCCTCGCCGGATGCTGGGGCAGCCAGCCGCGAGGTTCGCTGGTGCCGTCGAACACGCCCGACGCGCGCCCATCGCTCGGCACGCCGAGCGCCGCCCCGGGCGACGGCCTCGCGGCCTGCCCGAACTTCGTCGAGGTCGTCGAGACCGGTCCAATGCCCGGCGACGACGGCACCGAGGAGGGGCCCGTCGCGCGGGAGCAGGAGCGGATCCGGGACGATGTCGACGCGGCGAGCGCCTACGGCGCCGAGCATCCAGACGAGTTCGCGTCGGTGCGATTCGAGAACGGCCCGCGGGTCCGCCTCGTGATCGGCTTCACCGCCCACATCGCGGAGCACTGCGCGGCGCTGCGGGAGATCCTGGAGTACCCGGACGAGTTCGAGATCATCCGGCAACCCGCG
>DASUMJ010000146.1:0-14823 GCA_036277775.1 Candidatus Limnocylindrales bacterium
CGTGCACGACCGGCTCCGCCGACCCGTCGCACGTCCTGACGGCGATGGGCTACCCGGACGAGGAGGCGCGCGGCGCGCTGCGGTTCTCGCTCGGCCGCTCCACCTCGGACGCGGAGGTGGACGAGGCGGTCGAGATCGTGCCGCGCGTCGTGCGGGCGGCGCGGGATGCGGCGGCGATGATCGCCGCCGAGCGGGCGGCCTTCCGCGCGCCGGCCGCGCCGGTCGAGCCGGCCACACCGGCCGACGCAGGCACGACGGTGGCCTCGTGAGCGGGAACGGCCGGATCCTCGTCGCGATGTCGGGCGGCGTGGACTCGTCGGTCGCGGCGGCCCTGCTTGCCGATGCCGGGAACGACGTCGTCGGCGTCTGGATGCGCCTCCACGACGTCGCCGACAGCGTGTCGGAGTTCAAGAAGAGCTGCTGTTCGCTCGATGCCGCCGAGGACGCCCGGCGGGTGGCCGGCCAGCTCGACATCCCGTTCTATGTCATGAACCTCGAGCGCGAGTTCGCGGACGGCGTGCTCGCGCCGTTCGTCGGCTCGTACCTCGGCGGGTCCACCCCGAGCCCGTGCGTCGACTGCAACACGACCGTGAAGTTCGGGGCGCTCCTCGGCCGGGCGCGGCACCTCTACGACTGCGACGCGGTCGCGACGGGCCACTACGCCCGGCGGGCCGTCGGGCCGGACGGGCGTGCCCGGCTGCTCCGCGCTCGGGACGAGGACAAGGACCAGACGTACTTCCTCTACGGGCTTCGGCAGGACCAGCTGCGTGACGCCCGGTTCCCGCTCGGCGAGCTCACGAAGCCCGAGGTCCGGGACGTCGCCCGGCGGCTCGGGCTCGCCACGGCGGAGAAGCCCGAGAGCCAGGGCATCTGCTTCATCCCCGACGGCGACGTCCGGGGCGCGCTCCGGGAGCGCGGCGGCTGGACGCCGGAGCCGGGACCGGTCGTCGACGCGGACGGGACGACGGTCGGGCAGCACGGCGGGGCCGCCGGGTACACGCCGGGCCAGCGCCAGGGGCTCGGCGTGGCGCTCGGGTCGCCGCGCTACGTCTCGCGCGTCGATCCGGTGACGAACACGATCACGCTCGGCCGGCGAGAGGATCTCGAGACGACCACGTTCGAGGTCGAGGAGGTCGGGTTCGTGGCGGGCGACGCGCCGGGCACGGAGTTCCGGGCCGCCGTCCGGATCCGCCACCGCGCCGCGCCCGTGCCCGCGACGATCCGCACGCCGCGCGGCGCGGCCGAGGGTGCCGCCGAAGGCATCGCCGCCACCGCACGATGGACGGTGGTGACCGACGAGCCGGTCTGGGCCATCGCCCCGGGGCAGGCGGCCGTCTTCTACGACGGCGACGCGTGCCTCGGGGGTGGGCGGATCGCGCGGGGCTCCGCCCCCACCGCCGCCACCGCCGCCGATCGACGATCCCTCGCGCGGGTCGGGGCGGCGTGATCCTGGGGCCGGCTCCGGTCCTGGCCCTCCTCGTCGGGATCTTCCATGTCTCGATCTACGTGCTCGTCCGCGGGTCGGCCGGCCAGCGCGTGCCGGTCCTCGTCCTCGCCGCGTTCCTGGGGGCGTGGGCCGGTGACGCTCTCGCCGGACGGCTCGGTGCGGACCCGCTTCGGATCGGCGACTTCCACCTGATCGGGGCGTCGCTCCTCGCCTGGGTGGGGATCGTCGCCGTCGCGATCGTCGCGGTCCTCGCCCATCGCGAGCCCGGCCGGCGAGGGCCCGACGCGGCGACCCGGTTCACGAGCACGGTTCGGCGCGGCGCGCGGCCCGTCGCGGCACCGCACGAGGACGACGGGTCCGCGCCGTCGTCACACGACACCGATGCAGCTGCGTCCACAATGGACGAACCCAGGTCGAATCACTCCGAGGTGTCATCGTGAAGCCGCCCGCCCTCCCATCCACGATCGAACGAGCGCTGCGCGCCGCCGGATCGGGGCCCGGGCGCGCCGCCGATTCGGCGATCTCGAGCTCGACGTTCGTCCGCGGCCTCACGATCGGGGCGCTCGTCGGGGCGGCGATCGCCGGCTCCACGATCTGGGAGCGTCGCCGTACCCGCCAGCGCATCAAGCGCGAGCTGCTCTCGAGCGCCAGCGAAGCCGGGGACTGAGCCGGCCCCGGACCGGGTGCGGCTTCGGCCGAACCCCGGGCAGGTCCGGCCGAGCCCGACCGAGCCTGGCCGCAGCGGGCCGGGCTCGAGTGCTCGGATACCATTGCCGGCGATGTCGATCCCCACCTTCGAGCGCGATCCTCGGATCGCGCCGCTCCCCGCCGCCGAGATCCGGCGCCGTTTCGTCGACTTCTTCGCGGAGCGCGGCCACACCGTCGTGCCGAGCGCGAGCCTCGTGCCCGGCGGCGACCAGACGCTCCTCTTCACGAACTCGGGGATGGTCCAGTTCAAGGATGCCCTGACCGGCGCCGAGCAGCGGAGCTACAGCCGGGCGGTCGACTACCAGCGCTGCCTGCGGGTCGCCGGGAAGCACAACGACTTCGAGGAGGTCGGGCGGACGCCCCGCCACCACACGCTCTTCGAGATGCTCGGCAACTTCAGCTTCGGCGACTACTTCAAGCTCGAGGCGATCCGCTACGCCTGGGACTTCCTGACGCGAGACCTCGGGATCCCCGCTGACCGGCTCGCGGCCACGGTCTACTCCACGGACGACGACGCCTACGGTTACTGGCGCGAGGATATCGGCCTGCCCCCAGAGCGGATCGCCCGCTGGGGCGACTTCCCGAACGGCGACGAGAAGAACTGGTGGCGGATGGCGGACATCGGGCCGTGCGGGCCGTGCTCCGAGATCCACTACGACCGGGGCGCCGAGTTCAGCGAGGGCGACTTCTGCGTCCCCGACCACTCCGAGCACTGCCCCCGCTGGCTCGAGATCTGGAACCTCGTCTTCATGCAGTACGAGCTGCACCCGGATCGATCCCTGACGCCGCTGCCGGCACCGGGCGTCGACACCGGGATGGGGCTCGAACGACTGGCGAGCGTCGTCCAGCAGGTGCCGTCGAACTACGACACGGATCTCTTCACGCCGATTCACGCTCGACTTCGCGAGCTGCTCGGCCACGACCCCGAGGCGTTCGAGGCGGAGCGCTTCAGCTACCAGGTCATCGCCGACCACTCGCGAGCGGCGGCCTTCCTCGTCGCGGACGACGTCCTGCCCTCGAACGAGGGGCGCGGCTACGTCCTTCGCCGGATCATCCGGCGCGCGGTCCGCCACGGCCGGCTCCTCGGCCGGCGCGAGCCGTTCCTCGCCGAGACGGCCTCGGTCGTCATCGACACGATGGCGGAGGCCTACCCGCACCTCGACGAGCGACGGACCGAGGTCCTCGGTTCCATCGCCCGCGAGGAGGCCCAGTTCGTCCGGACGCTGCAGGCCGGGACGGACATCCTCGAGGAGGCGCTCATCCCGCTCACCTCGAACGAGCGCGTCATCGGCCAGCGGCCCGAGGACCTCCCGGCCGACATCCCCAAGGTCCCCGGCGAGGTCGCCTTCAAGCTCCACGACACGTTCGGCTTCCCGATCGACCTCACGGTCGAGCTCGCCGCCGAGTACGGCGTCGGCGTCGATCGCGAGGGCTTCGAGCGGGCGCTCGCCGAGCAGCGGGAGCGCTCGCGCTCCGGGAAGAAGGCCGAGCTCGCACGCCACGCTGAGCTGACCTCGCTCTACCAGTCGATCCAGGGACGTTCCGGCGACACGGCCTTCCTCGGCTACGAGACGACGGTCGTGCCCGATGCCCGCGTCGTCGCGATCCTCCGCGACGACATCGAGTACGAGACGCTCAGGGCGAAGGGCGACGAGGAGCTGCGGACCGAGGCCGGAGCCTCGGCCGAGGTGATCCTCGACCGGACGCCGTTCTACGGCGAGGGCGGCGGCCAGATCGGCGACCGCGGTGTCATCCGTTCCGGCGGGCCGGACGGCGAGGTGGTCTTCGAGGTCGAGGACGCCCAGAAGCCCGTCGCCGGGCTGTTCGTCCATCGCGGGACGCTCCGGGGACGCCTGGCTGTCGGGGACACCGTGACGGCCGAGGTCGACGCCGACCGGCGAGCCCACACGATGCGCAACCACACCGGGACGCACCTCCTCCACCGGGCGCTCCGGAACGTCGTCGGGGACCGGGCCCGCCAGGCCGGCTCGCTCGTGACGCCGGACTACCTCCGCTTCGACTACCCGTTCGACCGCGGGTTGACCGACGACGAGCGGCGGGCGATCGAGGACGAGGTCCGCCGCATCATCCGGGAGGACCGGCCCGTCTCCATCGCGTTCATGGCGATGCAGGAGGCGATCGATGCCGGCGCGGACGCATTCTTCGACGAGAAGTACGGCGAGACCGTCCGGACGATCCGGGTCCAGGACTACAGCTTCGAGCTGTGCGGCGGCACGCACTGTCGTGCCTCGGGCCAGATCGGCAGCTTCGTGATCACCTCGGATCGGAGCATCGGCTCCGGGATGCGGCGGATCGAGGCGCTGACCGGCGCGGGCGCCGATGCGTACCTCCGGATGCGCTCCGAGGCGCTCGATGCGGCCATGGCGGCCGTGGGAGCCCAGACCGTCGAGGCGATCCCGGCCCGCGTCGCCGCGCTCCACGACGAGCTGCGAGAGGCGAAGCGCCGGGCGAAGGCCGGTGGCGCCGGGACGTCCGGCATCCCGAAACCGGGCGAGATCGCGGCGAGCGCCGTGGAGCTCGCGCCGGGCGTCCGGCTCGCGTCGCTCGTCGCGCCGTTCGAGTCGATGGAGACGATGAAGGGGACCGCCAAGGACGTCCGGGCGGCCCTCGGCAGCGGGATCGTGGCCCTCGGCCTGGAGGCCGACGAGCCCCAGGTCTTCGTGACCGTCTCGGACGACCTCAGCGCGACGGGCATCGCCGCCGGCGACCTGGTCCGGGCCGCGATGCCGGCGATCGAGGGCAAGGGCGGGGGCCGTCCCGAGATGGCCCAGGGCAAGGGCAGTCGTGCCGACGGCCTCGCGGCGGCGATGGTCGCGATCGAGGCCGCGGCCCGCGAGGCGGCCGACCGCTCCATCGCCGGCCGAGCGGGAGCCGGCCGGGACGGATGACCATCGAGCAGCTCGCCGGCTGGTCGGCGCTCCTCGCCGCGGTCGCGACGGTGATCGGGGCGGTCTTCCTGGGCCTCTTCTTCGCCCGGGGCGGGCTCTGGGGCCTGCTCAACGACGTCGCGAGCATCGTCCTGATGCTGGCCACGATCCCGGTCGCGCTCGTCGTCGGGATCATCGAGATGGAGCGGGTCACGACGGTGGCGATGATCATCACGGGCATCGGGATCGTCGGGATGCTCGGCGCGACGATCTCGCAGGCGCTCCTCGTGGCGCGGGTCCGGACCTATGCCCAGCTGCTCCCCTGGACCCTCGGCTCCGGTGCGATCGTCGGCGTCTGGTACGTCCTCGCCGGTGTCGTGGCGCTGGCCGGGAGCCTGCCGCAGCCGCTGCCGTGGCTCATGATCGCCTCGGGGATCGGCTTCATCGCGATCGGCTACGGCTTCACGGTGGGCAACGAGCGCCACCCGCTCTCGGTCGTCGGCGGGCTCGTCCTGCTCGTCGCGTCGACCGCGTTCCTCGGCATCCTCGGCTGGCAGCTCGTCAGCGGCGACCTCGTCGTCCCGGACTGGAATCTCTAGCCGATGGCGTTCCTCCGCAGGATCTGGCAGCGGGGCGAGGGCGAGGAGGCCCTGACGGCCTGCACCGCGCTCGACATCGGCACGGAGTTCGCGAAGGCCCTCGTCTTCGAGATCGACGAGGCCGGCAAGGGGCATGTCCGCGGTGTCGGGCGGAAGCGCCAGGGCCTGTCGCACATGCAGTCGGGGACGGTCGCCGACATCAGCGCGGTCGTCGACAACTGCTCGGTCGCGCTCCAGGAGGCCGAGGAGATGGCCGGGTTCCGGCCCGGCCAGGTCGTGATCGGGATCGCGGGCGAGCTCGTGAAGGGCTTCACGACGGCCCACAGCCAGGAGCGATCGAAGCCCGACGCCCAGATCACCGAGATCGAGCTCCAGAAGCTCATCGAAGGCGTCCAGCGCGAATCGCTGCGTGAAGCGCAGCGGTCGATCACCTGGGAGACCGGCCTCGCCAACGTCGACGTCCGGCTCGTCCACGCCGCGGTCGTCGGGGCCTGGATCGACGGCTACGCGGTCACCAACCCGATCGGCTTCCAGGGCCGGCACGTGAAGATCGCGATCTTCGACGCGTTCGCGCCGCTCGTCCACCTGGGGGCCCTCCAGAGCGTCGCCGCGAAGCTCGACCTCGAGCTCGTCGAGGTCGTCGCCGAGCCCTACGCCGTGGCGCGGGTGCTGAACACCGACCAGGTCCGCGCCGGCGGCGCGCTCTTCATCGATGTCGGCGGCGGCACGACCGACGTCGCGCTCGTCCGCCAGGGCGGGATCGAGGGGACGCGGATGTTCGCGCTCGGGGGCCGGGCGTTCACGAAGTCGATCGCCGACCGCCTCGAGCTGCCCTTCCCGCGAGCCGAGGCCCTCAAGGTCGACTATGCCCGGGGGATCGCCGGCGACCGCGCCGACGACGTGCGCGGGATCGTCGCGGACGACGTCGCGGTCTGGGCGGCCGGCGTGGAGCTCGTCATGGAGGAGCTCGCGGCCGGCGACCAGCTGCCCGGCCGGATCTACCTCTGCGGCGGCGGTTCGCATCTCGCCGAGATCCGGGACGCCCTGAGCGACCAGCGGTTCGCGCGCCGGCTGCCGTTCTCGCGGCCGCCCGAGGTCACCGTGATGTCGCCGGACCAGGTCGAAACCGTCCTCGACGAGACGAAGCTCCTCGTCGACCAGCAGGACGTCACCCCGATGGGCCTCGCGTACCAGGCGATCGAGCTCGGCGCGGGTGCCGGTCCCCTCGACACGGCGCTGCGCCGGGTCGTGAAGCAGATGCGGATCTGACGATGGCCGCGATCGTCTATCTCGACGTCGACGACGAGATCACGTCGGCGGCCGCCCGGATCCGGAAGCTCGAGGACGACCGGATCGCGCTCGTCCTGCCGCTCGGCTCGCGGCTCTCGACGTCGCGGATCAACTTCCGGCTCCTCGCCCGCGAGGCCGAGGCCCGGGGCAAGAAGATCGAGATCGTCACGAACGACGCCTCGGCCCGGGCGCTCGCCGCGTCGGCGGGCCTCGCGACCCACGTCTCCGTCGCCGCGTTCGAGGCAGGCCCGCTCGGTCTCGCCGGGCCGGGGGACGGCGGGCCGGGCTCCGGACCGCCCGGCACGGGCCCCGGCGGCCCGGCGGCCGGCGGCCTCGGCGCGGGCAGCGCAGCGGGATCGAGGGCGCGCACCGCGCCGCCACCGGCCGACGACAGCCCCACGACCGCTATCCCGGTCATCCATCCGCCCGTCGCGAAGCCGAGCCCCGTGCCGCAGGTCGGCCGGCGGCCGCCCGCCCGGCCGCGGGCCCGGATCGTGGCCGCGGTCCTCGCCCTCGTCGCGGTCCTGCTCGGGACGGGGACCGCCGCGTTCCTGCTCCTCCCGAGCGCCGAGATCGTGCTGGTCCCGGCGACCGACACGATCGGGCCGCTCGAGCTGAACGTCACGGCCCAGTCCGGCGTGACGCGTCCGGACCCGGTCAACCTCCTCGTCCCGGCGACGCGCTTCACCTTCGACGTCGAGGTCTCGGACACCTTCCCCGCGACCGGCGTCAAGGTCACGGAGACCGCGGCGGCCGGCGAGGTCACCTTCTCGAGCCTCAACACCGGCGGCTCGAACACGATCCGATCCGGCTCGATCGTCCGGACGGAGGCGGGGATCGAGTTCCGCACGCTCGCCGAGGTCGAGCTGCCGCCGGCCGACGTCGCGTTCATCCCGGGCCAGGGATTCGTCGTCGTCCCGTCGACGCGGAAGGTCGCGGTCGAGGCGGTCACCCCGGGGCTGTCGGGAAACGTCGCGGCGAACACCATCGTCGTCGTCCCGGAGGACGAGAACCCGATGCGGACGACGGTCACGAACGAGACGGCGACCGCCGGTGGCACCCACGTCGAGAGCCCCCAGGTCCAGCAGTCGGACATCACGGCCGCGCTCGCCGCGCTCGACACCGCGCTGACGGAGGCGTTCGACCAGCAGGTCGTCGACGCGGTCGGCGTCCCGGATGGGACGACGCTCTTCCCGGAGACGAGGAACCTCGGCGAGCCGACCCCGAGCGTCGACCCCTCGACCCTCGTGGGCACCGACGCGGCGGAGTTCGAGCTCGGCGCGGCGGCCGAGGGCACGGTCATCGGCGTCGACCCGGCGCCGGTGGAGACCCTCGCCGACGCCCGGATCCGGAACGCCGTCGACGACGGCTTCCGGCTCGACGAGGCGACGATCACGATCGACGTCGGGCAGCCGATCGTGGCGGGCACCGTCATCACGTTCCCGGTCACCGTCCGGGCGAGCCAGACGCGGATCGTCGACGCCGACGCGCTCATGGCCGAGGTCCGTGGGCTCGGCCTGCCGCAGGCGCGGACCGTCCTCGGCGAGTACGGCGAGGTCACGATCACCGTCTGGCCGGACTGGGTGACCACGATCCCGGAGAACGAAGGCCGGGCCACGCTCACCATCGTGGAGCCCGACGAGGACAGCGGCGACGCGACGGGTGTGCCGTCCGGGACCCCGTCCGGCACCGAGGGTACGGCGCCGTGACCCGCCTCCTCGGCGTCGACCTCGGCGATCGGCGGGTCGGGCTGGCGGTGGCGGAGCTCGACTTCGAGCCGGCACGGGCGATCGCGACGGTCCGGCGCGGCCGCTCAATCGCGGAGGACGCCGTCCGGATCGGGACGATCGCGCGCGAGCAACGCGTCGACGAGCTCGTCGTCGGGCTGCCGCTCGACGCGAACGGTGACGAGGGTCCGATGGCCGTGGCGGCGCGGGCCTGGGCCGCGGCGATCGGCGAGGCGCTCGCGCTGCCGGTCACGCTCCGCGACGAGCGACTGTCGAGCCACCGGGCCGAGGGCCGGCTCGGCTCGATGCCGCGGGGCCGCTCCGGCGGCCCGCCGACCCCGACGCAGCGGGAGCGGTATCGTGCCCGCGTGGACCGGGAAGCCGCGGCGATCATCCTCGAGGACGAGCTCGCCGCCCGTGCGGCGGGGGACCGTTGAGCATCCGCGGCGGCGGGAAGCCGCGCGACCAGGCTCGACGGATGCGCCCCGGCGCCTACGACGGTGCCGACATGCCCACCTGGCGCGCGAGCGACGGCCACGGCGCCCCCGGCCCGGGCCGGCCCCTCCGTGACCCGCACCAGCGGCGCCGGAGCATCCCGGGCGTCCTGAAGTTCCTCCTCTTCACCGGGATCCTCGCCGTCGTGGTCGTGGTCGCGGCCCTCACCGCGCTCCGGCCGGTCGCCCGGGCCGCGATCGTGAGCTGGGCCTGGGACAACCCGAGCTCCTTCCGCCTGCCGTTCGTCGCCGATTTCATCCGCGAGGACCTCGGTGCGGCGCTCGACGCCCCGGCCGGCACGGATCCGGCCGAGGTCGTGTTCGAGGTCCTGCCGGGCGAGACGCCCCAGACGCTCGCCCCGCGGCTCGAGGAGGAGGGCTTCGTGACGTCGCAACGGGCGTTCCTCTTCACCGCGATCGAGGAGCAGCTCGCCGACGAGCTCCAGGCCGGCCTCTTCCTGCTGCGACGCGACATGACGCCGGCGGAGGTCGTCGAGGCGCTCGTCGACGCCCGGGTCGTCGTCTCGACGCTCGACGTGAACTTCCGCGAGGGCCTGCGCCTCGAACAGATGACGGCCAAGCTCCAGACGATCGAGTCCGGGGTGGATCCCCAGGCGTTCTACGACATCGTCCGAGCGCCGAGCGCGGAGCTCCTCGCCGACTACCCGTGGCTCGCGACGCTCGGCCGGCCCGAGGGAGCGAGCCTGGAGGGCTTCCTCTACCCGGCGACGTACACGCTCGTGACGGCGGCCAACGGCGGCCCGTTCGAGGTCACGACCGCCGAGGGCCTCGTCCGGATGATGCTGACGAAGTTCCAGACCGCGGTCGGCGAGATTCGCCTGGCCGTGCCCGCCGAGCGCGGCCTGACCTTCTTCCAGGTGCTGACGCTCGCCTCGATCGTCGAGCGCGAGGCGGTCATCGACGAGGAGCGGGCGCTCATCGCCGGGGTCTACCAGAACCGCCTCGCGGGCCTCGGCGGATCGAAGACGATCCTGAACGCCGACCCGACGGTCCTCTACGCCGTCGACACGATGCGCCTCCGGGAGCTCCCGTTCGCGGAGTGGGTGAACTACTTCTTCTGGAGCGTGCCGGAGGGTGGGCTCGCGAACATCACCGTCACCGAGGACCTCCAGGGCTACCAGACCTACCAGGTCCGGGGTCTGATCCCGGGTCCCATCTGCACCCCGTCCGTCGAATCGATCGACGCGGCGCTGGCGCCCGACACGACCGAGGGCTACGCCTACTTCCTCGCCATCCCCGACGGCAGCGGGCAGCACGTCTTCGCCAAGACCCTCGAGGAGCACAACGCGAACCGTCGCGAGTACGGCTACGAATGAGCGACCCTCACGTCCCGGGCGGCTCCACCGGCGCCGGCGCCGTCGGTTGGCCGCACCCGACCGACTTCGCCGCTCCGCCGACACGGAGCGACCACGCCCGCTGGGACGAGGCCGATCGGGCGGCACGCCCGGCGCGCCTGGCGCGGCTCCGAGCCCGGATGGAGGAGGCCGGCGTCGACGGCTACTTCGGGGTCCGCTGGGAGCACATGCGGTATCTCACGGGCCTGCCGTTCGACGAGCGGGAGGTGACCGGCGCCGGCGATTCCGGCAAGTTCCTCGTGACCGGCTCCGAGTCCGTCGTCCTGGCCGACAGCCGCTACACGATCGCGGTCCGGCGCGACGCGCCCGAGTCGCGGGTCTTCGAGTGCTACAACGCCCTGGCGGCCCGCTGGCCGGAGCTCCTCGCCGGCGCCGGCGTCCGGCGGGTGGCGATCGAGGCGACGACGATCCCGCATCTCACCTGGGAGCGCCTCCAGGCGGCCGCCCCCGAGGTCGAGCTCGTGGCCATCGAGGGCTGGGTCGAAGCCGACCGCCAGGTCAAGGAGCCGTCCGAGGTCGAGCGGATCGCGGCGGCCTGTGCCGTCGCCGACCGGGCCCTCGCGTCGCTCCTTCCCTCGATCCGTCCGGGCGTGACCGAGGCCGAGCTGGCGCTCGATCTCGAGTGGCGGATGCGGACCGGCGGCGCGGAGCGGCTCGCCTTCGACGTCACCTGCCTCGCCGGTCCCGAGGCCGCCCTGCCGCACGGCACGCCGGGCGACCGGCCGGTCAACGCCGGCGCGGTGCTCCTCTTCGACTTCGGGGCGCAGGTCGCCGGCTACCGGAGCGACATGACCCGGACCCTGTTCGTCGGCGATCCGACGGAGCGGGACCTCGCGGTCTACGAGGTGGTCGCCGCCGCCCAGGGCGGAGCGATCGCCGCCCTCGAGTCGGCGCTCGCGGCCGCGCGCCACGGGGTGCCGCTGCCGGCGGGACGCGACATCGATGCCATTGCGCGCGGGGTCATCGAGGCGGACGGCCGGTTCCCGCCGTACGGGCACGGGCTGGGCCACGGGATCGGACTGGCGACGCACGAGCTGCCGTCCCTCGGGCGACAGGCTCCCGAGACGCCGCTCCCGTCGCCGACGGTCTTCTCGGTGGAGCCCGGGATCTACCTCGAAGGCGAGACCGGCGTCCGGATCGAGGACCTCGTCGTCCTCGACGCCGAGGCGGGGCGCCTGGAGCGTCTCACCCGGTTCCCATCCGGCGTGGTCGTCGTCGGGACCTGACGCGCCGTCGCCCGCGCGTTCGGGGGTGACGCGGCGCCCGGTGATTCGCTACGCTGCCGGGCGATGACACCCGACATCAGCGGCTGGTTCGACGCGATCTTCGGGATCGCGCTCGTCGGCACGCTCATCACCTTCATCGTCCCGGTCGCGTTCATCGTGCTGATCGTCTGGGCGATCCGCCGGAATGCGCCGGCACGTCGCGACCCGGCCGAGGAGGCGCTCCGCGACCGGCTGGCCAGCGGCGAGATCGACATGGCCGAGTTCCAGGTCCGGCTCCGCGCCCTGAGGGACGGCGAGGGCTAGCGAGCAGGGCGAAGGGTTGGGGCCGCCGGCGCCGACTGTCTTCTCGGTGGAGCCCATCTCCCTCGAGGGCGAGAACGGCGTCCGGATCGAGGACCTCGTCATCCTCGACGCTGAGGCGGGGCGCCTCGAGCGTCTCACGCGGTTCCCGTCGGGCGTCATCTCTGTCGGCACGTAGCCGGTAACGTCCGAGCCCGTCGGGCGTCATCCCGGCGGGAGGCGCCGATGTCTGGATCTCGAAGCGTGCTTGCCTTCCTCTGCGCGGCCATCGCCCTCGCCGGATGCGTGGCGCCGCCCCCGGTGGTCGGCGAATCGTGCCGCGGCCTGCCGGCCTCAGTCTGCGAGCGGATCATCGACGAGGCACGCCTCGGAGCCCCGCCAGGCTCCGGTGGGGCCGTCGCCATCGAGATCGTGTGCACGACGATCTGCGACGAGGCGGCCGGCGAGGCCAGGGTCAGCGTGGTGTACGCGAACGGCCAGAGGCTCGACGGTTCGCAGGGATGGAGCACCCCGGTCGGTCCCGGCCCGGGCGGACCCGGAGGCCCTGCGCCCGGGGCCACGCCGATGTCGCCCGTCACGCCGATCTGCATCGGGATCCCGGCGATCTGGTGCGAGCGGCAGGCCGCGGACGCGATGAGCCACCTGAACGGCGCTGACCCGGCGACGGTCGTCGGAGTGGTTATCCGCTGCACCGGGACATGCACGGACGAACGGGGCGACGGCGATGAAGTCGTCACCCTTGCCGACGGAACGCGGCTCGAGAGCCAGTGGGCCTATCGCTCGGAGTGAGCGACTGGGTCTGCCAAGTACAATCGGGAGACCACACCGACCCGATCGACCGGCGCCCCGCGCGCCCGGCGCGACGCCAGCCCAGGAGCTCCCGAACCCCATGATCAGCACCGGCGAGCTGCGCAAGGGCGTGGCCATCGAGCTCGATGGCGACCTCTGGCAGATCCTCGACTACCACCACATCAAGATGGGCCGCGGCTCGGCCCAGGTCCGGATCACGCTCCGGAACATCAAGCGCGGCCAGACGATCGAGCGCTCGTTCCAGGCCGGGACGAAGTGGCCGCGCGCCTCGATGGAGCGCCGGCCGGTCCAGTTCCTCTACCGCGACGGCGATGACTACCACTTCATGGACACGGACACGTACGACCAGTTCATGCTCCGGGCCGACCAGCTCGCGGAGACCACCCAGTACCTGAAGGACGGGATGACGCTCGACCGGACGACGTACCAGGGCGAGACGATCGGGGTGGAGCTGCCGGTCACCGTCGAGCTGACGGTCACCGAGACCGAGCCGGGCTTCGCCGGCGACACGGCCCAGGGAGCCCGGAAGTCCGCGACGCTCGAGACCGGGCTCGTCGTCTCGGTCCCGCTCTTCGTCGGCGAGGGCGACGTCGTCCGGGTCGACACCCGGACCGGCGAGTACCTGACCCGGGTCTAGCCGATCCCGCTGCGGCGGGCCGTCCGCGGGGTCCGGCAGAGCCGGTCCACCACGTCCCGGACGCCGTCCTCGAGCTCACGGGCCTCGCCGGCCGTCCGACCGATCGCGGTCAGGCCGAAGCGCCCGTCGATCGCCAGGCCCGAGAGCATGTGGAGGACGACGCCGAGCCCGCTCCCCGGATCGAACTGGAGGCCGGCCTCGGCCACCGCGTCGATGACCGCCGCGGGCGCGAGCCCGAGCCACGCCGAGTCCACGAGGTTGTCGGTCGCGCTGTAGGCGCGCGGCGAGCCGTCGGCGGTCGTGACCCATCGGCCTCCGGCCGCGTCGTAGTGCCCGGGGACGGCGTTCCGGAGGGCGGCGTAGGGATGGGTCGTGCCGCCCTTCCGGAGGTTGATCTCGATGGCGAAGATCCGGGGTGGCTCGTTGCCGTCGGCCGCGGCCACGAAGTCGACGCTGAACCGTCCCAGTGCGCCCCGGCGCGAGAGCTGCTCGCCGATCGCCGCCGCGTGCTGCGCGAGCTCGGGCGCGTACGACGGGTCGGCCGGGAAGCGACAGCCGAGGTAGACCTGGCCGCCCTCGCCGCCGAGGACCTGCTCGTGGGTCGCGAGGACGAGGACCGACCGATCCGGCCGGATGTCGACCTGGGCGCTGGGACTCGTGAAGCGGGTCCCGGCGATCCGTTCCTCGACGATCCCGCCGCGCTCGAGGTCGGCGAGGTACCAGGCCGGCAGCGCCTCGACCCGGGCCCGCAGCCATGCAACCCGGTCTGACTGCTCGGCGAGCGGCCCCAGGTCGATGACGACGTTGCCATCCCCGGCGCCGCTGTCGTCGTGCTTGACGACGACGCCGGGAGCCGTGGGTCGCTCGGCGACGATTCCCTCGATGGCGGCGACGACGTCGTCAACGGTCCGGACGTCCTCGACGCCGAGGGGGACCGGGACGCCCGCGTCGCGGATCAGCCGCCGGCCGTGGCTCTTGAACCCGGCCTCGCGGAGGCTCGGATCGGTGCCGTTGATGGGGACGTCGAGCGCGAGGGCGAGGGCGACCTCCTGTTCGGTGACGTTCCACGGCTCGATGAAGGCCGGTCGACCGGCGATGAGCCGGCGGACCTCGGCGATCCGGTCCGGCCGGTCGAGGAGCCGCGTCGCGACCGACCGGGGCGTGCCGTCGAGCGGGATCTCGAGGAGGTGGATCCGCGGCCGGACCCGGTCCCGGACGGCCGCCGGCATCAGGCCGAGGTAGTACTCGATCACGGCGGCGTCGGGAGCCCGGGACAGGATGTAGATCAGCTCGGTCGAGGGGATCCGGCCGGCGATCAGCA
>DASUMJ010000147.1:0-25053 GCA_036277775.1 Candidatus Limnocylindrales bacterium
GCCGCCACGAACCGCCCGGACGTCCTGGACCCGGCGCTCCTGCGGCCCGGCCGCTTCGACCGCCAGGTCATCCTCGACCGGCCCGACATGAAGGGCCGCGTCGCGATCCTCCGGGTCCACAGCAAGGGCAAGCCGCTCGACAAGAGCGTGTCCATCGAGGACCTCGCCCGCCAGTCGCCCGGCTTCTCGGGAGCGGACCTCGCGAACCTCGTCAACGAGGGCGCCATCCTCGCCGCCCGCCGGAACCGCAAGACCATCGGGATGTCCGAGTTCGAGGAGGCCCTCGAGCGGATCGTCGCAGGTCCGGAGCGGAAGTCTCGGATCATCTCGGACGCCGAGAAGCTCATCATCGCCTACCACGAGGGCGGCCACGCCGTCGTCCAGCGGGTCCTGCCGAAGTGCGACCCGGTGAACAAGGTCACGATCGTCAGCCGCGGGATGGCCCTCGGCTACACGATGGCCCTGCCGACGGAGGACCGCTACCTCCAGTCGAAGTCGGAGTTCGAGGACAGGATCGCCGGCCTGCTCGGCGGGAACGTCTCCGAGCGGCTCGTCTTCGGCGACACGACGACCGGTTCCTCGAACGACATCGAGAAGGCGACGACCCTCGCCCGCCGGATGGTCACCGAGTTCGGGATGAGCGATCGCCTCGGGCCGCTGTCGTTCGGCAAGCGCGACGAGCTCGTCTTCCTGGGCCGCGAGATCGGGGAGCAGCGCAACTACTCCGACGAGATCGCGAAGCAGATCGACGAGGAGGTCCGGGCGATCATCGACCGGGCCTACGAGCGGGCGACCCACGTGCTGGAGACCCATCGGGACCGGCTCGAGGCGCTCGCCCAGAAGCTCATCGCGGAGGAGACGGTCGACGCCGAGGGCTTCGAATCCCTCTTCGGCGACCTGCCGCCGAAGGAGAACCTCCACGGCCTGCCGCCGCGGCGACGGGGCGAGCCCCCCGCACCGACGGCTCCGGCCGACGTGACCCCGGCGCCCGAGGCGCCGCCGTCCTCGGCACCTGCCCCGAACCCGGCGTAGGCAGGCCGGTCCAGAACGAGCAACCCCGGCCGGCGGTCCCACGGACCGCCGGCCGAACCATGTGGAGACCCAGATGACCGCGCTCGATCCCGCCGTCGCCGCCCACCTTGAGGCGACCACGGCGGCCCGCCACGACTCGTACCTCGAGCTCCTCCGGATCCCGAGCATCTCGGCCCTGCCGGAGCACGCGGCGGACATGTACCGCGCGGCCGAGTGGATCGTGGCCGAGCTGACGCGGATCGGGTTCGAACATGCCGAGGTCTCGGAGACCCCGTGGCACCCGGTCGTCTACGCGGATTGGCTCCACGCCGAGGGCGCCCCGACGATCCTCGTCTATTGCCACTACGACGTGCAGCCGGTCGACCCGATCGAGCTGTGGCACACCGCGCCGTTCGAGCCGTTCATCCGGGATGGCCGGGTCGTCGGGCGCGGTGCCGCCGACGACAAGGGCCAGCTCCACATGCACCTCCGGGCGGCCGAGGCGCTGTTCGCGACGCGGGGGCGGCTGCCGGTGAACCTCCGGCTCGTGTTCGAGGGCGAGGAGGAGTCGACCTCGGCGAGCCTGCCGGGCTGGCTCGAGGCGAACCGGGCCCGGCTCGGGGCCGATGCCGTCCTCATCAGCGACACCGGATTCTTCGAGGGCAACCTGCCGGCGATCACCCAGTCGCTCCGCGGGATCATGTACGCCCAGATCGACGTCTTCGGGCCGCCGAGCGACCTCCACTCCGGCCAGTACGGCGGGGCGGTCCAGAACCCGGCGAACGCGCTGGCCTGGATCCTGGCCGCGCTCAAGGGACCCGACGGCGTCGTCCGGATCCCGGGGTTCTACGACGACGTGACGGCGCTGTCGCCCGCCGATCGCGAACGGCTTGCCGCGCTGCCATTCGACGAGGAGCAGTTCCGGACCCGTGTCGGCGTCCCGGCCCTCGCCGGCGAGCCGGGCTACTCGGTCGTGGAGCGCACCGGGGTGCGGCCGACGCTCGACGTCAACGGGCTGTGGGGTGGGTTCCAGGGCGCCGGCTCGAAGACGATCATCCCGTCCCATGCCCACGCCAAGGTCAGCTCGCGGCTCGTGCCGGCGCAGGAGCCGAGCCGCATCTTCGACGCGTTCCGGGCGTTCGTCCTCGACCAGGCGCCGCCCGGCGTCCGGGTCGAGGTCACGAGCCTCGGGAACGGTCGCCCCGTCGTCACGCCGATCGACCACCCGCTGACCCGGGCCGCGGCCGAGGCGATCGAGGCCACGTTCGGGCAGGCGCCGCTCTTCATCCGCGAAGGCGGCTCGATCCCGGTCGCGGAGATGTTCGAGCGGCAGCTGGGCCTGCCGGTCGTGCTCGCCGGGTTCACGAACCCCGACGACAATGCCCACGCGCCGAACGAATCCATGGTCCTGGCGAACTACGAGACGGGGATCCGGACGATCTGCCTGCTCTGGGACCAGCTGGGCGACCACGGGCTGGGCGAGTCCGGCGCCTCGTGAGCGGACCCTGCCCTGATCCGGGCCGCGAGGCTCCGGGCCGGGCAGGTACCGGCCGGAGGCGCGGCGGGGGCGGTACCTTTGGGTCCCCCCGACGGCCCCACGGGGCGGGTGTCGTCCGGAGCCGCGGTGCTAGGATGCGGCCACGGATCCAATCGGGGAGGACCACTCAATCGTGACGACAGAGGCGAACGCGCCCGCCGAGGCGGGGGCCCGCGCGTGGCGGCTCGAGGGCGACACCGGGAGCATGGCTCCCCGGTCGGCCCTCGACGTCCTCGTGGACCTGAACGACAAGGTCGTGAGCGGCCAGCTCGGCGAGTACCAGCCCGTCCCGCTCGGCTTCACGCCGCTCGACAAGACGATCGGTGGTGGTCTTCGCCCCGGGGAGCTGCTCCTCATCGGCGGGGCCCAGGGCACCGGCAAGACGACGATGGCCCTCCAGATGGCCAGGAACGTCGCCGCGTCCGGCCAGGCGAGCGTCCTCTACATCTGCTTCGAGCACGACGAGCCGTACCTGCTCAACCGCCTCATCGCGCTCGAGTCGGCGCTGGCCCACCTGCCGCAGAAGACCGGGGCGATCAAGATCCAGGACGTCCGCAAGGAGATCCTCGGAACCTGGTCGGCGGCCGGGGGTGAGGCACCGAACCTGGCGAACAACCCGCGCCTACGCCCGTCGCTCGACCGGATCGCGCGCTACGGCCAGAACCTCTTCCTGCTCCGTGGCTCCGCGACGGCGAGCACGATCGACAACATCCGGAAGCTCGTCCAGCAGTACCGCGAGCTGGCCGGCGACCGACGGCTCATGGTCATCGTGGACTACCTCCAGAAGGTGCCGCAGATCCCCGAGCCGGACACGGAGTCCGAGAAGGTCACGTACGTCGTGAACGGCCTCAAGGACATCGCCCTGTCCGAGGAGGTGCCGCTCGTCGCGATCGTCGCCGCCGACAAGGAGGGCCTGAAGGCTGCCCGCCTCCGGAACTTCCACCTCCGCGGCTCGTCGGCCATCAACTACGAGGCCGACATCATCCTTATCCTCAACGAGAAGTACCAGATCGTCGCGAAGGTGAACATCGAGTTCAACCCGTACCAGGCGCAGCGGTTCCGGGACTGGGTCGTCCTCTCGGTCGAGAAGAACCGCGGCGGCCAGGACAATGTCGACCTCGAGTACGAGAAGCACTTCGAGTACTCCTGCTTCGATCCGAACGGCCGGACGGTGCAGGAAAAGCTCATCGAGGAGCGCCTCTACAACGACTAGCGCGGCGCCTTCGCCGGCGCCGGCGCCGGCGTGCGTCGACCCCCGTGCGGACCGGCGGACGACGGTCGCGTAGAGTCACGTCATGCACAGCGAGGCCGAGTTCCCGGACGTCATCGAGGTCGTCGTCGAGATCCCGCGAGGGAGCCGGAACAAGTACGAGTTCGACGAGCGAGCCGGCGTGTTCCGGCTCGATCGCGTCCTGTCGTCGGCCGTCTTCTACAACTTCGACTACGGGTTCATCGAGGGCACCCGCGCCGACGACGGCGACCACACCGACGCCCTCCTCGTCATCGACGAGCCCACGTTCACCGGCTGCCACGTCTGGGCCCGGCCGATCGGCGTCCTCGAGATGCGCGACGAGAAGGGCGCCGACTACAAGGTCCTGTGCGTCGCCGAGGGCGATCCGCACCAGGCCCACATCGAGCGCCTCGAGCAGATGCGGCCCCACCGGCTGGTCGAGATCGAGCACTTCTTCACGACCTACAAGCTGCTCGAGGACAAGGGGGTCGACGTCCTCGGCTGGCGCGACCGGGAGCGGGCACGCGCGATCCTCCAGGCGGACCGCGCGACGTGGATCCGGGAGGTCGAGGAGCATCGCTGACGGCGTCCGAGGTGCGTCCGGGGTCGGCCACCACATCGACCGAAGCCGAGGGGGCGGCCCGGACCTGCCCCGGCTCTTCGTCGCCGTCCCGATCCCGGCGGAGACCGGCGAGCGCGTGGGACGGGTGCTCGACGCGGCTCGACGGGCGATCGGGGACGAGGGTCGCCGGATCCGGTGGGTCCAGCTCGAGGGGCTCCACGTCACGCTCCGATTCCTCGGCCCCACGCCGGCGGCCCGGATCGACGAGATCGGCGCTGCGCTCGATCGCGCCGTCGAGGGCATCGAGGCGTTCGAGGTTCGGCTGGCCGGCGCCGGCGCCTTCCCGGCACCCGATCGCCCGCGTGCCCTGTGGCTCGGGATCGCGGAGGGCGCCGACCAGCTGGGGCGCCTCTCGACCGCCTTCGAGACCTCGATCGCGGCGGCAGGCTGGCCGGTCGAGCGACGGACGTTCCGGCCCCACATGACGATCGCCCGCACCGACGGCGTTCGGGCCGCTCCCGCGGCCGCCCTCGCGCTCGCCGACGCCGCCGTCGGCCTGGACGCGACCTTCACCGCGGACCGCGCGGTGCTCTACCGGAGCCACCTCGGGCGGGGGCCTGCCCGGTACGAGTCGCTCCACGTCGCGGCGCTGGGCTGACGCCGGCCGTCGACCGGCGGAGGCGGCAGCTCGGCCGCGGAGCCGCCACGGAACCTTCACGGAGCCGCCGCGGAGCCGCCGCGGGGCCGCCTTGGCTCGCCCGGACTGTCATGTGGCCGCCACGCCGTCCCGCGCGGCCGTCGGGCCGATCGGGCCGGCCCCTGCTACGATCCGGAGTACAGCGAACCACCGCGGACCACCCCCGCCCGAAGGAGCCGAGTAGCGAGTGACCGGACCGCAGCGCACCCGCCTGGTCCTGGCCCTCGGGGCCGTGAATCTCGTCCTCGCCGTCGTCGCTTTCGGGCTCGCCGGGACGATCGAATCACCGGACCAGACCGGGAGCGCGAGCGCCAGCCCGGCCGTCAGCGTTCCGCCGGTGGCCGCGGGGTCGCCGAGCCCGAGCGTCGCGCCGCCGACATCGGGTCCGCCAGGTTCCGAACCGCCTGCGGCGACATCCCAGCCGACGCCGGCCCCGAGCCCGGTGACGGGCGAGGAGCCCGGCACGGGCGGCCCCGAGCCCACCGAGGACGTCGTCGGCCGACCGCCGACGGCCGCGCCCGTCGCGACGGACGCGCCTCCGCCCACCGGCCCGCCTCCGCCCACCGGCCCGCCTCCGCCCCAGCCCACGCCGACGGCCGCACCGCCCGTGGTGCCGCCGCCGGTCACGGAGCCGGCGGCCAAGCCGCGACCGCCCTGCCCCGGCACCGTCGCGGCCGCACCCGGCCTCGTCAAGGGGAGCGGCGACGCGAGCCGGCCTTGCCGCGGCGGCGAGGACAAGCCCGGCGGAGGCTCGGCCGGGGTCGACCTCGCGCGCGGCGACGAGCGGGGCCAGACGCGGACGAAGCCGTGGCGCGGGCGCTCGAAGCGCGAGGTCGCGTAGGATCGGGGGGAACCCAACCCACCGAAGCCGTGACCATCCATGCCTAGGATCGTCTGCCGCACCTGCGGCCGCGAGATTTACACCACCGCCCCGATCGAGAACCTCTTCGCCGACGAGCGTCGCTGCCCGCGTTGCGGCGCGCCGCTCCAGGATGACCGTCGGTCCCTCGACCGCCGCAAGTCGCACCGGCGGGTGAACCCGCCGGACCAGCCCGGCCCGCCCGACGCGACGGAGCGGCGGGTGGAGGAACGGCGGAAGTCGAGCCGCCGGCGCGGTGACAGCGGACCCGCGCGCGGCGGCACGGATTGGGTCGACTGATCGACCGCCCGCCACGCCGGATCGCGTTCCTGGGCCTCGGGCTCATCGCCGGCTCGGTGGCCCGGGCGGTCGCGGCCACATCGCCGCGCGGCGCACGACCGCGGCTCGCGGCCTGGAGCCCCTCGAACGCCGGGCCTGACGCCGCGCTCCGCGACGGGGTCATCGACGACGCCCCGGGTCGCCTCGAGGACGCGCTCGCGGGTGCCGACCTCGTTGTCATCGGGGCGCCGCCGCTCGAGACGGTGGCGCTCGTCGAGCGGCTCGGCGACGAGCTCCGACCGCACCTCGACGGCACCGCGGTGGTGACCGACCTGGCGAGCACGAAGGCCGCGGTCGTCGGGGCGGCTGATCGGGCCGGTCTCGCGTTCGTGGGCGGCCACCCGATGGCCGGTCGAGAGGCCGCCGGATACGGCCACGCCTCCGCCGAGCTCTTCGCGGATCGCCCGTGGGTGCTCGTGCCGGGCGGCGGCGCGGACGACGCCGCCATCGGGCGGGTCGAGTGGCTCGTCGCGACCTGCGGCGCGCGGCCCGTCCGGATGGACGCGGCGACGCACGATGTGGCCGTGGCGGCGATCAGCCACCTGCCGCTCGTCGTGGCCGCAGCCCTCGCCGAGGCCGTCGCCGGTGCCGGGACGGAGCGGCCCGGCTGGTCGGCCGCGGCCGCGCTCGCCGCGACGGGCTGGCGGGACATGACCCGTCTCGCGCGCGGCGACACCCGGATGGGGGCGGGGATCGCGGCCACGAACGCCGATGCGATCGTCGCGGGACTGCGCGAGGTCCGCGCCGTGCTCGATTCCTGGATCGAGGCGCTCGGGCGTGCACCCGGCCCTGACGCGGACGCCGTGGAGGAGCGCCTCCGGTCGGTTCGCGACCGCCTCGAACGCCCCCCGGGCCGCGGCTGATGCGGCGGCCGCCGCGCGTCGTCGGGTGAGCGTCGTCCCGGGCGGCGCCGGTGACCCGGAGCTCGTCCTCGTCATCCCTCGGTCCGCGATCATGGGCGATCCCGGCTGGCACGGGATCCGGACCGACGGGCTCGACGGGTTCACCGCCCTCGTCGCCCGCGAGGGCCGCTACGTCGCGCGACCGGCGGCCGAGGAGGATCGGTCGCTGAAGCAGGTGATCCCGTACCTCGTCCTTCGGGACGGCGACCGGATCTTCCTCATGCGCCGGACGCGAGCCGGCGTCGACGCACGCCTCCACGACCGCTGGTCGATCGGGGTGGGCGGGCATCTCAACCCCGGCGACGGTGGGCTCCTCGAGGGCCTCCGGCGCGAGTGGGCCGAGGAGCTCGAGGCGGACTTCGTCCCGGAGTTCCGGCTGGTCGGGCTGCTCAACGACGACACGACCGCCGTGGGATCGGTCCATCTCGGCGCCGTCTACGAAGCGGACGCCACAGGCCGCCCGGTCGCGATCCGCGAGACGGACAAGCTGCGCGGCACGTTCGCGAGCCACGACGAGGTCGCCGCGGTCGTCGACCGGATGGAGACGTGGAGCGTCCTCGTGTTCGAGCAGCTCCTGGCGCGGGCCGTCGCGGTGCCCGGCGATCCCTGACGCCACCCCGCACCCGGGGTGCGATACTGACGCTGGGACCGGACCATGACCACGTCTCGCCGCGCTCGGCCGCTTCGCCTCGCCGCCATCCTGGCGACGCTCGCGTGGGCGATGCTCGTGGGCCTCGCGGGTGCCCAGGGTCATCGCCCGATCGTCGTCCTCACCGCCAACGGCGTCGTCGACAACGTCATGGCCGGGTACCTCGCGGAAGGCATCGCCGGCGCGGAGCGCGACGGCGCGGCCGCGGTGATCATCCAGCTCGACACGCCCGGCGGCAGCCTCGACGCGACGAACCGGATCGTCGGCTCGCTCCTCGAGGCCCGCGTGCCGGTCATCGTGTGGGTCGCGCCGGCCGGGGGTCGAGCGGCCTCGGCCGGGACCTTCATCACCCTCGCCGCCAACCTCGCCTACATGGCGCCCGGGACGAACATCGGCGCGGCCTCGCCGATCAACTCGGACGGCTCCGACATCCCGGACACGCTCCGGGACAAGGTCTTCAACGACACGATCGCGAAGGTCCGGGCGATCGCCCAGGAGCGGGGCCGCAACGAGGAGTGGGCGGTCGAGACGGTGACCGAAGCCCGGTCGTCCGCCGCGAACGAGGCGGTCGAGCTCGGTGCGGTCGACGGGATCGCGGCCACCCGCGACGAGGTCATCGCCGCGGCCCACGGCCAGGAGATCCGGGTCGGCGGCACGCCGGTCGTCCTCGACCTGGACGGCAGCGAGGTCCGCGAGGACGCGATGAACCCGTTCCAGGCCTTCCTCCACCTCCTGTCGGACCCGAACATCGCGTTCATCCTCTTCACGATCGGGTTCTACGGCCTGATCTTCGAGCTCCAGAACCCGAACTTCGTGACCGGCATCCTCGGTGCGCTCGCGATCATCCTCGCCCTCGTCGGGTTCGGCAGCCTGCCGCTGAACGTGGCGGGCCTCCTGCTCCTCGGGTTGGCGGTGGTCCTGTTCGCGCTCGAGGCCACGGTCGCGAGCCACGGGCTCCTGACCGTCGGCGGCGTGGTCTGCTTCCTCCTCGGGGCGTCGGCGCTCTACACGGCCCCCGGCGACCCGATGGCGCCGCTCGTCGGCGTCGCGCTGCCGCTCGTCGCCGTCACGACGATCACGACCGCGGCGTTCGGATTCCTCATCGCCTTCGCGGCGATTCGCTCTCGGAACCTCGCCGCGTCGCCGGGCACCGTCGGAGCCCCGGTCGCCATCGGCAGCGTCGGGAGCGTCCGCGCGCCCCTCGCGCCGCTCGGCTCGGTCTACGTCGCCGGCGAGGAGTGGAGCGCCCGGACCCGCGAGGGCGGCGCGCTGGATCGAGGCGTCCCCGTCAAGGTCGTCGCGGTCGACGGATTGACCCTCGTCGTCGAACCCGACACGTCATCATCGGCAGCGACATGACGGGGCCCGCCGGCCTGCGTCGTCGCCCCTGGAGGTCGCCATGCAACCGCCGGTCCTGATCTCGATCGTCGCGTTCCTCGTCGTCGTGGGGCTCGTCCTCATCTACCTGTCGGTTCGGGTCGTCCAGCAGTACGAGAAGATGGTCGTCTTCCGGCTCGGCAAGACGAGCGAGCTCATGGTCCGCGACCCGGGCCTCCGGTTCCTGATCCCGATCATCGACCGACCGGTGAAGGTCGACGTCCGCGAGCAGTTCATCGAGGTCCCGAGCCAGACGACGATCACGAAGGACAACGCCCCGATCAACGTCGACTTCCTCATCTACTGGCGGATCAGCGACCCGCTGAAGAGCGTCGTCAACGTCGCGAACTTCCCGGGCGCGCTCCAGGGCGTGGCGACGACGACGCTCCGGGCGGTCATCGGCGACATCCTCCTCGACGAGGTCCTCTCGAAGCGCGAGCAGATCAACGAGATCCTCCGGGTCAAGCTCGACGAGGTCACCGAGCGCTGGGGCGGCAAGGTGACGACGGTCGAGATCCGGGAGATCACGCCGCCGCGCGACGTCCAGGACGCGATGAACCGGCAGCTCTCGGCCGAGCGGACGCGGCGGGCCGTCATCACCGAGTCGGAAGGCTCGCGCCAGGCGGCCATCAACGTGGCGGAGGGCCAGAAGCAGGCCGAGATCCTCAAGGCCGAGGGTGATCGCCAGGCGGCGATCCTCCGGGCCGAGGGCTTCAGCGAGGCGTTGACCCGGATCTACGGCGCCGCCTCCGGCGTCGACGCCAAGACGATGGCGCTCCAGTACCTCGAAGCCCTCAAGGCCCTCGGCTCGAGCCCGGCGACGAAGTTCGTCATCCCGACCGAGTTCACCCGGCTCATCGAGCCGTTCAACGGCTATCTCGAGCGCGGCATGGCCGGACGGACCGGGTCGACGGGGGAGAGCACCGGGTCGTGATCGCCGGGCGCATCGCCCGGCGGCTGCTCGACGCGCCACGCACGCGGCCGGAGGAGGTCGCGCTCCAGCCCGAGCTCGACGCGCTGGGCGGGGAGGTCGTCCGGTTCCGGTCGCGCGACGGGCTGCGGCTATCGGCCCGCTGGCTCGAGGCCGCGTCCGGAGACGCAGCGTCCGGAGACGCCGCTTCCGGAGACGCCGCGTCCGGTGACCCGGCCTGGACGCCGGATCCGCGCGAGGCGATCGTCCTGCTCCACGGCTGGTCCGGGTCGGTCGCGCCGGACCTCGTGGAGTACGGCCCCAGCCTGCGGCGGACGGCCGGTGTCCTGGGCCTCGACCTCCGCGGCCACGGGGCCTCGGATCCCTCGGCGACCACGTTCGGGCTGCGCGAGGTGGACGACGTCGGCGGGGCGCTGGCCTGGCTCGGCGAGCGCGGCATCCGGCGTGTCGCCCTCGTCGGGACGTCGATGGGCGGCGTCGTGGCCATTGCCGCGACCGTCGTGCTCGGCGACGGGCGGCTCCGGTCGGTGGACGTCGAGCCCGACGCGGCCCGGATCACGTCGCCGGCGCCGCGCCCCGCGATCGTGGGAATCGTGGCCGAGGCCGTCCCGGCCGAGCTTCCGACCGTCGTGGCGAGCCGGCTGCCGGGCCCGGGGCCCATCCGGCGGTGGCTCGCCCGGCGGGCGTTCGCCATCGCCGCCGAGCGGCTGGGGGGCGACCCGCGCGACACCGAGCCGATCCGGGTCGTGGGCCTCCTCGAGGACCTGCCACTGCTCCTCATCCACGGCGCTGCCGATGCCACCGTGCCGCCCGCCGACGGCCGCCGCATCGCGGCCGCCGCCGGCCCCGGGGCGGAGGCGTGGACCGTCGCGGGCGCGGACCACTCGCTTGCCCGCCGGGTCGGGCCGGAGGCCTGGGACCGGCGCGTCGGGTCGTTCCTCCGGGGGGCGTTCGAGGCGGGCCGGGAACGCG
The DNA here is from genome assembly GCA_036277775.1 of Candidatus Limnocylindrales bacterium. GTDB lineage: Bacteria > Chloroflexota > Limnocylindria > Limnocylindrales > CSP1-4 > UBA5189. Next base: position 11,068 of record DASUMJ010000147.1, read on the forward strand.
AGGTCGCGCTCGGTATACTCGGCTCGCCCGCGGCCAACGTGTCAGGCGCGTCTGACCGGCCGCTTCCGGAGGAGGCAGACCAACAGGCATGACCAAGATCCTCGTCGTCGACGACGACCCAAACGTCCAACGCCTCCTGCGGGTGACCCTCAAGCAGGAGGGCTTCGAGGTCGTCGTCGCCGGTGACGGCGAGGAGGGTCTCCGCCTGTGGGGCGTGGAGTCCCCGGCGCTCATCCTGCTCGACGTGACCCTCGCGAAGCTCGACGGCTACGAGGTCGCGACGCGGATTCGGGCGGCCGAGGGCTCCGGGACGCACATCCCGATCATCATGCTGACGGCCGAGCGGGAGGTCGAGCAGAAGGTCCGGGGCCTGCGCGCCGGCGCCGACGACTACCTCGTCAAGCCGTTCCACCAGGCCGAGCTCCTCGCCCGGATGAAGAGCCTCCTCGCCCGGTTCTCGCCGCGCGAGGGTGCGGGCGGCGGCAAGCCCCCGCTGGGCCAGCTGCTCGCCTTCTACGGCGCGAAGGGCGGCGTCGGGACGACGACCCTGGCGATCAATGCCGCGATCGCGCTCCACCAGGAGCACGCTCGACGGGTCGTGCTCGTCGACGGCGTCCTCCAGTTCGGCGACCACCGGGTCTTCCTCGACCTCGGCAACGACCGGAAGAGCTTCTCGGACGTCGTCTCGGCGCCGTCGATCGATGCCGACCTCATGAAGTCGGTCGTCGTCCGGCACGATTCCGGGATCGACCTGCTCCTCGCCCCACCGACCCCCGAGGACGGCGACCTCGTCCACGAGGTCCACATGGGCCAGTCCCTGGCGCTCCTCCGGACGATGTACGACTACGTCGTCGTCGACGTGGAGAAGCGGCTCGGGGACCTGACGCTCTCGGTCCTCGACCACGCCGACATGATCTTCGTCGTCATGACCGCCGACCTGTCGTGCCTGAAGAACGTCCGCCTCGTCCTCGAGGCGCTGGGCCGGGTCGGCTACGAGTCGAGCAAGGTCAAGCTCCTCCTGAACCGCTCGAACGCCTTCACCGGCATCAGCGTCCAGGCGGCGGAGGGGGCCCTGAAGCGGCAGTTCGAGTTCAAGATCACGAACGAGTACCGGGTGGCGATCAGCGCCCAGAACTCGGGCACGCCGTTCGCGTTCTCGAAGCCGGATTCGCCCCTCGCCCGCGAGATCGCCCAGCTCGCGGCGACCGTGGAACGGGCCTCGGCGCCCCAGCCGAAGGTGGCGGCCCGCTGACGGCGCCCGCGGGTCGGCCGGATCCGCGGCGGGAGGTGAGCAACCGGGCCATGCGGGTGAGCGCCCGATAACGGGTGAGCGCCCGATAAGCGGCCGGCGCTAGGGTCCGCGGCATGCTCGCGACCCTGCTCTCGGCGACGCTCGTCGGCCTCGACGGGCGGCGCATCCGCGTCGAAGTGGACGTGGCCCCGGGCCTGCCCGGGTTCACGATCGTGGGGCTGGCGGACGCCGCGCTCCGGGAGGCCCGCGAGCGCGTCCGCGGGGCGATCCGGAACGCCGGGTTCACGCACCCGCCGCGCCGGATCACCGTGAACCTCGCCCCGGCGGACCTGCCGAAGGGGGGAGCGAGCGTCGACCTCGCGATCGCCGTGGGGATCCTGCTCGGGTCGGAGCAGTTCACCGCCGTCGCGGGCGAGACGGCGCTCGTCGGGGAGCTGTCGCTCGGCAGCGAGGTCAGGCCGGTCCCGGGCCTCCTCCCGATGCTCTCGGCGCTCGCGGCGCACGGCGTGGCGCGGGCGCTCGTCCCGGCCGCGAGCCTTGCCGAGGCCGCGCTCGTTCCGGGGATCGTTTCGATCGGCTGTGCGACGCTCGGCGACGCGGTCGATGCGCTCCGGACGCGACGACGACGCCAGCCGGAACGCCCGGACCGCGTCGAGCTGGGCGGGGAGTCGGGCCCCGCCGCCCGACCGTGGAGCGACGGTGACGGCACGGGCCACGCCTCGCCCGACGGGGTCCCGGACCTGGCCGAGGTCCGCGGCCAGACCGAGGCGCGCCGGGCCCTCGAGGTCGCGCTCGCCGGCGGGCACGCGCTCCTCCTCATGGGACCGCCCGGCAGCGGTAAGACGCTGCTCGCGCGCACGATCCCGGGGCTCCTGCCACCACTTGCCGACGCCGAGGCACTCGCGGCGACGATCGTCGCCTCCGTCTCGGGGGAGGGGCCGGTCCGGGAGCTGGTCAGGACGGCGCCATTCCGCGCGCCGCACCACACGGCGTCGTACGCGGCGATCGTCGGCGGCGGCCCGCAGCTGCTGCCCGGGGAGGTGACGAGAGCCGATCACGGCGTCCTCTTCCTCGACGAGCTGCCGGAGTTCGGGCGCGACGTCCTCGAGGCGCTGCGCCAGCCGCTCGAGGAAGGCCGGGTTGCGATCGCCCGGGCGGCTCGGACCGCGATCCTGCCGGCGCGATTCCAGCTCGTCGCGGCGATGAACCCGTGCCACTGCGGTCGCACGGGGACGGACCTCCCGTGCGTCTGTCCGCCGAACGGCCCCGAGCGCTATGTCGGCCGGATCTCCGGGCCGCTTCGCGACCGGATCGACCTGTGGGTCGGCATGCCGAGGCTCCCACCCGCGGCGCTCCTGGCATCCGCGGAGCCGGAGGATTCGGCCACGGTCCGTGCCCGGATCGCCCGGGCGCGAGCGATCCAGGCGGCACGACCGCCGCACCTGCTGAACGGCCGGATCGCCGGTCGCACGCTCCGGGCGATCTGCTCGATGTCGCCGGCGGCACGGCGCCGGGCCATCGCGCTCGCCGAGATCGAACGGCTCTCGGGGCGCGGCACCGACCGGCTGCTCCGTGTCGCCCGGACGATCGCCGACCTCGCCGGCGAGCGCGCAGTCACGGAGCCGCATCTCGAGGAGGCGGCGCGCTGGCGGGCGCCGGGCATCCGTCCGCATCTCGCGCTGGCCGTCTGACGATGCTCGGCGTGGGTCGGGAGGGACCGGTCGGGCCGCCGGCGACGGCGTCATCGCATCGAGCCGGGGAGGGGAGCGAGGCGTTCGGCGACGGGGATCGCCGGCTGCCCGTCCCAGCGCCGGGACCGACCGGCGACGCGGTCGCGCTCGCGCTCGTCGCCTCGGTCGAGGGCGTGGGGCCGGTGCTCCTCGAGCGGCTCCTCGCGGCGCTCGGCGGCGCAACCGGCGTCCTCGAGACGGCCCGCAGCGCGGACGGCGCCGCGGCGGTCCGCGAGGCGAGCCGCGATCCCGACGGTCGGCCCGGCCTCCTCTCGGATGGGGCGGCCGAGGCGCTGGCGGTCATCGCCCGGCGGCCGGAGCCCTTCCTCGAGGCGATGCGGCACGCGGGCGTCCGGCCGCTCGCCCTCGACGATCCCGACTACCCGCGGCGGCTCCGGCTCATCGAGCTGCCGCCCCGGGTCCTGTTCGTCCGCGGAGCGGTCGCCGCGCTCGAGGCCCGGCATGCCGTCGCGGTGGTCGGGACGCGTCGCCCGACGGACCCCGGTCGCCGGACCGCGGCCCGGATCGGGGCGGCGCTGGCCCGTGCCGACGCGCTCGTCGTGAGCGGGCTCGCGGTGGGTATCGACGGCGCCGCTCACGCGGCCGTCGTGGCGGAGGGCGGGCCGACGGTCGCCGTCATCGGCAGCGGCCACGCCCGGCTCTTCCCGCGGTCCCACGACCGGCTCGCCGACGCGATCGTGCACGGCGGCGGCGCAGTCATCTCCGAGCACCCGCCCGGAACGCGGCCGACGCGCGGGACCTTCCCGCGCCGGAACCGCGTCATCAGCGGCCTGGCCGACGCCGTCGTCGTCGTCGAGGCGGGAGCAACAAGCGGCGCGCTCCTCACGGCGGCCTGGGCGCTCGAGCAGGGCCGCGAGTGCTTCCTCGTCCCGGGGTCGATCGACGCTCCGCAGTCGGCGGGCTGCCTGGCGTGGCTGCGGGACTATGCAGGCGTCGCCCGGATCGTCTCGGGCGTCCCGCAGCTGCTCGAGGACCTCGGGCTGGAGGCAGCGTCCGCGTTTCCGGAGCCCCGCCGTGCGGGCACCCTCGTCCCGCCGCCGGTCCCCGTCCGGGCGCCGTCGGCCGAAGCGAGGCAGGCGGAGCTACCTCCGCGCGAGGCCCGGATCGCGCGCCAGCTGATCCACGGAGCCGGTACCGCGGACGAGCTCGTCGCCACGACCGGGCTGCCGATCGCCGCGGTCCTCGCCGGGCTCACGGCGCTCGAGACACGTGGCCTTGCCGTGGGCGCCTACGGGCGCTACCGGCCGTCCGGAGCCCTCGCCGGGGCCACCCCCGCCGCCGACGATCCGGCCGCGTGATCGTGCGGGAGACGAGGGTCGCGCCCCCGAGAAGGTGCGTCCCGTCCGGAACGAGCCGAGTGGCATGGCGGGCGACCGTGACGAGCCGTGGTATCCTGCCGCCGGTCGCTCATCCCCAGTGGCCGCCCAGCCTCACGATGCCATCGTCCCCAGCGACGAGCCAGGAGACTGTATTGCGGAAGATCCTTGCGGCCGCCCTGGCGGTTCCCGTCATCGCCCTCGTCGTCGCCCGTGACCTCGGGCGGCAGGCCGGGATCCGTCGGTTGTCGGTCCTCGCGGCGATCCTCGCCGTCGGCGCGATCGTCGCGGTCTCAGGGACGAGTCCCGAGGCGACCACCGCGACCCTGCCGTCGCGCGTCGCGAGCGCCATCGACCCGTCCGAGTTCCAGACGGAGATCCGCACCTCGGAGTCGCCGTCGGCGCCCGTGACGATGACCTTCCCCGCCCCGATGGACGTCGCGAGCGTCGAGCAGATGATCCGCATCACCCCGGCGACGAACGTCGTGCTCGCATGGGACGAGCGCGGCACGCGCCTGACGATCACGCCGACCACCGCGTGGCGCCCGGGCACCTACCACAACATCACGATCCGGGCCGGCGCGCTCGAGGCCAGCGGCGCGCCGATCACGCGCCACATCCGGGCTGCCTTCCTGACCCGGCCGGCCACCACCGGCTCCGTCGCGGCCACCCAGCCGATCGGGACCGAGACGACGGTCGCGACCGCATTCCGCGTGACCTTCTCGGGACCCGTCGACGCGTCGACCCTCGACGTCGTCGTCAGCCCCGCCGTCGAGGGCACGCTGGTGCCGGTCGAGCCGGTCCTCGACCCGGCGATGGCGCTCGACACCGGCTTCGAGACACGGACCTTCGACTTCGTCCCGTCCGAGCCGCTCCCGCCCGACACCGAGTATGTCGTCGCCGTCGCGCCGGGCGCCCGGGATGCCGACGGCGCGCCGCTCGTCACGACCGGCCTCACCGTCCGGACCGCGGCCGCCCCCTCCGTCGTCCGGTTCCGGCCGCGCAACGACACGGCGGCGGTCGGCTGGCAGCAGACCCTGTCCGTGCGGTTCACCGAGCCGATGGACCGCGCCTCGACCGAGGCCGCGTGGAGCGCCCTCCAGGGGACGAAGGCCATCGCCGGCACCTTCAGCTGGGCCGAGGGGGACACGGTCCTCGTCTTCGATCCCAAGGCCGTCCTGGGCTACAGCCAGAAGGTCATGATGAGCGTCGGGACCGGTGCGACCTCGAAGGCCGGGCTGCCGCTCCAGGCGGCCGCCTCGGCGTCGTTCACGACCGCGAAGCGCCCCGTGAAGCCGCCGCCGACCGGCGGTGGGGGCGGCGGCGGGGGCGGCAGCGGGGGCGGCCCCAGCATTGGCGGCGGCACGTGGGCCGCGGTCGAGACGTACTACCTCAAGCTCATGAACTGCACCCGGACCGGCGGTCTGGTGACGTCGACCGGCACCTGCTCGAGCCCCGGCGGGCGGAACGTCGCCGCCCTCTGGATCGATGCCGGTATCAGCTCGAAGGTGGCCCGGCCGTACGCGAAGAAGCTGGCCGTGAACAACATGTGCACCCACTTCTCGGGCGGCGACCCGGGCGACCGGCTCCGGGCGGCCGGCTACACGAGCTACATCTGGGCTGAGAACCTCGGCTGCCGGAGCGGCGATCCGTACGCAGCGGTGCTCGGGTCGCACCTCTACTTCCAGAGCGAGCGGTCCTACAACGGCGGCCACTACGTGAACCTCATGAACGCCAAGTACGACCGCGTCGGGATCGGCGTCTGGGTCAGCAGCGGCCGCGTTCGGCTCGTCGTCGACTTCTACCACCCGCGCTGAACCGCCGGCCGTGATCCGCAACGCGGTCATCCACCTGCTCAGCGAGCAGCCGGTCATGGCCGACCTCCTCGACGATCCGAAGCCGGGCGACGTCACGCTCGTCTGCGAGAACCTCCGGACCCTCGACGGCAAGCGACCGGTGTTCATCGACCGGTCCGATTCGCGGTTCGTGATCCCGTACATCCACATCCGGTTCATCGAGATCCGGAAGGACCTCTCAGTGGGCCCGACTGCTGGATCGGCCGGGGCCGCCGCCCCACCGCCGAACGACCCGGGCTCCGACGAGGGCGACCTCGAGATCGACGAGGACTTCCTCCGCCGCATCCGCGAGGCGTAGCGCCTCCGGGGTCCGCTCCGCAGGTCCGCTCCGCTGGTCCGGCAGCGGACGAAATCCCGGGATGACCGGCTGTGCAGGGGCCTGGGGTATAGTCCCGGCCGATGCCGAAGCACCTGGTGATCGTGGAGTCGCCGGCCAAGGCGCGGACGATCGAGCGCTATCTCGGCGACGACTACCGCGTCCTGGCCTCGTACGGCCACGTCCGCGACCTGCCGGAGAACCCGGGCAAGGGCAAGTTCGGGGTCGACGTCGACAACGGCTTCACCCCCGAGTACGTCGTCGCCGACGATCGACGGAAGCAGGTCGATGCGATCGAGCGCGCGGCGAAATCGGCCGATCTCGTCTACCTCGCGACGGACCTCGACCGCGAGGGCGAGGCGATCGCCTGGCACGTCGCCGAGGCGGCCCACGTGCCGGCCTCGAAGACCCGCCGGGTGACGTTCTCCGAGATCACGGAGCGCGCGGTCCGGGAGGCGTTCGAGCATCCCCGGTCCATCGACTCCGACCTCGTCGACGCTCAGCAGACCCGCCGGATCGTGGACCGGCTCGTCGGCTACACCCTGAGCCCGCTCCTGTCGCGGAAGGTCCGAGGCGGGCTCTCGGCCGGCCGCGTTCAGTCGGTCGCCGTCCGGCTCGTCGTCGAGCGCGAGCGCGAGATCCTGGCGTTCGAGGCGCGCGAGTACTGGACCCTCCGGGCGACCCTCGCGACCGCGGCCGGCGAGTCGTTCGGGGCCGACCTCGTCCGGATCGACGGCAAGCCGCTCGACGTCTCGGACGAGGCGACGGCGACCGGCCACGCCGATGCGATCCGCGCGCTCCATCCGGTCGTGACGAGCGTCGGCACGCGGACGCAGCAGCGAAGCCCGGCCCCGCCGTTCACGACCTCGACGCTCCAGCAGGAGGCGAGCCGGAAGCTCGGTTTCAGCCCCAAGCGGACGATGTCGGTCGCCCAGCGACTCTACGAGGGCGTCGACACGCCGGACGGCCACGTCGGCCTCATCACGTACATGCGGACCGACTCGACCGCGATCGCCGGGATCGCGATGGGCGAGGCGCGGGACGTCATCCGCCAGCGCTACGGCGAGCCGTACACGATGCCGAAGGGCCGCGTCTATCGGACGAAGTCGAAGGGCGCCCAGGAAGCCCACGAGTCGATCCGGCCGACGAGCTTCGCCCGCGACCCGGATTCGCTCGCCGGAACGGTGAAGGCGGACGAGCTCCGGCTCTACCGCCTCATCTGGCAGCGGGCCCTCGCCTCGCAGATGGCCGCGAAGTCGCTCGAGACCACCACCGCGGAGCTGGCCGACGGTCGGTACGAGCTCAGGGCCAGCGCGACCCGGACGCTCTTCGACGGATTCGCCCGTGTCTACACGGAGGGGCGTGACGACGCGTCGGCGGACGCTGCCGAGGACGAGGCCGACGGTCGGCTCCCGGCGCTCGCCGAGGGGGACGTGACCTCGGTCGAGGACGTCGACGCGACGCAGCACTTCACGGAGCCGCCGCCCCGCTTCACCGAGGCGTCGCTCGTGAAGGCCCTCGAGGAGCACGGGATCGGCCGACCGTCGACCTATGCGGCGACGCTCTCCACCATCGTCGACCGCGGCTACGTCCGGATCGAGGAGCGGCGACTCCGTCCGGAGCTGATCGGCGAGATCGTCACCGACCTCCTCGTCGAGCACTTCGGCGACTACGTCGACCTCGCGTTCACCGCCCGGATGGAGGAGGAGCTCGACGAGGTCGCCCGCGGCGAGCGCGCCTGGGTGCCCCTCCTCCAGGCGTTCTACGGGCCGCTCAAGGACCGGGTCGACGAGAAGCGGCGCGAGCTGAAGCGGCGCGACTTCACGACCGAGCCGTCGGACGAGGTCTGCTCCGAGGGTCACCCGATGGTGATCCGGCTCGGCCGGAACGGCCGGTTCCTCGCCTGCTCGCTCTTCCCGGAGCACAAGGAATCGCGGCCGCTGCCCGGCGACGAGGAGCCGGCCATGCCGGGGACCGGCGGCCCCTGCCCCAAGTGCGGCGAAGGCGTGCTCGCGTCCCGACGCGGCCGATTCGGGCCGTTCGTCGGCTGCTCGCGCTACCCCGAGTGCGACTACATCCAGCGCGACGGTCCGCCGCCGCCCGACCAGCTGCCGTTCGAGGTCACGTGCCCGAAGAACGGCGACGGCCACCTCGTCGCGCGTCGCGCCCGCCGGACCGGGAACGTCTTCTGGGGGTGCTCGGCCTATCCGAAGTGCGACTTCACGACGAACCACGAGCCGCTCGGCGCGGTCCACGAGGCGGACGACGGTCCCGTCGCGCGGCGGGACGGGGGCGCCCTGTGCCTCCGGTGCGGCGCGGCGATCGAGCTCCGGGACGGGGAGGGGAGCGTGGTGGGGCTCCGGCTCCCGGGCGGGCCGCCCGACCCGTCGGCGCTCGTGTCGCGGCGGCCGGGGCGGGCCGGGGGCGCCGCGCGCTCGGGCGGTGGAGCCCGCACCGGAGGCGGTCGGCGCGGCTCGGCGAAGCGGACCGTGAGCGGAGGGCGGGCTGGATCGAGTGGCAGCGCAACCGGCCGCCGGACGACCGGTCGCGGTCGCGCGAACGGAAGCCAGCCCTCGGCGTGACCGCGCCGGACGGGGCCGCGCGCGCCCTCGAGCGCTTCCTTCGCGGCCTCGCCGCCCGAGACGCGTCCCCGCACACGATCCGGTCGTACGAGACCGCCGTCCGCGCCTACCTCGATTGGCTCGCCGAGCGGGGCGTCGACTGGCGGGCTCCGGCCCGGAGCGATCTCCGGGCCTACCTGGCGCGGCTCACCGGCGCGACCGCCCGGACCTCGGTCGCGCAGCGGCTCGCGTCGATCCGGGCGTTCCACCGGTTCGCGGCCCGGTCGGAGCTGGCGCCGGGCGATCCGTGGGGCGCCATCTCGACGCCGCGCCTGCCACGCCGGCTGCCTCGCGTCCTGGAGGTCGAGCAGGTGGAGCGGCTCCTCGCGGCCGTGGACGCCGAGCTCGCCGCGGCCGCCGACGCGAGCGGCCGTCACGGCGGGGTCGTCGTCGCGACCGCGCTCGCCCTGCGCGACCGGGCCCTCGTCGAGGTCGCGTACGCGGCCGGACTCCGGATCAGCGAGTTGGCTGCCGCGGACCTCGGCTCGCTCGACCTCCGGCGCGGCGAGGTCCGGGTGCTCGGCAAGGGTCGGAAGGAGCGGATCGGGCTGCTCGGGCGGCCGGCGCAGCGGGCCCTCGCCACGTACCTCGACGAGGCCCGGCCGGTGCTGCTGGAGCAACGGCAATCCCCCGGCCCGGATCCCGCCGAGATCTTCCTCGGGCGGCGGGGCGAGGCGCTCGGGGTCCGCGGGCTGCGACTGCGGATCGACGGGCTCTGCCGGGCGGCCGGGCTCCCGGATGGCGTCTCGCCGCACACCCTGCGGCATTCGTTCGCAACCCATCTCCTCGATGGGGGAGCCGACCTGCGGGTCGTCCAGGAGCTGCTCGGCCACGAGAGCCTCGCGACGACCCAGGTCTACACGCACGTGTCGCCGGCGCGGCTGCGGTCGGCCTATCGGTCGGCCCACCCGCGGGCACGCGCGGCATCCGGCTCGACGTCCTCGCCGGACCCCGCGCCGGTCGAGCACCGATGACGGACGGGTCGCCGGCGCCGCAGACCGACGAGCACGGTCCGGCCGGCGCCGCGCGCGCTCGCCGGTCGCTCCGGTCCGGGCTCGTCCGGGCCGGGATCATCCTGTCGGCGGCCTTCCTCATCTCGCGGGGCCTGGGCTACGTCCGGACGGTCGTCCTCGGGGCGACGTTCGGGACCGGGCCTGAGCTCGATGCGTTCTTCGCCGCGTTCCGGGTGCCGGACCTCATCTTCCAGGTCGTCGCCGCCGGGGCGATGGGCTCGGCGCTCATCCCGGTCGTGGCGGGCCTCATGGCCGGCGGCGAGCGGGCCCATGCCTGGCGCGTCGTGGGGACGCTCGCCAACCTGCTCCTCGTGGCGCTGACCGTGCTCGCGGCCGCGGCATTCGTCGGGGCGCCGCTCCTCGTGCGGGCCCTGGCGCCCGGATTCGACGACGAGGCCGTCGCCCGGACGACCGACCTCACCCGGATCATGCTCGCCGCCCCGGTCCTCCTGGCACTCGGTGCCGTCGCCACGAGCGCCCTCAACGCCGAGGGCCGGTTCGGGGCCGCGGCGGTGGCCCCGATCGTCTACAACCTCGGGATCATCGGCGGGGCCCTCTTCCTCGCACCGTCGCTCGGGGTCGCGGGCCTGGCGTGGGGCGTCGTCGCGGGTGCGCTCGGGCACGTCCTCGTCCAGCTGCCGGCGCTCTTCGGCCTCGGCTTCCGGCCGGCCCGCGGGATCGACCTCGCGGATACGGCCGCTCGCAAGGTGCTCGGGCTGCTCGCCCCGCGGGCCCTGGGCCTCGGCGCGTCGCAGCTGACGTTCATCGTCATGACGGCGCTCGCGTCGTCGCTCGGCGAGGGCGCGATCTCGAGCTACACGATCGCGTTCGCGCTCCTCCAGATTCCCGTCGGCATCCTCGGCGTCCCGCTCGGGGTCGTGCTCTTCCCGTCGATGTCGCGCGACCACGCGCTCGGCGAGATCGCGACCTTCGTCTCGATGGTCACCCGCGCGGTCCGGCTGCTGGTCTTCGCGATGGTCCCGATCGCCGCGATCGGGATCGCCCTCCGCGCGCCCGTCGTCGAGCTGCTGTTCGGCTACGGCCGGTTCGACACCGCCGCGGTGGAGAGCACCGCGGCGACCCTGGCGCTCTTCCTCCTCGGCCTGCCGGCGCATGCCTCGATCGCCGTCCTCGCCCGGTCGTTCTACGCCCAGCAGGACACCCGGACCCCGGTCGCCGCCGCGATCCTCGCGGTCGTCGTCAACACGCTGCTCGGGATCATGCTCGTCGAGCCGCTCGGCCTCCGCGGCCTGGCGCTCGCCATCGCCGTCGCCGCGTGGCTCGAGGCGGCCGTCCTCCTCGTGGCCCTGGGGCGGCGGGTCCCGTCGTTCGATCGGGGCGGGATCGTCCGGGTCCTCGCGGAATCGGCGGCAGGCGGGCTCGCGGCCTGGCTCGCGACGAGCGCCGCCGCCGGCGTGCTCACCGGCCTCCTGGAGCCCGGCGCCCCGAAGCTCGAGCTTCTCGCCGGGTCGACGCTCGCGACGATCGCCGGCGGCGGCGCCTACCTCGTCGTCGCGCTCGCGTTGCGGATCCCGGAGCTGCCGTCTATCGTCGGGCTGGTGACCGACCAGATCCGGCGGCGGCGCAGCGCGTGAGCGTCACGGACGTGGCCCGGGACGAGACGGCCTGGGAGGACTTCGTCCAGGCGGCCGATCCGTCCCCGTACCTCCAGCGCTCGGCATGGGCCAGGGTGAAGGCCGCGAACGGCTGGTCGGCGACCCGGTTCCTCGCCGACACGCCGGCCGGACCGATCGGGGCCCAGATCCTCCTCCGTCGCCCCGGGCCGCTGCCGTGGGCGTTCGCGTACGCGCCCCGCGGTCCGGTCGCACCGGCCGCCGGGTGGCGACCCGAGGCGATCGCGCCGTTCACCCAGGGGGCTCGCGCCGCCCTCGGCCGCGAGGGTCGTGTTTCGCACCTCCGGATCGACCCGGAGATCGAAGCCGACGGGCCGCTCGATCCCGAGGGCCGGCTCCGGACCGCGCTCCGCGACGCCGGCTGGCGGCCGGCCCCGGCGATCCAGCCGGCATCCTCGCGGCTCATCGACCTCCGCGCCGACGAGGCCGCCCTGTGGGGCGACCTCCGGAAGAAGTGGCGCCAGTACGTCAACCGGGCGCGGACCGGCGGCGTCACGGTCGAGGATGCCGAGGGCGACCTGCTCCCGGTCTTCTACGAGATCTATCGCGAGACCGCCGCCCGGGCCGGGTTCCTCATCCGGACGGAGCGCGCGTACCGCGACGTCTGGGAGGCGTACCGGCCCCAGGGGCTGGCACGCCTGCTCATCGCCCGGCTTCCCGATGGCGAGCCTGCAGCAGCCCTCTTCCTCGTCCGGTCCGGGACGCGGGTCGTCGAGCCGTACGGCGGGATGACGGAGGCGGGCGCCGAGTCCCGGGCGAACTACCTCCTGAAGTGGGAGGCGATCCGGTCGTCGCGCGAGGCCGGCGCCGAGACGTACGACCTGTGGGGCCTCGCCCACCCGGGGATCGCCCACTTCAAGGCCGGCTTCGGGGGTCGCGAGGTCCGGTACGTCGGGGCCTGGGACCTCGTCCTCGACGGGCTCGGGCGAACCGTCTACGGCCTCGCGCAGCGGGGGAGGGTGTGGCTCACGCGCCGGCGGCACGGCCTGGGCGCCGGGGCCGCGGCCGCGCCCGGGACCGGCGGGGACGCCGGCACCGAGGGCTGATGGACGTCCGCCCGGCGAACGCCCGGGAGCTCGAGGTCTGGGACGATCTCGTCGTGCGACCGGGCGGCGGCCACGTCTACCAGTCGGCGGCCTGGGCCCGGCACCGGGCGGCATCCGGCTGGCGGCCCCACCAGCTCGTCGCCGCGGACGGCTCGGCCGTCCTGGCGCTCGAGCGGCCGTGGCCCCTGATCCGCGGCGGGAGTGCCTACCTGCCACGCGGGCCGATCCCGGCCGGCGACGCCCCGGCCATGGCGAGCCGCCTCCGCGCCTTCACCGAGTGGCTCGCCGCACACGGGATCGATGTCGTCGCGACGGACGCGGAGGTCCCGGCGGGAACGGCCTATGACGAGCTGATCCGGGCGAGCGGGTTCCGCCCGATCGAGGAGATCCAGCCGTCGCGACACCGGATGGCGATCCCGCTCGGGCACGGTGCGGACGAGGCCGCGGTCCTCGCCGGCATCGCGAAGTCGACGCGCCAGCGGATCCGGGGCGCCGAGAAGGCCGGGACGCGGATCGTGCGTCACGACGGCGTCCTTCGCGCGGGCGACGAGCCGGGCGAGGGGTTCGTCCTGCCCGACGAGGCCGCGGCCACCGCCCTCGACCGGTTCTACGACCTCCTCCTCGAGACCGGCGAGCGCCGGCAGTTCGCCTTCGGGCCGCGGGCGGCGTTCCTCGCCTGGTGGCGAGCCGCACTCGCCGACGGGCTGCTCGTCCTCCTCGAGGCCCGCTCGGCCGGTGGCGACCCGCTGGCCGGCCTCGTGCTCCATCGCCACGGCGGCCGGCTGAGCACGGTCCACTCGGGCGACCACGCCGCGTTGCGGCGCGAGCACCCAGGTGCCCTCCACCTCCTCCGCTGGCGGGCGATCCAGCTCGCGATCCGCGAGGGCTGTGCCGAGATGGACCTGGGCGGCGTCGACGTGCCGGGTGCCCGGCGGCCGCCCCTCGAGGGCGAGCCGATGTACGGCCTGTACGAGCACAAGCGCTCGTTCGGCGCGGCGTGGATTCAGCTCGCGGGTGCGCACGAGCGGGTGATCCGCCCCCGCCGCTACGCGCTCGGGCGGGCCGTCGCCCGGGCCGCCCGCCTGGTGGGCCGGTCGTGACGTCGATCGCGGACCGGATCGAGGCGGCGGAGCCGAGCGAACCGCGGCCCCTCGGCGGCCTCGTCGAGCGACTCCGGGCCG
>DASUMJ010000148.1:0-6933 GCA_036277775.1 Candidatus Limnocylindrales bacterium
CCCGGCCGGCGTCCCGCGGCGCGCCGAGGGTGACCCGTGCAGACCGCGATGCCCGTCCGTTCCGCATCGGACAAGGCGACGATCGCCGTCCGCGGCCTCTGGAAGATCTTCGGGCCGGCGGAGGCGAAGATCGCCGGCTCACCCCTCCTCGAGCTCTCGAACGCCGAGTTCCGGCTGAAGACCGGTTCCACGATCGCGGTCCGGGACGTCAGCTTCGACGTCCGGCCGGGCGAGGTCTTCGTCGTGATGGGCCTCTCGGGGAGCGGCAAGTCGACCCTCGTCCGGTGCCTGACGCGGCTCATCGAGCCGTCGCTCGGCGAGGTCCTCCTCGACGGCGAGGACATTCGCGCCGCCGACGAGCAGCGCCTCCGTGAGCTCCGGCGCCGGCGGTTTGCGATGGTCTTCCAGCACTTCGGGCTCCTGCCCCATCGCCGGGTCATCGACAACGTCGCGTTCGGCCTGGAGCTCCGCGGCGAGACCCGGGAGTTGCGCCACGCCCGGGCCCGCGAGATGTGCGAGCTCGTGGGCCTGTCCGCCCACATGGACAGCTATCCGGACCAGCTGTCCGGAGGCCAGCAGCAGCGGGTCGGGCTGGCGCGGGCGCTCGCCGTCGATCCCGAGGTGATGTTCTTCGACGAACCGTTCAGTGCCCTCGACCCGCTCATCCGCCGGGACATGCAGAACGAGGTCATCCGGCTCCACCACGAGGTCGGGAAGACGATGGTCTTCATCACCCACGACCTGGCCGAGGCGCTCAAGCTCGGCGATCACATCGTGATCATGCGCGACGGCCGGATCGTCCAGTCCGGCTCGCCCGAGGAGCTCGTCGGCGCCCCGGCGGACGACTACGTGGCCGACTTCGTCCAGGACGTCGCGAAGGCGAACGTCCTGACCCTCCGGTGGGTGATGCGCGACGCGACGCCCGCGGACGCCGTCGACGGGCCGGCATTCCCGGCCACGACGATCATCCGGAATGCGGTCCACGCCGCGACCTCGACCGAGAAGCCGCTCCGCGTGATCGAGGACGGCCGGCTCGTTGGCGTCGTCGACCGTCGCCAGATCCTCGAGTCGATCGCCGGGGCGGACGAGGCTCGCGGCGCGTGACCGCCGCCGTCCTGTCGCTCGGACGCAGCCGGCTCCCCGGCTCCCGGGGCCTGTGGCTCGCCGCCCTCGCGATCGCGTCGGCCGTCCTCTACGTCGCCTTCGCCGGCCAGTGGACCCTGCCCCACGACAACGACGCACCGACCTTCGAGCGGTTCCTCGACCTCCGGTCGTGGGTCGATGCGAATCGCAACTCGAACATCGTCCTCGTCGTGGTCGTCACGGCGGCGAGGACGATCCTCGGCGCGCTCTACGAGGGGCTCTACGCCGTCCTCGCCGCCGCGTCGTGGCCGGGCCTGACGGCGATCGGCGCGGCGGCGGGGCTGCTCGTCGGCGGCTGGCGACTCGCGGCCCTCATGGCGACCGGCTTCCTCTCGTTCGGCGTCCTGGGCCTGTGGGAGCGGAGCGTCGAGACGCTCGCCCTGACCCTCGCCGCGGTGGCCATCAGCCTCGCCATCGGCATCCCGATCGGGATCCTCGCCGGCCGGAGCGACCGCTTCTACGGCGCGATCCGGCCGATCCTCGACGCGATGCAGATCATGCCGACGTTCGCCTACCTCGCGCCGATCACGATGTTCTTCCTCATCGGGCCGACGTCGGCCGCCGTGGTCACGGTGATCTACGCGATGCCGCCGGCGATCCGGATCACGGCGCTCGGCATCCGCGGGGTGGCACCGGCGTCGGTCGAGGCGGCGCGGTCCCTCGGTGCGACGGGCCGGCAGCTGCTCGCCAAGGTCCAGCTGCCGATGGCACGACGCACGATCGTCCTGGCCATCAACCAGACGATCATGATGGCGCTCTCGATGGTCGTGATCACGGCCCTCGTCGACGCCCCGGGCCTCGGCAAGAACATCCTCGGCGCGATCGTCAGCCACAACGTCGGGCGGGGCTTCGATGCCGGCCTGGCGATCGTGATCATGGCGATCATGCTCGACCGGTTCACCACCCAGGTCAGCGAGCGCCTCGACCCCGGGCGCCCCGACGCCGCGCGCCCGACCGTCGGGCCGTGGCTCCGCCGGATCGCCATCGGCGGCGCGCTCGCCGTCACCGCGGCCGCGGTCGCCCTGGGCGTGACGGAGTTCCCCGAGGACCTCAACTTCTCGTTCGCAGGCCCGGTGAACTCGGCCGTCGACTGGATCTCGCTGAACCTGTTCTTCGCGACGTTCGCCTTCAAGGAAGGGGTGACGTACGCGCTCATCAACCCGCTCGAGCACGTCTTCACGACGGCCCCGTGGTGGCTCGTCACGGGCGTGATCGCGGGGATCGCGCTCCTCATCGGCGGCCTCCGGCTCGCGATCATCACCCTCGTCTGCCTGCTCGGGATCGTCGCCCTCGAGATGTGGGAGCACAGCATGGAGACGCTCGTCCAGGTCCTCGTCGCGATGATCCTGACCCTCGTGATCGGCGTCGCGCTCGGGATCCTCGCCGCGCGGAGCGACCGGTTCTCGGCCGTGCTCCGGCCGCTCCTCGACTTCGCCCAGACGATGCCGGCCTTCGTCTACCTCCTGCCGGCGGTCGCGCTCTTTCTGGCGGTCCGGTTCACCGGGATCGTTGCGGCCGTCATCTACGCGATCCCCCCGGTCGTCCGGCTCGTCGAGATCGGGATCCGGACGGTCCCGCCCGCGGTCCGCGAGGCCGGCGTCTCGTCGGGAGCGACGCCGCTCCAGCTGCTCCGCAAGGTCGAGCTGCCGGTGGCCCTGCCCGCGCTCCTCGTCGCGGTCAACCAGGGGATCGTCATGGTCCTCGCCATGGTCGTCGTCGGCGGCCTCGTCGGTGCCGGCGGCCTGGGCTACGACGTCGTCGCCGGCTTCCAGCGGCGTGACTTCTTCGGTGAGGGCCTCGCGGCAGCGATCGCGATCGTCCTCCTCGGGATCATGCTCGACCGGATCACCCAGAGCGCCGGCTCGCAGCGGCGGGCCGCCGCGGGGGCGGCGGTCGGGCACGCGGCCTAGCGCCGGGAGCGTAGGATCAGCGGCGCATCGACGGGATCCCGCGGCGGTGGCCGCTCGGCGTCATCCGGGGCCCGGCTATGGAGGAGTGCGGAGTGAGCTCGAAGCGATTCGGCCGCCTCGCCGTCGGCCTGGTGGCCGCCGGCCTGGTCGCGGCGGCATGCAACACCGGTGGCGGTGCCAGCAAGGGCACCGTCAACATGGCGATCAACCCGTGGGTCGGGTACGAGGCGGATGCCGCCGTCGTGGCCTACCTCCTTGAGGAGGAGCTCGGCTACACCGTCGAGAAGAAGGTCCTCGCCGAGGACGTCTCGTGGCAGGGCTTCGAGTCGGGCGAGGTCGACGTCATCCTCGAGAACTGGGGCCACCCGGCGCTCGAGCAGGAGTACATCACGGAGAAGGGCGTGGCCGTCGACGGCGGCTCGACCGGGAACGTCGGGATCATCGGCTGGTACGTCCCGGCCTGGATGGTCGAGGAGTATCCCGACATCACGAGCTGGGAGAACCTCAACAAGTACGCCGAGCTGTTCAAGACGTCCGAGTCCGGCGACCTCGGGGAGTTCCTCGGGACCGACCCGTCATACGTCCAGTACGACGAGGCCCTCATCGAGAACCTCGGCCTGGACTTCGCCGTCCGGTTCTCGGGCAGCGAGGCGGCCACGGTCGAGGCCATCAAGCAGTCGGTCGAGCAGGAGCTGCCGCTGCTCTTCTACTGGTGGGACCCGCACTGGCTGAACGCCCAGGTCGAGCTCGTCCGGATCGACCTCCCGCCGTACGAGGCTGGCTGCGACGAGGACCTCGAGGCGATCGAGTGCGACTACCCCGAGACCGATCTCAACAAGATCCTCCGGAAGGAGTTCGCGGACGAGGGCGGCGACGCCGCCACGCTCATCAAGAACTTCAACTGGACGAACGAGGACCAGAACCTCGTCGCGGACTACATCACGAACCAGGACATGACCGCCGAGGAGGCGGGCAAGAAGTGGGTCGAGGAGAACGAGTCCGTCTGGCAGGCGTGGATGCCCTGACCGGGGTCCGCCCGTCGGGCGGGTGACCCGCTGACCCGGCGGCCCCGCGCGGCGCCGGGAGCCGAGCATCGAGCCGGCGACGGACCTCCGTCGCCGGCTCCTTCGTGTCCGGGCGGCCCGCGGGTGCGGGTCGTGCGCCGTGGTTCCGGCTTGACGCCGCGTTCACGGCACGCCCAAGATGCGCCACGACGATGGCCCGGGGCTGGACGAACCCCGACCTCGCGGCGCGCCCCGACCGCCCGATCCCATTCGGCGCGCACGGGGCACTCCGTACCGGCGGATCCGTCCGGCGTTCCCGTCGTCGCAGGAGGGTCGCGCTCACATCGTGGGCGCACCGATTAGCTTTGGAGGAGCAGTTGACCACGACCCGCACGATGCCCCGCCTGGTGGTGGTTGGGGCCGCCCTCGCGATCATCGCCGCCGCCTGCGGCGGCGGCGCATCCACGGCCCCAACGGAGGGCCCGGCCGGCTACGACCTCTACGAGGCGCCCCAGGAGCTCCTCGACGCCGCGAAGGCCGACGGCGGGCTCACGACGATCGCCCTGCCGCACGACTGGTGCAACTACGGCGAGACGATCTCGACGTACGAGTCCAAGTTCGGGATCGACATCAACGAGCTCGATCCGAACGCCGGCTCGGGCGACGAGATCGAGGCGATCAAGGCCAACAAGGACAACCCCGGTCCCCAGGCTCCGGACGTCATCGACGTCGGCCTGTCGTTCGGCCCGTCGGCCAAGGAGGAGGGCCTCCTCGCCGCGTACAAGGTCGCGACCTGGGACACCATCCCGGACTCCGCCAAGGATGCCGAGGGCTACTGGTGGGGCGACTACTACGGCGTGCTGTCGTTCGAGGTGAACACCGCCATCGTCGACAACGTCCCGGCCGACTGGGCGGACCTGCTGAAGCCCGAATACCAGAGCCAGATCGCCCTCGCGGGTGATCCCCGGACCTCGAACCAGGCCATCCAGACCGTCTTCGCGGCGTCGCTCGCCAACGGCGGCTCGCTCGACGACGCGCAGCCCGGGCTCGACTTCTTCGCCGAGCTCAACGAGGCTGGCAACCTCCTGCCGGGGATCGCGACGGCCGCGACGATCGCCTCCGGCGACACGCCGATCACGATCCGCTGGACCTACAACGCCCTCTCGAACCGCGACACGACCGCCGCCAGCGGCGGCCCCGAGATCGCCGTCGTCGTCCCGGCCAGCGGCCGGTTCGCAGGCGTCTACGTCCAGGGCATCAGCGCCTACGCGCCGCACCCGAACGCCGCCAAGCTGTGGCAGGAATTCCTCTACTCGGACGAGGGGCAGAACATCTGGCTGAAGGGCTACTGCCACCCGATCCGGTACGAGAACCTCGTCGAGAACAACGCGGTGCCGCAGGAGCAGCTCGACAAGCTGCCCGACGTCGCCGGGGCGGTCTTCCCGTCGCTCGACCAGCTCAACGCGGCGAGCGAGCTCATCACCACCCAGTGGGACAGCGTCGTCGGGCTGAACATCCAGTAGCCGACGCCCGTTCCACCAAACCTCGCTGACGGTCGTGGCTGTCGCCACGGATCCGGCCGGGCAGGGTGCGCCAGCGGCGCGCCCTGCCCGGCGTCGCTTCGGCTGGGCCTGGCTCGGGCTCCTGCCGTTCTTCCTCTTTTCGATCGCCTTCATGTTTCTGCCGGCGGTCTATCTCGTCATCGGCAGCTTCCGCGACAACCAGACCGGCGCGCTGACGCTCCAGCACTACGCCGACCTCCAGACCGGGATCATCCCCGGGGCGTTCCTCACGACGATCGAGGTCAGCCTCGTCACCGCCGTCGCCGGCGGGATCTTCGGGCTCCTCCTCGCGTACTCGGTCATCCTCGGCGGGCTGCCGCGGTTTCTGCGGACGGCCCTGATGACGTTCTCCGGCGTCGCATCGAACTTCGCCGGCGTGCCGCTGGCCCTGGCCTTCATCTTCACCCTCGGCCAGCTCGGCTTCCTGACGGTCATCCTCCGTGAGCTCGGGATCGACCCGTACAAGTCGGGCTTCCGCCTGACCTCCAAGGTCGGCGTCGAGCTCGTCTACATGTACTTCCAGTTCCCGCTCATGGTCCTGATCATCGCCCCGGCCCTCGAGGGGCTCCGGCGCGACTGGCGGGAGGCGGCGGAGAACATGGGCGCCTCCGCGTTCCAGTACTGGCGCCACGTCGCCCTGCCGATCCTCACGCCCTCGATCCTCGGGACGATGATCCTGCTCTTCGGGAACTCCTTCGGGGCCCAGGCGACCGCCTTCCAGCTGACCGGCGGGACGCTCAACCTCGTGCCGATCGTCATCGGTGCCCAGATCCGCGGCGACGTCCTCCACAACCCCGGCCTCGGCTACGCGATGGCGATGGGGATGGTGGCGATCATGGCCGTGTCGATCGGGCTCTACTCGCTCCTCCAGCGGCGCGCCGAGCGGTGGCTCCGATCATGAGCGTCGGCGGTGGCGGTGGTGGTCAGGGGCCGATCGCCCCGTGGGCCGTCATCCGCTACCTGACGCGCCAGCGACGCCCGGACCCGGGCCGCCGGGGCGGGGTCGGCAACCCGTTCGCCTGGCTGATCTTCATCCTCGGGGTCCTGTACTTCTTCCTGCCGCTCCTCGGCACGTTCTTCCACTCGATCCGGACGCGACCGGACATCTTCCTTGCCTACAAGCAGGTCCTCGCGGACCCGAAGTTCTTCGGCGGCCTCGCCTACTCCTTCACCGTCGGGGTCCTGACGATCGTGATCAGCCTCCTGATCATCGTCCCGACCGCCTACTGGGTCCGGCTCAAGGTCCCGCACCTCCGGCCGCTCGTCGAGTTCGTGACGCTGATGCCGTTCGTCATCCCGCCGGTGGTCCTCGTC
>DASUMJ010000149.1:0-3040 GCA_036277775.1 Candidatus Limnocylindrales bacterium
GGAACCGGCCAGGCCGACGTCGGGGGCGAGGCCAGCTGCCAGTCGGGTCCCGCGATCCCCCGCTTCGCGGCGACGTCGCCGGCGGTCGACCAGAGGCGCGGCTCGGGCAGGTCGTCCACCTCGACCAGGCCACAGTCCAGCGATCCCTCGGATCCGGGACTCGGCCGCGGATCGGACGAGCCCGGTCCGCTCGCGTCGGGCTCCGAGCCGCTGCCGGAGGGCGAGCCGCTCGCCGCCGGCTCGAGACCACGTCCACCGAGGCCGATCCCGGCCGCGACGACGGTGATCGCAACGACGGCGACCACGATGAGGCCGGCCCGTTGCCGCAGCCCGCGGCCGGCGGCCAGCACGGGGCGGACCGGTGCCTCGACGCCGTCGTGGCGCGTCGCGGCGACCGGGTCGCCGGGCTGGTACGAGCCCGTCGGGTGCGTCATCGACCGTGCCCCCGAGTCATCGGCCGGTCACGTAGGCGTACATCGGGACGGAGAACGTGTCCCCATCCAGGGTCGCGTGAATGTAGATCTGGAGGGCCTGGGGACCGGGGCGGGCCAGGAACCGGGCGGGCCCCGGCGGCGCTTCGCCGGGTTCGACCGAGAAGCCGCCGAGTCCGCAGCCCCCCGAGTCGAAGGTCGTCGAGCCCGAACCGTCCGTCCCGACGGTGCCGCACTGCCCGTTCCACGACATGAGCGTCCAGCCCGGAACCTCGATCGAGACGAAGCTCCAGGCGGGCACGGAGAGGACTTCGAGCCCGTCCGGGAACTCGATGACCCCGCAATCGTCGCCGGCCTGGTAGCCGTTCGCGAGCTCGAAGTAGAGCCCGCAGCCGGGCAGTGCCACGACGCGGGTTCCGTCGGTCCCGACGAGGAAGACATCCGGAACGTCGAAGCCCCGGCCGACGACGTTCCACGTTCGCGTCACCCGGATCCCGGCCTCGAACGTCAGCTCCGCCACGAGCCGAAGGTCTCCGGCGGGGAGCTCCACGCGCCAGCGGTTCTGTGAGGCGTAGGCGGGGTCGACGGCCGGGTTCGTGAGGCCCTCGACGCTGAGCCCATCCTCGGATTCGACGAGGACGGCTTGGATCCGCCAGGCGATCGCGCATGCGTCCCCGACGATCGACAGCTCCACGTCCTCGCCGAGCGCGACGGACACCTCAGGCGGCTCGGAACCCTCGGGCAGGCCCTCGACGGGCTCCAGGCTCGAGGTCCGGAGCACCACCCGGATCGCGTCGCCGTCGGTCGGAGCCCCGGCGCAGGGAACGGCCGGCGTGACTCGCGGCGTCGGATCGGGCCGCTCCGTCGGTGGGGCCGTCGGGAACGGGCCCGCGCCGACCCGGACGCGGAAGAACCGCTCCCCGTACACGAGCCCCTCCGGCCCGCGAATGCCGATCTCGAAGTAGGCGACGGCTCGCACCACCCAGTCGCCGTCCGGGAGCGTCCCGAGCTCGACCTGCCGCCCAGGCTCGATCCCGCGGTCGAGCAGGAGCCGGATGTCGTCGGGCCGTGGGTCGCGACCGAGCGTCGCGGAGGCGTATTCCGCGAGGACGTATCGGAGGCAGGCGGTTCGCTGGGCCAGCAGCTCGAGGTCCGTGCCCGAGCCGACGGCGAGCGCCCCCTCCGCCCCGTGGCCGCCCGGCACGAGCCAGCCGCGGCTCGGAGAGTCCACGTCCCGTCCATGACTGAGCCCGAGGAGCATCGCGCGCCCGGGCGTCGTGGACCCCTCGGGCACGAGGACGAAGGACGGGACGGTCGTCGTCGCGGTTGTGCACGTCGCCGCGACCGCCGAGCCCTCGGGCGTCGCTGGCGCCGACGCGCTCGGCGAGGGCGCGGCTCCCTCGAGGATGCCCCCGATCGCGACGCCCGCGGTGAGGACGACGAGCGCGGCGACCGCGATGCCGACGCTGCGAGCGCGCCCGGGCCGCCGTCCGCCGACCACCGCGCCGCGGGGACCGCGTGCCCGCGCGCGAGGCGCCTCGTCCGCGTCGAAGACGGGCACCTCCGCCGCTGCGTGGCGATCGTCCCGTCCCAACCGGTCGGCCTCCCTGGGCACTCACCCTGCGCGGGCATGACGCAGGGGTAGCCGTCATCGTGACGCATCGATGGCACCATGGGCGTCGATGACGGTCGCGGATCCCGACGAGCAGCGCTGGGCCTCGCTCACGGGCGGTCGCGTGCGGTACGTCCTCCGACGGTCCCCGCGGTCGCGGAACCTCCGGGTGACGATCGACCCGCGTCGCGGCGTCCTCGTCTCCGTGCCGCCGGCGACCCGCCGCGGCTGGGCCCGTCCCGAGCCCGAGGTGGAGCGGTTCCTCCGGGAGCGCGAGCCGTGGCTCCGGCGACACCTCGCCCGGCAGGCCACGCAGCAGGCCACGCTCGCCGCCCGCGGCGGGATCCGGGACGGCGCCGAGTTTCGCTACCTCGGGGAGCTCCATCGGCTCAGGATCGCGCCGGCCCCGGGGTCGGCGCGGCGATCGACGGTCGAGCGGGCCGGCGCCGATGACCGCGACGAGCTCGTCCTCCGGGTCGCGAGCCGGGACCGGCGCGCGCCGGCGGCCGTGCTCGAGGCCTGGCTCCGTGCCCGCGCCGCGGAGGCGATCGACCGATCCGTGGCCGAGCACGCACAGGCCCTCGGGGTCCGGCCGGAGCGCGTCACGCTCCGTGACCCGAAGACCCGCTGGGGGAGCGCGACCCGGCGGCGGACCCTGTCCTTCTCGTGGCGGCTCATCCTCGCGCCGCCGGCGGCGCTCGAGACGGTCGTCGTGCACGAGCTGGCCCACCTGCGGGTGTTCGGGCACGGGCCGGGGTTCTGGGCCCTCGTGGCCGCCCGCCGTCCCGACCACACCGCCTGGCGTCGCTGGCTCCGGGTCCATTCGCAGGAGCTCCACGCCGCGCTCGATGGGGGGCTCGACCGCGCCGGCGGGCAGGTCGACGGGCAGGCCGGTGCCGGCCGCGATGTGGAGATCGGGGCCTGACGCGATCAGCGGGAGCTGGTGGGCCGGGGCGGAATCGAACCGCCACAGTCGAAGACGAGGGTTTTACAGACC
>DASUMJ010000150.1:0-10587 GCA_036277775.1 Candidatus Limnocylindrales bacterium
GGCCGCGACCTGCTAGCCTTTCCGATTGTGCCCGACGGCGTGACCCTCCTCCTGCTGACCGTGTTCGCGCTGGCCGTGGCATTCGACTACATCAACGGCTTCCACGACACCGCGAACGCGATCGCAACGTCGGTCTCCACCCGGGCCCTCCGGCCCGACCACGCGATCCTCATGTCGGCCACCGCCAACTTCGTCGGGGCCCTGAGCGGGACGGCGGTGGCCAAGACGATCTCGTCGGGGATCGCCACGACGCCCGAGAGCGACGCCGGCCAGATCATCGTTGCCGCGGCGCTCGTCGGCGCGATCATCTGGAACCTCATCACCTGGCGGCTCGGGATCCCGTCGTCGTCGAGCCACGCGCTCATCGGCGGGCTCATCGGGGCGGTGATCGCGGCGAGCGGCGTCGGGGCGCTGAAGATCGACGGCATCATCGAGCGCGTCATCTTCCCGCTCGTCGCCTCGCCGATCCTCGGGGTCGTCGTCGGGTTCCTGTTCATGGTCGTGCTGCTGAACCTGTTCCAGCGATCCCATCCGCGGAAGCTCAACGACCGATTCCGCCGACTCCAGGTCGTGTCCGCTGCGTTCATGGCCTTCAGCCACGGCTCCAACGACGCCCAGAAGACGATGGGGATCATGACCCTCGCCCTCATCGCCGGCGGTCTCCTGCCGCACGACGCGCACATCCCGCTCTGGGTGATCCTCCTCGCCGCCTCGGCGATCTCACTCGGGACCGCGGCCGGCGGCTGGCGGATCATCAAGACGATGGGCCAGCGGGTCGTGAAGCTCGACCCGGTCCACGGCTTCGCCGCCGAGACGACGGCCGCAACGATCATCCTCGGTGCGTCCCATTTCGGGATGCCGGTCTCGACGACCCACGTCATCTCGTCGGCGATCATGGGCGTCGGTTCGAGCGATCGGTTCTCGGCCGTCCGGTGGGGCGTGGCCGGCAACATCGTGATCGCCTGGGTCCTGACCATCCCCGCGTCCGGCCTCATGGCCTGGATCGCCTGGGAGCTCCTCCGGCTGGTCCTCTAGACCGTCCGGGGGCGGCGGCCCCGGAAGCGGGTCGGTCCTCGCAGCGACGGTTAGGCGGGCCGTCGCAGGACGTAGCCGACGCCGCGGATCGTCTGGATGATCGACGGCCGGGCGGGGTCCGGCTCGATCGCGGACCGCAGCCAGTGGACGTGGACATCGACCGTCCGGGTCTCACCCGCGTAGTCATAGCCCCAGACCTGTTCGAGGAGCTGATCGCGGCTCAGGGCCTGCCCCGGATGACGGACCAGGAAGGCGAGGAGCTCGAAGACCTTCGGCTTGAGCGGGACCTCGCGGCCGGCCTTCAGCAGGCGATGACCCGCCAGGTCGACCTGGACGTCCCCGAGGTCGACGACCGCCGGGCCGCCGGCGGCCGCGGCCTGCTCGGCACGCCGGAAGATCGCCCGGATCCGGGCCGACAGCTCGCGGAGGCTGAACGGCTTCGTGACGTAGTCGTCGGCGCCGATCTCGAGCCCGACGATCTTGTCGACCTCGGACCCACGGGCCGTCAGCATCACGATGGGCACGGCCGACTCGGCCCGGATGATCCGGCAGACCTCGATGCCGGACAGCTCGGGGAGCATCAGGTCGAGGAGGACGAGGTCGGGGGCCTCGGCCCGGAACTGGTCGAGCGCCGCGCGTCCGTCAGCCGCCTCCACGACCCGGAAGCCGTCGGCGGCGAGCGCGTCCGCGAGCGTCTCGCGGAGGGTCGGCTCGTCGTCGACGACGAGGATCGTGCGGGCCATCGACATCGAGGATAGCGCTGCGTGTTAACGCGGCATTTGGTCGGGCCGGTCACGGGAGCCGGCCCGACGTTGTCATGGCTGCGGGACCTCGAGAGGGCCGACGAGGAAGGTCGTCAGGATGTCGCCGGTTGGGCTCGTGTTGGCCGAGCAGACGACGCCGTACACGCCGGGGCCGACGGCCGTCCTGATGACGCCGTCACGCCCTGCGTCGGCAGTCGCCTCGTCGACCGGGTCGGAGACCTCGAACGTCCACTCCGGCCATTCGGCGCCGATCTCCAGTGCCCCCTGGATCGCGACAATCGCGGCCTGGCCGTCGGACCACGACTTGTCGTCGCGAACCCGGTGGAGGATGAACGTGCCGAAGTCCTCGGTGTCGTTCCGGACGGCCAACGTCAGCGGACCGACCGGCATCGAGCCGGGATTCCCGTCCCAGGTGCAGCCCGTATCCGAGAGGGTGATCGTGCCCGCGTCGACGAGGGCGGGCGTCGGGCTCGGCACGCTTGGAGGCGACGCCAGGGGTGGCGGCTCGCTTGCCGATCCCTGGCAGGCGCCGAGAACGACTCCGGAGACGATGGCGATGAGGAGCGTCCTCGTCAGCGATCGAAGTTGTCGAGTTGTGGGCATGGCACTGCCTCCTGAGCGCGCGGACATTCCTCCCTCGCGGGAACCCGGCGCTGACCTGTTGTGCGATTGCCTCGGTGGTCGGCATCCCTCAGGGGGACCGCGCATGCACTGTGGCGTGCGGCTTCACCGGAGCGGCTCCGGCTCGTAGACGATCGGCTCGCCGGTGACCTGGGGTCCGAAGGCATTGAAGACGATCAACAGACGGCCGTCGGTGAGGAGCAGCGCCGTGTGGTTCGCGACCGGTCTGGGTAGTGGCCGGCCGAGCCTGAACTGGGCGTCGGCCGGATCCCAGACCTCGACCGACGAGAGGACGTCACCGGCTGGCGACACGCCGCCCGTGATCAGGACGCGTCCGTCGCTCAGGAGCGTGGCCGCGTACCCGGTCCGGGCGACGGTGAACTGACTGGCCTGCGAGGTCGACGACCGGTCGGTGTCGAGGACGGCCGGCGGGAGCGTGTAGTTCGCACCCGGTTCTCGTCCCTGGGTCAGCAACACGCGGCCGTCGAGGAGCCGGGTCGCGGTCGCAAACGACGGCCGGTCGAGCAGGCCTGCGGACACGAAGTTGTTGTACGCGGGTCGCCAGAGCTGGCTCGGACCACCGCCACCCCAGATCTGCACAGTGCCGTCCGGAAGGAGGGTCGCGAGACTCCCGGTGCGAGCACCGACCATCTCGCCGGCCGGGCTGAACTCCTCGGTGGCGGGGTCCCACAGCTCGGCCGTGGCTTGAGCGCCCCCTGGCCCGGTGCCACCCGTGATCAGGACGCGTCCGTCGGCCAGCATCGTGGCGGTATGGCCAACGCGCGGGCTGGCCATCCAGCCGGTCTCCCGGAAGGCTCCGGTGGCTGGGTCCCAGATCTCGGCCGACGCGGTCGAGTTCGCCCCGTAGGCGAACGGTCCGTCGAAGCCGCCCACGACGAGGACCCGGCCGTCGAGCAGGAGCGTGGCGGTCGATGCAACCCGACCGATCGCAGGGCGCCCCGTGGGTCCGCGGCCGCTGACCGGGTCCCAGATGTCCGCGCGCCTGGCGGCGACCTCGCCCATCTGGAGCCATCCGCCAGTCACGATCAGGACGCGCCCGTCCTCGAGCACCGCGGCATGCGCGCTGTGATCGGATGGTCGGTACATCCCATACGGACCGAAGGGCCCATCCATCAGGTGCGTATCGACCTGACGCGCTCCCCCGAACAGGGCGGCGGCCACGAGTGCCAGCACCACGCCGGTCACCAAGAGCGCGAGGACGAGCCGTTGCCGTCGCGGCCGTGCCGTAGCTGACGGACGTCGGAAGGCCGAGCCGAGGCGCAGCTGACCATGCAGCTCGACCGACGACATCGGTCGCCAGGGCGGTGCCTCCGGGATCAAGGCCTCCACCCCGGCCAGGCGCTGCTGGAGCCCCGACCAGATGGCGGCATCGAGGCGCTCGCTCATGACCACAGCTCCGGATGACTGCGCAGCGCGGCGAGCGCCCGCGAGACGAGCGTCCGGACCCCCGAGGCAGACAGCCCGAGGATCTCGCCGATCTCCTCGTCCGTGAGGTCGCGCTGGTAGCGCAGGAAGACGACGTCGCGCTGCCGCTCGGGGAGCGCCTTCGCAAGCTGATCTAGCCACAGCCAGAACTCGGCCCGGCCGCTCCCGTCGTCGCCGTCGGCCGGGTCGGCATCCGCGCGTCCGGACCCGAACGGCAGCCACCGGATCAGGCGCTCGCGGCGCCAACGATCGACGATGATCCGCCGCGCGATCACGAGCAGCCAGGGCAGGGCTCGCCCGGCAGGTCCATGACCGGATCGCCAGGCCGAGAAGGCCCGGTCGAAGGTGTCCGCGACGACGTCGTCGGCGTCATCGCGGCGTCGGAGGCTCAGCAGGACGTAGCGGTAGACGTCACGGTGATGGTCGCGGTAGACCGCCTCGAAGCTCTCGGCCGGCGCCTCGGCGACCGCGCGGTCGGCATCGCTCGTGCGGTCACGCTGGAGGATCGCCAGGAGCTCCCACGTGAGCGAGGACGCGAATGCGCTCATGCCCTACCAACGTACGGCAGGGCCATTCTGTCCCACCAGACCCTCCGGGACGAATCGCCCCGGACGTCATCCGGTCAGCGCTCCTGGATGAACCACTCCGTGAAGCTCCGACACCGACCGTCAGCGCCGAACTCGAGGAGGTAGACGTTGTGGTACCGCTGCTCGCGCGTGGCGCGCGTGGCGTCGGTGAAGTAGTCGGAGGTGCCGACCGCCACCACCCGGTCGCCGTCGATCGCCCACGGCCGGTAGGCCGCGTCGTACGTGCCCGGCTCGTCGCGGGTCGAGGCATCGCCGTCCGGCGCGATCCAGGCGGTGACGATGGCGTCACGACCGCGAACCGGCTCGTCCCATGGGTGGTAGCGGTACTCGGCGTCGGCCGAGAAGAGCTCGCCGATCTCGGCCGCGTCGTACGACTTCCAGGCGGCCACGTAGCGGTCCAGCCATCGCTGGACGTCGTCCGGGGTCACGGCGTGCCTCCTTCCGCCAGGCGCCCGACCGCCGCGATCGCGGCGTCGAGCCGGGCGAGGGTCCGCTCGCGGCCCAGGGCCACGAGCGTGTCGAAGAGCGGCGGGGTGGCGGTCCGACCGGTGGCGGCCACGCGGAGCGCCATGAACAGGTCGCCGGCCTTCCAGCCGCGCCGCTCCGCCAGCTCCCGGAGCGGCGGCTCGATCTCCTCTGACTCGAAGCTCACCGCGCCCACGGCAGCGATGGCCTCGCGCGCAGCGATCAGCCCGGCCGCGGTCGTCGCGGCGTCCCAGCGCTTCGGAACGATCAGGGCAGGGTCCACCGCGAGCTCATCGATCCACAGGAAGCCGATGAGGTCCCCGACGGCGCCGAGGGTCGGCAGTCGCTCGCGGATCATCGGCAGGACCGTCCGGATCTCCTCGGCGGTGGGCGTCCGATCGATCCGCCCCGCGACGTGCTCGGCCTCGAGGAACGGCTCCAGGCGGGTGACCAGGTCCTCGTCGTCGAGACGCCGGATCCACTGGCCGTTGATCCACTCGAGGCGCTCGCGGTCGAAGATCGCGCCGCCCTTCTGGACGTGGTCGAGGTCGAAGCGCGCGGCGAGCTCGTCGAAGGACAGGATCTCCTCCTCGGTCCCGGTCGACCAGCCGAGGAGGGCGAGGTAGTTGACGAGGGCCTCGCGGATGAAGCCCTGGGCGATGTAGTCGGAGACCGCCGTCTGGGTCTTCCGCTTGCTCATCTTCGTCCGGTCGGCATTGAGGATCAGCGGCAGGTGCGCGAAGACCGGTTCTGCGTGCCCGAGGGCCCGGAAGAGGAGGATGTGCTTCGGGGTGTTCGAGATGTGGTCCTCGCCCCGGATGACGTGGCTGATCTCCATCGCCGCGTCGTCGACGACGACCGCGAAGTGATAGAGCGGCGTCCCGTCGGCCCGGACGATGACGAAGTCGCCGCCGAGGTTCGAGGTGTCGAACTCGACCCGGCCCCGAACCGCGTCGTCGAAGCCGACGATCCCGGGCTGGACCCGGAAGCGGACGGCCCCCCGGCGTCCTTCGGCTTCACGTGCCGCCCGATCGGCGGCGGTGAGCGTCGCGCACCGTCCGACGTACCGCGGTGGCTGGCGGTCCGCCTCCTGGGCCTTCCGGTCGGCCTCCATCTCCTCGGGCGTGCAGTAGCAGGGATAGGCAAGGTCGCGGGCGAGCAGGTCGGCCGCGGCCGCGGCATGTCGCTCGAGGCGCTGCAGCT
The DNA here is from genome assembly GCA_036277775.1 of Candidatus Limnocylindrales bacterium. Classification (GTDB taxonomy): domain Bacteria; phylum Chloroflexota; class Limnocylindria; order Limnocylindrales; family CSP1-4; genus UBA5189. The sequence goes on from DASUMJ010000150.1 coordinate 6,122, forward strand.
GGCGATATGGCGCGTAGGGCCCCCGATCGCCGCCCCCCGCCGAATCCGGGCCCTCGTCCCAGGTGATCCCGAGCCAGTGCAGGCCGTCGAGGATGTCCTGCTCGAAGGCGAGCGTGTTGCGGGCGACGTCGGTGTCCTCGAGGCGGAGGACGAACGTCCCGCCGTGGCGCCGCGCATAGAGGGCGTTGAAGAGCGCCGTCCGCGCCGTGCCGATGTGGAGCGGCCCGGTCGGGCTGGGCGCGATGCGGACGCGGATGTCGGGCATCCGCCGATTCTAGGGGTCCGGCCGCGAACCGCCCGGGCGGCGCGGCTCTACGGCCGCGGTGGGACCTTGTGGAACAGCGCAGAGTCGGCGGTTCCTGGCAGGACCCGCACCAGGGCCGCCGGCCGGAGGCCCAGGGTCGCCCGGCCGTGGGGGCCGTCGAGGGTCATCGAGTCGAGCGACTCGGACCGCGCCAGGACGGTGATCGGCGCGCCGGGGCGGAGGCCGCGGGCCTCGAGGTACGACAGCAGGCCGGCATCCTCCTCCGCCTCCTCGGTGATCCGGTAGATCGTCGCGCGGTCGCCGGCGTTGACCTCCGACAGGCGGATCCCGGGCGGGCGCCGCTCCGTCGCCTCGAGGTCGATCGGGTTCCCGTGGGGGCAGGTCTCCGGGTGCCCGAGGAGCTCGTCGAGGCGGGCCTCGACCCGCGGCGAGATGACGGCCTGGAGGCGCTCGGCCTCCTGGTCCGACTCCGCCCAGCCGAGCCCGACGATCTCGGTGAGCAGCCACTCGCAGAGGGCGTGGCGCCGGAAGATCGCATCGGCGGCGGTTCGGCCGGCCGTCGTCAGGACGAGCTCGCGGCCGTCTGCCTGGGTCACGAGCCCGTCGGCGCCGAGGCGCCGGAACATCTCGCTCGCGGCCTGGGTGCTGACGCCGAGCTTCCGGCCCACCTGCGACGCATTCACCCGGGCGCCATCGCCGGTCATGACCTTCAGCGCGAGGAGATACTCCTGCGCGGCGCCGGACAGGTCCTGGGTCACGTGGCGCCGGGCGCCCTGGTTCGTGGTCACGGTACGAGCATACGGCTCACGGGATCGCCCGAGTGACGGCGCGGCGGACGAGCACGGCAGCGACGCCGGCGACCCAGACGATCGCCAGGACGGCGATGAGGGCGGCCGGGCCGCGCGTCCGGTCGTACGTGGCGCCCCCGGCCGAGAGTGCCGCCGCGACGGGGAATGCCAGGAGCGCGACCGCGATCGTGCCGGCGGCGAGAATCCGCGCGACCGCGGGCAGCGCGAGCAGGGCGAGGACGATCACCACCTGCGCGACCCACGGGTAGAGCTCGGCGTTCGGGGTGCACGTCGCCTCGAACGAGGCGCAGCCGGTGGCCTCGCCGATCACCGCCGCCGCGGCGATCCCGAGCGGCGGCCAGGCGAGGAACGCCCGGACGACGCGGCGAAGTCGGGGCGTCAGGACGATCCCGGACGGACGGTCGCCGAACGCCGGCTCCGGGGCGGCCGGTTCCGGCGGGGGCGGGGCCGGACGCGCTGGCGTGCCGGCGGGTTCTCCGGGCTCGCTGCGGGCCCACGCCCGGTCCGGCGGTGGAGCGGGCCGGGGACGCGGCGCGGGCCGGGGCGGCGTCTTCGCACGGGACGATGGACCGGCTCCCGCCCGCCGTGATGGCGGCGCGGTGGTGGCGGGACCGTCGGCTCCTCTGTCCCGACCGGCCGATGCGGCCTCGGCCTGGCGGGCGCGGCGCTCGGCGGCCGCTGCCGCGCGAGCGGCGGCCTTCGCGAGGTATTCCGGGCCGTGCTTTCGCGGGTCCGCGTACTCCCGAGGGTTGACGCGCCAGTACTCGCCGGAAGTCGGCCCGTACCAGGACGCCCCCGACCACGTCGTGTCGGCTTGCTCGCGTGCGTCGTCGTAGGTCGTCGAGCCGAATGTCGCCTTCTTCGTCGAGCGGCGCCGGCCTGAGCCTCCGCCCGGCCCCGCGGCGTCGCCGGCGGCCGTTCCGGCTCCGGAACCTGAGCCCGCCCGCCCCCGCCCCGCCGATCCCGCCGCGTCGCCGGCCTTGCCGCGGCGGGGCCCGGCCGATCCCGCCGATCCCGCCGATCCGGCCGATCCGGCCGGTCCGGCCCCGCCCGCAGCGCGTTCTCGACCCGTAGCTGATCCCGACCCGGCACCCGGGCTCGCGCCCCGTGCCGTCCTGGCGCGGGCAGGATCGGCGCGCCACGGCTCGCTCGCGGTCGCGGCCGCGGGACGGCGCATCCCGGGCCGCCAGGCGACGGTCGTGATCGACTCGTAGGCGCGCTGGATCTCGAGGAACCGCGGGAGCGCGGCCTCGCCCGCCGAATCCGGGTGGTTCGCCTTCGCGAGGCGGCGATAGGCGCGCTTCACCTCGGCAATCGAGGCGCCGGCCGGGAGCCCGAGGACGCGGTACGGATCGGGTGCCATCACCGCACAGTGTCCACCGCGCGACCCGACACGTCAGGCGGCGGGGGCCGCCGCGCTCAGCGGATGAGCTCGGCGAGGGGCGCCAGCTCGAACGACGGGATCGCCTCGGCGCTGACCCGGCCGTGGGGATCGGTCTCGATCGGCCGGTGATAGCGGCCGAGGACGCGGAGCGGCTGGCCGTCGAGGACGCCCGCCTGCCGGAGCGCCTCGATCGTCGCCGCCCAGGTGGCCCGGTCGTGCCCGTCGCCGTCCTCGATCTTGATCGCCATCCCGGAGGCGCCCGCAGACGCGCCGTTGGCGCGGGGTCCGGGCAGGATCGCGAGCCCGCGAAGCGCCTCCATGCCGCCCTTCGAGATGAGCCGCCCGGGCAGCGCCTTCATGACCGAGGTGTCGATCCGGTCGCGGGAGCCGGCGACCATCTCCGGGTGGGCGAGCATCGCCGCCCGGACGACACCGAGCGCCGGAGCCAGCGACGCCCGCGGATCTGACGGCGCGACGGCGGCCGGATCGGCGAGGAAGGCGTAGGCCTGCGCGACGTGCCGCAGCGGGAACGCATAGGTCGGGACGCCGCAGCCGTCGATCCCGAGCTTCAGCTTCCCGACGGACGTCGCGAATGCCCGGGCGACGGCCTCGCGATACGCGACCTGCGCCGGGTGCTCGTCGAGCCAGTAGCCGGTCGGGTCCCAGCCGCGCAGCTTGCAGAGGAGCAGGAAGACCGAGTGCTGACCGGAGCACATGTGGCGGACCGGGCTCGCCTTCTCGCCGTCACGGGCGAGCCGCGCTGCCGTCAGCTCGTCGAGCGGCATCTTCTCGGCCCCGCACGCGAGCAGCGACTGGGAGACGCCGATCCGCCGGTAGAGGCCCTGGAGCGTCCGGACATGGAGGTCCTCGCCCGAATGGCTGCTCGCCATGATCGCCAGCTCGGGCGCCTCGAGATCGAAGGCTTCGATGCCACCGGCCTCGATGAGCGCGGTCATCCCGAACGGCTTGACGCACGACCGGAGGTTCGTGACGTGGTCCGGATCGCCGAGCCCGCGAAGCAGCCGACCGTCGACATCGGTCTCGACGATGTCACCGCGATGCGCGCTCTCCTCGATGCCGTTCCGGATCTGGCGGACGAGGACGGGCGGCGCCGTGCGCCGTACGCGGGGCCGGTCGGCGGATGCGGCGGCGGGCACGGTGTCGAGGGACCTCCTCGGGACGCGGAGAAAGCGGAGCTCGAGCGCCGGGGCCCCCCGACGCAGCGCCCGGGCACCCGCGGCCGAACGCCCCGGTGGACGACGCTCCTGGGCACCCGGTTTCGCCGTCCGCCCGGTCTCGACCGGCCGCTCCGGGCAACGGTAGTGATGCCCGATCGGGGCGTCAATTCGCGCGGCCCGCCGATGCTAGGATGGCCGGTGACGCCCCGCACCACGGCCGCCGGTGCCGGCGGCGACCACCCCCTGCCGGAGGCCCTCGTGTCGATCTCGACGCCGACGCTCCACGTCTCCCAGCACCCGGCGGTGCTCCACAAGCTCGCGATCCTGCGTGACGAGACGACCGAGCCGAAGAAGTTCCGCGAGGTCGTCCGGGAGCTGTCGTGGCTCCTCGGCTACGAGGCCCTCGCCGACGCCCGGGTCCGACCGCTCCAGGTGAGGACACCGCTCGAGACGATGGAGGGCGCGGAGCTCGCCGACCGGATCGGGCTCGTGCCGATCCTCCGCGCCGGCCTGGGCATGGTCGACGCGATGCTCGAGCTCATGCCGACCGCCCAGGTCTGGCACCTGGGCCTCTTCCGCGACGAGCGGACGCTCCGGCCGGTCGAGTACTACAACAAGCTCCCGGACTCGGCGTCGGTGGACCTCTGCCTGATCCTCGACCCGATGCTCGCCACCGGCGGCTCGGCCACGGCGGCGATCGAGGTCCTGAAGCGCTGGGGCGCGGTCCATCCCGTCCGGATCAAGCTCGTGAACCTGATCGCGGCGCCGGAGGGCGTGGAGGCGGTCGCGAAGGCCCACCCGGACGTCGAGATCCACTGCGCGGCCCTCGA
>DASUMJ010000151.1:0-8341 GCA_036277775.1 Candidatus Limnocylindrales bacterium
GAGCCCGAGGAAGTCGAACTTCAGCAGCCCGAGCGCCTCGATCGCGTGCATCTCGTACTGGGTCATCAGCGAGTCGGAGTTCGTGGCCTTCTGGAGCGGCATGAGCTCCGTCAGCGGCTCGCGCGAGATGACGACGCCGGCCGCATGGGTCGAGGCGTTCCGGGCGACGCCCTCGAGCTGCTTCGCGAAGTCGATGACGCGCTTGACGCTCTCGTCGGTCGCGACCATCTCGTGGAGCTGGGGGCTGATCTCGAGGGCCTCCTCCAGCTTGATGCCGAGCTGGTTCGGCACGGCCTTCGCGATCCGGTCGACGTCACCGTAGCTGTGGCCGAGGACCCGGCCGACGTCGCGGATCGCGGCCCGGGCGAGCATCGTGCCGAAGGTGATGATCTGGGCGACGTGGTCCTGGCCGTACTTCCGGGAGACGTAGGCGATGACCTCGTCGCGGCGGTCGTCCTGGAAGTCGACGTCGATGTCGGGCATCGTCACCCGGTCGGGGTTGAGGAAGCGCTCGAACGGCAGGCCGTAGGCGATCGGGTCGACCGGGGTGATGCCGAGCGTGTACGTCACGATCGACCCCGGCGCGCTGCCCCGGCAGGTCGTCTGGATTCCCTGCTCCCGGGCGAACCGGATGAAGTCCGCGACGATGAGGAAGTAGCCGGCGTAGCCCATCGAGAGGATCACGCCGAGCTCGTAGTCGAGGCGCTCGAGGAGGGCCGGGGTCGGCTCGCCGTAGCGCCAGGCGAGGCCGCGCTCGCACTCCTTCCGGAGCCACGACTCGACCGTCTCGCCGTCCGGGACCGGGAAGTGCGGGATCCGGAGCTGCCCGAGCGGGAGCCGCAGGTCGCACATCTCCGCGATGCGCCGCGTGTTCAGGATCGCCTCGCGCTGATCCGGGAAGAGCGCCGCCATCTCGGCCGCCGACTTCAGGTAGAAGCCGTCCGATTCGAACTTCATCCGGCCCGGCGTGTCGAGGTTGTTGCCGGTCCCGACGCACAGCAGGACGTCGTGAGCCGGCGCCTGGCGCCGGTGGACGTAGTGGAGGTCGTTCGTCACGACGAGCGGCAGCCCGGTCTCCGGCGCGAGCCGCAGGAGCTGCTCGTTGAGGCGTCGCTGCTCGGGCAGGCCGTGGTCCTGGAGCTCGAGGAAGAAGCGTCCCGGCCCCAGGATGTCCCGGTACTCCCCCGCCAGGCTCCGGGCGAGGTCCCAGTCCTCGACCTCGAGCGCCCGCGGGACCTCCCCGTTGAGGCAGGCCGACAGGCCGATGAGACCCTCGGCGTGCCTCGCGAGGTGCTCGCGGTCGATCCGTGGCTTGTAGTAGTAGCCGTCGATGTGGGCGTCGGTGACCAGGCGGCAGAGGTTCCGGTAGCCGGTCAGGTCCGTGGCCAGGAGGACGAGGTGGAACGGCTGGGCGTCGGCCTTGCCCTCCTTGTCCGTCATCGACCGGCGCGCGACGTACGTCTCGACGCCGATGATCGGGTTGAGGCCCTTCGACCGGGCGGCCTGATGGAAGGCGACGGCGCCGTAGAGCGCCCCATGGTCGGTGATCGCGAGGCTGTCGAAGCCCTGGACGCCGGCCTCGTCCACGAGGTCCGAGATCCGCCCGAGCCCGTCCAGCAGGCTGAACTCGGAGTGCGTGTGGAGGTGGACGAAGTCGTTCGGGGCGATGGTCATCGGGACGCCAATGGTAGCCCCGTGACGGTCCGCCGGCCCGCGACCGGGTCGCGACGGGCCGCGCGCTGCGCGCGGAGCCACGCCGTTCGCCGCGGCGTCAGCGGCCGAGCAGTACCTCGACCGCCGGGAGGATCCGCTCCACCCAACGGGCGTATTGCGCACCGCTCGGGTGGAGCCCGTCGCGGGCGATCAGGGACGGGTCGGAGGCCGCGGCGAGCGAGAGGTCGTGGATGTCGACGACCCGGATGCCGCGGCCGGCGGCGATCCCCGCAAGGACCTGGTTGAAACCCCGGATCCCGGCGGCCCGCGCCGCGGGATCCCCGTAGTCCGCGCCGGCTGGGGTGACCGTGTAGTCGGGCGTCGTGACGACGAGGATCCGCTCCGCGCCGACGCGCCCGACGAGATCGTCGAGGATCGCGTCGACGTTCCTGCGGTAGGACGCCTCGGGGACGCCCTGGACGACGTCGTTGACGCCGATGAGGAGCGACACGAAGTCGGGCCGCAGGGCGTCGAGCTGCGGCAGCTCCACGTCGAGGACGTCGCGGGACGTGAAGCCGTTCACGGCGAGGTTCGCGACGAGGGCGAGCGTCGGGGGCTCCGGCCCGAGCGCGGCGACGAGCTGGTCGGGCCAGCGCTCGGCGATCCCGACCGACGTTCCGATCGTGTAGGAGTCGCCGAGTGCCACATAGCGAGCGGGCATGTTCATGCGGCCAGTGTCTTCATGGCGGCAGTGTCGCGCACCCGCGCCGCCCGAGAAGGCCTATGATCCGGCTGCATCCGCAGCCGAGACACCAGTCCCCTTGGCACTTGCCCGGCCCGCAGCCCGCGATTAGGATGCGCGCCAATGGTCGCCCCGCGGGGCGGGCGTTCTTCGAGACCCGTGCCGGACCTCGCGTGAAGCCAATCGGCCGGCCGGAGGATCTCGATGCTGGAGGAGGACACATGCGCAACCGGTCTCTTGGCCTGACGCTGCTCAGCGGTCTCGCCATCATCGTATCGGCCTGTGGTTCGGGCGCCTCGCCGTCAACCTCGGTCAGCCCGACGCCGACGTCGGGGTCGACCGACGCGACAGCTTCGCCCGCCGCGACGCCGTCGCCGTGGAAGATCGGCGTCCATACGGACGTCGGCTCGATCGACGACAAGAACTTCAACCAGTACTCGTATGCGGGCGCCGTGGACGGGGCCGCCGCCATTGGTGCGGAGAAGCCGCCGTACATCGTGCCGAAGGACATCAGCGAGCTGCCCGCCGGCCTGCAGTCGTTCATCGACGAGGGTCGCAACATCATCGTGGTTAACGGCTTCAATGCGGTGCCCGAGGTGGTCAAGTTCGCCAAGGCGAACCCCGAGGTCTGGTTCATCGGCGTCGACCACGACCCGTGCATCGACGCGGAGGGCTTGCCCGATGCCGACTTTGGCGGACCGGGCCAGGGCGGCGCCTGCGTGGGCTATGCCAACTGGCCGACCCTGTTGCCGAACTACATCGGCCTGAACTACCAGGAAGACCAGGTCGGCTACCTTGCCGGGATCGCGGCCGCCAAGGCGACGAAGTCCAACGTCATCGGCGCCGTCGGGGGCATCACCCTGTGCGGTCCGTGCGTCCGCTACATGCAGGGCTACGTCCTTGGCGCCAAGTCGGTCAACCCCGACATCACCGTCAAGGTCGGCTGGGTGACCGAGAGCGACTTCACCAGGGCGTTCTACGACCCGGCGTACGGCAAGACCTATACCCAGCAGCTCCTCGCGCAGAACCCGGGTATGGACGTCGTGTTCCAGGTTGCGGGCGCCACCGGCAACGGCGCCATCGACGCAGCCTGCGAAGCCGGCATCGGCGCCATCGGCGTCGACGTCGACCAGTACCTCTCCTACCCGGCCGGCGCTGACTGCATCATCACCAGCGCCACCAAGAGCCTTCAGAAGTCCGTCGCCGACCAGATCGTGGCGATCGCAGACGGCACCGCCAAGGGCGGCAAGCTGATCTACGACGCATCGATCGACGGCGTCGGGTACGCACCCCTCCGTGACTGGGAGGCCAAGCTCCCATCCGATACCCTCTCGCTCATCGAGGCGGCGTTCGCCGAGATGAAGGCTGGGACCCTCGTGACCTGCCCGGCCGCCCCCGAGTGCGGCCTGGTTCCGGCCCCCAAGATCGGGGACTGACGCCGGACATTCAACGAACGGGCCGGCCGGCGACGGCCGGCCCGTTCATCGCATTCGCACAGTGCTCAGCGACACCGAGACGAGGTGATTCGGTGACCGAGGAGGTCGGTGCCCCCGCTCTCGAAATGCGCGGCATCACCAAGCGGTACCCGGGCGTCATCGCCAACGACCACATCGACCTCGGCGTCCGGCCGGGCGAGATCCACGCCCTGCTCGGCGAGAACGGCGCTGGCAAGACGACGCTCATGAACGTGCTGTACGGGCTCGCCCGGCCGGATGAGGGCGAGATCAGGCTCGACGGGGAGGTCGTCGCCCTGGAGGGACCCGCCGATGCGATCGCGCGCGGCATCAGCATGGTCCACCAGCACTTCATGCTCGTGCCCGTCCTGACGGTGGCTGAGAACATCGTCCTTGGCTCCGAGACGATGAAGGGACGCTACTTCCTGGACCGAGCCGAGGCCCACCGGCGGATCATCGAGCTCGGGCAGCGGTTCGGGTTTGACATCGACCCCGAAGCTCGGGTCGGTTCGCTGTCGGTCGGGTGGCAGCAGCGTGTGGAGATCCTGAAAGCCCTCTACCGAGACGCGAGGATCCTCGTCCTGGACGAGCCCACGGCGGTGCTGACACCCCAGGAGACCGAGGAGATCTTCGCGGTCCTGCGCGGACTCGCGAAGGCCGGCCACAGCATCGTCTTCATCAGCCACAAGCTGTACGAGGTCCTCGAGATCGCCGACCGGATCACGGTGATCCGCCGCGGCAAGGTCGTCGGGCAGCGATTGCCCAGCCAGACGACCGAGGAGGACCTTGCCGAACTGATGGTCGGCCGCGAGGTCTCGCTCGTGGTCGACCGGGGGATCTCCAAGCCCGGGGAGCCCGTCCTCAAGGTGGTGGGTCTCAAGGCGCGCGACGATCGAGGCCGGGAGGCGGTGCGGGGCGTCGATCTCGAGATCCGCGCCGGCGAGATCCTCGGGATCGCGGGTGTCGCCGGCAACGGCCAGGACGAGCTTGTCGAGGCGCTGATCGGGCTTCGACGGCCGACCGACGGCCAGGTGACGCTCGAGGGGCATGACATCACGGGCCATAGCATCCGAAGCGTCTATGGCGCCGGCGTGGCGTTCGTGCCCGCGGACCGCCACCGGTTCGGCATGGTCCTCGCGTTCTCACTGCCTGACAACCTCGTCCTCACCAGCTATCACCGGGAGCCGTACGCGCACGGGATCCTCCGCGATGATGCGGCCATCCGCCGCACGGCCGAGGAGCGGATCAAGGCGTTCGACATCCGGACCCCGACGGCAGACGTGCGAGCCTCCACCCTGTCGGGCGGCAACCAGCAGAAGGTCATCGTTGCGCGCGAGTTTGCCCGTGACCTGCGGCTGCTTGTCCTCGATCAACCCACGCGCGGCCTCGATGTCGGCAGCATCGAGTTCATCCACAAGCAGGCCATCGCGAAGCGGGATGCGGGGACCGCCATTCTCCTCGTGTCGGCCGAGCTCGACGAGGTCCTTGAGCTGTCCGACCGGATCGCCGTCATGTACCGCGGCGTGATCGTCGGGACATTCGATGGCCGCACGGCCGACAAGCGCGAGATCGGACTTCTGATGGCAGTCGGGGCTCGCGAGCCGGCGAATGGCGCGACCGAGGGCAGTGTCGCGTGAGGACGCTTCAGCGGACCTGGTACGTCATTGCCCTGCCGGTCATTTCCATCGCCCTGTCCGTCATGCTCGGATCGGTCGTCATCATCCTTTCGGAGTGGCTCGTCAGCGGCGAGCTGAAGCCCGGGCTCGCTCTGGATGCCTACAGCGCGCTCCTCCAGGGCTCGGTCGGCTCGTTCAACGCAATCGTCAGTACGCTCGTCAACACGGCGCCGCTCCTGTTGGGCGGGCTGTCCGTCGGCCTCGCCTTCAAGGCCGGCCTCTTCAACATCGGCGCCCAGGGCCAGTTCCTCATGGGTGCACTCGGTGCGGTCATCGTCGGCGTCATCTTCCGGGAGGACTCCCCGCTCATCGCGATCCCTGCCGCGCTGGCGGCCGGGATGCTGATGGGTGCGATCTACGGATTCATCCCAGGCTTCCTGAAGGCGACCTCCGGCGCCCACGAGGTCGTGACGACGATCATGCTGAACTTCATCGCCGTCGCCGTGCTGGCGGGCATGGTCAGCAGCGTCCTGAAGGTTCCGACGTCGCCGCAGCCGATCACGCTCGATGTCGGCAACGCGGCCCTGCCGATCCTCTTCGGCCGCAACGGCCACCTCGGCATCATCTACGCGCTGCTGATGGCGGTCGCCTACGGCTGGCTGGTGTTCCGAACCACGCTCGGCTTCGAGATCAGGACGACCGGCGCGAACCCGGATGCCGCTCGCTACGCCGGCATGTCGCCACGCAGGATCGTCGTCTTGACCATGTCCGCTGCGGGCATGCTCGCCGGGCTCGCCGGCGCCACGCAGCTCCTCGGCGTCTCGCACATCATGACCGCCTCGTACGGGACGACCGTCGGCTTCGATGCCATCGCCGTCGCCCTGCTCGGGCGCACGAACCCGGTCGGAATCGTTTTGGCCGCCGTCATATTCGGAGGCATGCGAGCCGGAGCTCCGGCCATGCAGATCCAGGCCGGCGTGCCGGCCGACCTAGTCGGCGTGATCCAGGCCACGATCCTGTTCTTCCTCGTCGCCGGCCCGGTCGTCCAGCGGGTCTTCCGACTCAGGAATGCCGCGGCAGCCATCGAGGAGACGGGCACCTTCACCAGGACCTACGGCAGCGAAACGGTGAGCCGCTGATGGAGCAACTCATCGATCTCATCTATGGAATCCCGGTCTTTGGACTTGTCGCCCAGACCATCGGCTACCTCGTGTCGGTCCTGCCCGACATCTCGCCGATCGTCCTCCGCTCGGCGGTGCCGATCGCCCTGGCGGCCCTGTGCGGCGTCCTGTGCGAGCGATCCGGCGTGGTCAACATCGGCATCGAGGGAACGATGCTCGTGGCCGCCTTCGTCGCCTGGGCGGCCGGCGTCTTCCTCGTGCCGGTGCTCGGCGGCGGGGGGCCCGGGGCAATCTTCGGGATCACGCCCGTCCTCGTCGTCGCGCTGCTGCTGGCGATCCTCGCCGGTCTCCTGGTCGCCACGCTGCACGCCTGGCTGTCGATATCGGTGAGGGCGGACCAGATCATCGCCGGGACGATCATCAACATCGCCGCGTTCGGAATCACCGGCTACCTCTACAGCCTGATCTCCTCCGGCTCGCCCGCCGGCGCGGGTGCCTTCACCCAGTTCAGGCCACCGAAGGAGTTGATCGAGCTGCCACTCGTCGGCTGGATCTTCGACATGTTCTTGTCACAGGGTCCGATCGGCATGTCCCTCCTGGTCCTGGTGATCGTCTTTCAGGTGTTTCTGTTCCGGTCGCGCTGGGGCCTGCGCACGCGATCCGTCGGTGAGCACCCTCGCGCCGCCGAGACGGTCGGGATCAATGTCGTCAGGCTCCGCTATCGGAACGTCATCGTGGCGGGCGCGATCGCTGCGCTCGGTGGCGCCTTCCTGTCGCTGGAAGTGACGGGCTCGTTCACCCAGGGCATGACGGCGGGTCGCGGCTTCATCGGACTCGCGGCGATGATCATCGGGCGCTGGTCGCCCGTCGGTGCCTTCGGGGCGGCGCTCCTGTTCGCTTCGTCGGCTGCGGTCGGCCAGTCAATCGGCATCGCGCCCCCGCCCGGGGAGCTGGGTGTCTTCGTGGCCAAGCTGCCCGGTCAGTTCTTCGATGCCTTGCCCTACATCGCCACCATCGTCGTCCTGGCCGGGCTCATCGGCAAGAGCATCCCGCCCGCCGCGGATGGACAGCCGTACGAGCGCGAGAGCGCGACATAGAAGCAGGCGATCGCGCAAGGGTCCGGGACACCCTCGACCTCCACGAGGGCCGCCATCGGGTCCCGATCCTCGACGACGCCGGGATCCGGGAGCTCCTCCTCGGGACCCAGCGGATCGCAATCGTCGGGGCCTCCGCCGATCCCGGGCGGCCGTCGCACGATGTCTTCCGGGATCTCCGCGACCACGGGTACGACTGCGTCCCGATCAACCCGAACGTCGGCGAGGTGCTCGGCGTGCCCGCCTTCCCGTCGCTCCGAGCGGCGGTCGAGGCGACGGGCCCCTTCGACATCGTCGACGTCTTCCGGCGCTCCGAGCTGTGCGTCCCGCATGCCCGCGAGGCGGTCGCGGTGGGGGCCCGCTGCCTCTGGCTGCAGCTCGGCGTCGTGAGCTGGGAGGCGGCCCGGATCGCCCACGACGGCGGCCTCGCCGTGGTGATGGACCGGTGCACAGCGATCGAGCGCCGCCGGCTGGCGCCCGACCACCCCGACATGTCACGCTAGCGACGGCGAGGGAGCGACCGGCACCGCCGGCCGATGCGACAGGAGGAACCTTCATGAGCTGGGGCCGGTTCGATACCCGGACGATCGTGCTGATCCCGATCGCGATCGCCATCAACATCGTGCTCGGCCAGACGGTCGGCAATGCGCTGAGGATCCCG
>DASUMJ010000152.1:0-6394 GCA_036277775.1 Candidatus Limnocylindrales bacterium
CGCCGGCTCAGCATCCTGGACCCCACCGAGGCGGGCGCCCAGCCCATGGAGCGCCATGGCGTCGTCCTCCTCCATAACGGCGAGGTCTACAACTACCTCGAGCTCGCCGACGAGCTCCGGGCCAAGGGCTACACCTTCAGCAGCGGCACCGACACGGAGGTCATCCTCGCCGCGTATGACGCCTGGGGGCTCGACGCGTTCGCCCGTTTCAACGGCATGTGGGCCTTCGTGCTGTGGGACCGGCGGCGGCGGCGCCTCGTGCTCAGTCGCGACCGTCTCGGGGTCAAGCCGCTCTACTTCCGCCGGACGCCTCGAAGCATCGCGGTTGCGAGCGAGATCCCCGCCATCCTGAGCGCGGGGCCACTCGACAACCACGACTCGTGGCGAGCCGAGCCGGACCTGACGATCGTCCGGGACTTCCTGACGCGCGGGCTCGTCGACCACTCGGACCGGACGTTCGTCTCGGGGATCCGATCCCTGCCGGCGGCGCACTCGCTGGTCATCGAGGACGGCGCGCAACGGCTGGTCCGGTACTGGGGTCCGCCGACCCTGTCGGACGACGCCCGAGCCCGGGTCGGGGGCGCGGACGCCCGTCGCGACGAGTCGCTCCTGGAGGAGTTCCGCGCGATCTTCGACGACTCGGTCCGGCTCCGCCTTCGCTCGGACGTCCCGATCGGGACGTGCCTCTCGGGCGGGCTCGACTCCTCATCCATCGTGGCGACGTCGACGATGATCCTCAGGCGACCGCGGCGGCACGACGCAGCCGACGCGACCGACCACGAGCAGCGACCGCACATAGCGTTCCACGCACGCTTCCCAAAGCTCGGCGTGGACGAGTCGCGGTACGCCGAGATCGTGGCGGCATCGTGCGGCCTGGAGCTCGTCTTCCGGTCTCCGGACCTGACCTCGGTCTTCGACGCGATGTCCCCGATCCTGCGTGCCCAGGGGGAGCCGTTCGGGGGGACGTCCGTGATGGCCCAGTTCGCCGTCATGGAGGCGGCCCACTCCCGCGGCCTGAAGGTCATGCTCGATGGGCAGGGTGGCGACGAGCTCCTTGCGGGTTACCTCCCGTACCTCGGCTACAGGACCGCGAGCCTCGTCCGGTCCGGTAGCCTGCGAGCCGTCGCCGGTGAGCTCCGCGACCAGGTGCGGTGGGGCTCCCTCGATGCCTCGAGCGCCCTCGTGGCGACGGTTCGCGGGCTCTCCCCGGTCGGCGTCGTCGAGACCATCCGGGCGCGGTCGGGTGGGCGCCACGGGATCCGAGTCTCCGACGAGCTGAACCGGCACGGCACGGCAGCCGTCGAGCACCACGAGCCGGGGACCCCGCTCGCCCGCCGCCTCTGGCAGGACGTCGTCAGCGAGAGCCTGCCGGCGCTGCTGCGGTACGAGGACCGCAACAGCATGGCCTTCTCGATCGAGGCTCGCGTCCCGTTCCTGGACGTTCGGCTGGTCGAACTCACCCTGCGGCTGCCGGATCGAATGAAGATCACGAGCGGCATGACCAAGGCCGTGCTGCGGCGGGCGATGGCCGGGCGAGTGCCGGCCGAGGTCCTCGACCGACGCGACAAGGTCGGCTTCGCGACGCCACAGCTGGCCTGGCTGAGCCAGGCGCGCCCGGAGCTGGAGCGGCACCTTGTCGCCGGCCAGGTCGTGCGGCGTGGCTGGATGACTCGGCAGGAGATCGGGCGACTGCTCGACCAGCTGACCCCGGGCGGGCGAACGCACGAGCAGCTGTGGCGGGCAGCGGTCCTCGAGGCGTGGCTGGATCAGCTGGAGCTCGGCCTGCCGCGGCCCATGGACCGCCTGCCGGCCCGGGAGGCCGCGACCACTGTCGCCTCCTAGCCGCCGGCCGCCGGCCCCCGCCCGCGGCCCGACGGGCCGACGGGACGATCGTTGAGCGAGATCCCCTGGCTCTGGCCCGGGGTAGCCGTGGCCGTCGTCGCCGGCCTGATCCTGGCAAACCGCGTCGCCCGGCTGCTCGGGACCGGCCGGGCGGTCGGCTGGCTGGCCGTCGTCGCCGTCGGCGCCATCCTCTCGGCGACCCTGACGCCCGGTCGTGAGGCACTCGAATCGGGTACCTCGGGACGCGGCACCTGCGACTTCCAGCGGCTGGGACCGGCGGGGCCGTCCGACCTCCTTTCGACCAGCGAGGCGGGTCCCAACATCCTCCTCTTCATTCCGCTCGGCGCGGTGATCGGGCTGCTCCCCGGAGGCCGCCGACGGGCCGCCCTGACTGCCGCCGCGGTGGCGCTGCCCGTCGTGATCGAGGCGACCCAGCTGGTCGTCGTGCCGTTCGATCGCGCCTGCGAGAGCGCTGACGTCATCGACAACCTGACGGGCCTCGGGATCGGGGTGCTCGTTGGGTGGCTGGTGGGCCGTTCGGAGCCGATTCGGACTCGCTTGGGGCTCGCTTCCCGGCCGGGGCAGGACGGGCAGCGATGACTCGCTCGTGCGCCCGCGCACCTCGTTTGCGTCCCCGGGCGGGTCGCCCGCGTCGATGGTTCAGAATAGGCGACGCCGCGAGGGTCCGACCATGGGCGCGTCCCGTCCGCCGGTTCCGGGCGCCATCGTCACGAGCATCCACGAGGAACGCATCCCTATGACACGCTCCGTACTCGTCACGGGAGCCGCCGGTTTCCTTGGCCGCGCCTTCGCCCGACATCACCTCGCCGCCGGCGACGCCGTGGTGGCCGTCGATGACCTCTCCAGCGAGCACGCCTTCTGGCCGGACGAGCTGCCCGCGTCGAGCCGCGTAGAGCAGGACGCCGCGGCGTTCCTGGCGACGAGCGAGGGCCCGTTCGACATCGTCTACCACTTCGCGGCGCCGGTCGGCGGGCGCCTGAAGATCGAGGGCGACCCGCTGTTCAACGCCGACAGCCTCCGCCTCGACTCGGTGCTCTTCCGATGGGCCATCGGCAAGGTCGGCGTCGTCCTCTTCCCGTCTTCGAGCGCCGTCTATGGGATCGCCTACCAGGGCGGGGCCGGCCAGCTGCTCGAGGAGTCGATGTTCCACCCCCGCGACCTCACCTGGCCGGCGCCCGACGAGATGTACGGGTTCACCAAGCTCGTCGGTGAGCGACTCGCGTACACCGCCGAGAAGTACGGCCTGAACACGCTCTGCATCCGGCCGTTTTCGGGCTACGGCGAGGGCCAGAGCCTGGAGTACCCGGTGCCCTCGATCGCCTTGCGCGTCGTTCGCCACGAGGATCCGGTCACGATCTGGGGCTCGGGCTCCCAGAGCCGTGACTTCGTCCACGCGGACGACCTCGTCGGGGCGACGGTCGCCCGCATCGAGGCGGGGGTCAATGGCTACCAGTCGATGAACATCGCATCGGGCACCCCGACCACCTTCAACGAAGTCGCTCGCCTGATGGCCGAGATCGAGGGCTACGCCCCGGCGATCGTCAACGACACATCGAAGCCGGAGGGGGTCCATGCCCGCTTCGGGAGCACGGCGGAGATGTCGAGGTACTACGTCCCGAAGATCGGGCTTCGGGAGGGCATGGAGCGCGTCGTCCGCCACGCCCGGGCCACCCTGGGCTGAACCCCGCGCCTCAAGCGCAGCGGGTCAGGCCGGACGCGTCGAACGCGACCACAGGCCCGGCAGGACGCGCCGATAGAGGTCCACCAGATTGGCCGCCTGGGCCTCCCAGTTGTAGGTCGACCGGGCGATCGACCGCGCCCGTGCCCGCATTGCGGCCAGCTCCTCGGGCGCGCCGAGCAGGCGGCCGATTGCCTCCGCGACGGCCAGCGGGTCGGTTGGATCGCAGACCGCACCGATGCCGCCGCCCATGACGATCCGCCGCATCTCGGGGAAGTCGGAGGCCAGCACCGGCACGCCGGCCGTGATGCACTCGAAGAGCTTATTCGGGGTCGAGAGCACGAAGTTCTGCTCGGTCGGCGCGATCAGCGACAGCCCGACGTCGGCATCCACGATCCAGGGCAGCAGCTCGGCAAGCGGGACGGCGGGGTGGAGCAGGAGGCGTCCCGCGAGCTCCGGGCGCTCCTGCTGCTCGCCGAGCCACGGGACGAGCGCGCCGTTGCCGAGGACGACGAAGGCGACGGACGGCGGCAGGTGCCGAAGGGCATCGACGACGAGCTCGATGCCCCGGCCCTCGCTGACGGCCCCGTGGTACAGGATGATCTGTCGGCCGGCGAGCCCGAGGGCCGTTCGCAGGCGGCCCGGACGATCGACCTCCGCGAACGGCGGGCAGTTGAGGACGACCACCGGATCGACGCCGTACCGCTGCCCCAGCTCGGCGGCGACCGCCTCGTTGACGGTGATGACGCCGAGCGCGCGGCGGGCCATCCGGCCCTCGATCGCGGCCAGCCCCCGGCGCATCGGCGCCGGCATGCGGGCCGCGGAGCCGAGCTCCATGTAGAGCTCGTGGCTGTCGTAGATCAGGGGGGCCCGCCGCGGGAAGCCGGCCAGCCAGAGGGCCAGGATCGCGGTGAAGTCGTGGGCGTGCCAGGCGTCGGGCGCGCCGGCGGCGCGGATCGCCCAGCGACCCCAGGAACGGAGGTTGGCAGCGTAGCCCAGGGCCCAACCGAGCCGCCCGCCGCGGACGGGCGGGAGGGTGCCCGGGTCGCCGGGATGGAACGGGCTCTTGGTCCCGGGCACAACCCTCGATGCCGTGGGCGCCTTGGCGATGACCTGCACGCCCGGGATCGGCGGCATCGCCGGCGGCTGCCGGCCCTGGAGGGCGAGGATCGTCACGTCGATCCCCTCCGCGGCGAGGGTCCCTGCCTCCCGCTGGACGCGGCCGTCGTGGGTGGGGTCGGCGTACAGGGCCATCGCCACGCGGGGTCGCCTGCCGCCGCCGACGGATCCGCCCGAGCGAGCCGTCAACGCCGCCGAACCCAGTCCGCGACCCCTGCGAGCATGCCCAGGCCGTAGCCGAAGTGGAGCGCCAGCAGGCTCACCGCGATGTAGTGCGGGGCCGGGAACCGCTCCCGAACCGCAAGCAGGAGGCTGGCTCCGGCGACGAACACCGCGTAGCCGCCGATGACGAGAAGGCTGAGCGGCCAGAACGCCGGCAGCACGAGTGGCAGGATCGCGGCCCCGGCCAGGCCGGCGACAAGGCCCGGCGGGATGATGTGCTTGAGCCGGAAGAACGAGGGATGCTTGCGGAGGACGCGGAACCTTGCCCGGCCGTAGTTCCGGTACTGGCGGAACAGGCTCCGGAAGGTGGCCCGGGCGAAGTAGGTGATCCGCATCGCCGGGTCGTACAGGATCCGGAAGCCGGCCCGCAGGACCCGGTAGTTGAGCTCCTCGTCCTCGCCGAACTGGAGCTCCGGGTCGAAGAGCCCGGCGCGCTCGAGCGCCTCCTTCCAGTAGGCGCCCCACTGGACGGTCTCGATGTCGTGGCGCGTCGGGCTCGTCGTGTAGACGCCGCGCCCGACGCCGAAGACCGAGAATCGGGCGATCATGTTCGCCCGGGCCGTGAGGCCCTCCCCCGTCGGCACGATGACGCCGCCGGCACAGCCGAGGTTGGGCTCATTGATCAGGTTGGCGACGCCGATCTCGAGGAACCGCGGGTCCGCCTCGCCGTGCCCGCCGAGATACCAGACCACCTCGCCGCGGGCGGCGGCGATCCCGATGTTGAGCGCGGACGGCGTGTTGACGCCCGGCCCCCCGAGCGCCCGGATCCGAGGGTCGGTCCGGGCGGCCTCCTCGGCCAGGGCCACGGTCCCGTCGGACGAGCCGCCGTCGACGACGAGGATCTCGATCCGGTCGGCGGGATACGTCTGGGCGCGAAGGCTCGCGAAGGCGGCGCCGATGGACCGCGCGGCGTTCAGCGTCGGGATGACGACCGAGACCAGGGGAGCGGGCCGAGACCGGCCGTCGGCGACCGATTCAGCGTCCATTGGCCCAAGCCTAGCAGAGGATCCGCCGCCGAACCCCGACCCGCGTGGCGCGCCCGCTGGTGTACGCTCCTCGACCGGGCGGGGTGCGGCGGTCGCGGCTCAATCTTGTGGGGCGACGGGTTGCATGGCTGGATCTGACGACGAGCACACGATCGCTGCCCTGACGGGGCGGCTGATCCTCGATTCCCACCTGGCCTGGACGCCCGAGTTCGAGATCGACCTCACCGACGGCGGCCACGGTCGCGGTTCGGCCCCGCGGGGCGAGACCGTCTCGATCTTCGAGGCGCCCAGCGTGGAGTCCCGGGCCGACGTCTTCGCCGAGGCTGCGGCGCAGCTGGCGGGTGGAACGTTCAGCCAGGCCTCGTTCGACGCGGCCGCCGGCCGCCTGGCGCCTCGCTGGGGCGGCCAGACGACCCTCGCCCTGTCGATCGCCTTCCACCTCGCCGCGCGGTCGTCGACGACGGCCGGCCGCCCGCCCCGGCGCTCGGGGCGGCCGCCGAGACTCCTCCTCAACGTCCTCAACGGC
>DASUMJ010000153.1:0-12764 GCA_036277775.1 Candidatus Limnocylindrales bacterium
GCGGCGTCCGCGTCCTCGGCGATGCCGGCGAGGAGCGCCTCGATCGCGCCGTCGGGCTCGGGCAGGCCGGTCGGGTTGTTCGGGCTGCAGAGCCAGACGAGGCTCGCGCCGCGGGCGGCGGCCCGCACCCCCGGGACGTCCATCGCGAACCCGGCCTCGGGGCCCTGCCGCGGCACGGCGCGGACCATCGCGCCGCGCTGCTCCGTCAGGACCCGGTACATCGCATAGGACGGCGTCGGCAGGACGGCCGACCCGCCCGGTGGCAGGAACGCCTTCGCGATGAGGTCCAGGATCTCGTCGGCCCCGGCCCCGACGAGGATCTCCTCGGGGTCGACGCCGTAACGGGCCGCCGCGGCAGCGGTGAGCCGCCGGTAGTCCGAGGGCGGGTACTCGGAGATCGGCCGGTCGAAGGCGTTCGCGGCGAGGAGCCGGACCGCGAGGTCGGGCGGCGCCGGCGAAGTGTTGAGGTCGAACCGGGCCACCCGCTCGATCGGGATCCCGTACCGCGCCGCGACCTCTTCATCGGTCGCCTCCCAGGCGTAGGCGATCGGCGCGGTCGGCGACGTGAACGTCACGGGCGTGGGGCTCACCTGGAGGCCTCCGCTGCCGTCGGGGGCGTCGACCCGGCGCCCGACAGGGGCGTCGAGGCGGGCGCGTCACGGAACCGGATCTTGACGGCCTGCGCGTGGGCATCGAGGCCCTCCGCGGCGGCGAGGGTCGTGATCGTCGTCGCGAGCGCCGCCAGGCCCTCGCGCGTGATCCGCTGGACCTGGAGGAACTTGCCGAACGTCTCGACCGAGAGCGGGCCGCAGCCGCGGGCCAGCCCGCCGGTCGGGAGGACGTGGTTCGCGCCGGTCGCGTAGTCACCGGCCGATTCCGGGGCCCACGGCCCGACGAACACCGAGCCCGCGTTCCGGATCGCGCCGGCGACGGGCTCCGGGTCCTCGACGTCGATCGAGAGGTGCTCCGGCCCGTACGCGTTCACGACGGCCACGGCCGCATCGAGGTCGGCGACGATGAGGATCCGGCCGTGCTCGCCGAGCGACCGGGCCAGGATCTCGCGGCGCGGGGCCGTCGCGAGGCACCGGTGGACCTCGGCTTCGACCGCGTCGGCGAAGTCGGGGTCAGTCGTCACGAGGATCGCGGGCGAGTCGGGGCCGTGCTCCGCCTGGGTGACGAGGTCGGCGGCGACGGTCGTGGGGTCGGCCGGCGGCGCGGCGATGACCATGCCCTCGGACGGTCCCGCCGGGAGGTCGATGGCCGTGGTGCCGGCGAGCTCGAGCTTGGCCGCGGTGACCCACGCGTTGCCGGGCCCCACGACGAGATCGGCCGGCTCGATGCCGGCGTCAGGCAGCCCGAACGCGAGGGCGCCGATCGCCTGCGCCCCGCCCGCAATCACGAGGGCGTCGACGTCGAGCATCCCGGCGGCCCCGAGGAGGACTGCGCTCAACGTCCCGTCGGGGCCGGCGGGGGAGGCGACGACGATCGTCCGCGCCCCCGCGACCATGGCCGGCACGACCGTCATCACGAGCGACGACGGGTACGCCGCGGCGCCGCCGGGAACATAGGCGCCGACCCGCTCGACGGGGACCCAGCGGCGCTGGATCTCGACGCCGGGAATGATCCGGGTGATCGTCGAGGCGGGACGCTGGCGCTCGGCGAATCGGCGGACATGGTCGATCGCTTCGCCGAGGGCGGTCCGGGTCTCCGGGTCGAGGGCCTGGGCCGCCGCGACCAGCTCGTCCCGGCCAAGCACGAGGCGGCCGTCGGCGAGGCCGCCGCCGAACCGTCGCGAGGCGGCGGCAACCGCCGCGTCCCCGCCGCGCTCCACCTCCGCGAGGATCTCGCGGGCCGCGGCTCGGACACTCGGGTCCGGGACCGCGCCGCGCCGCGCGAGCGCGACCACGTCGGGATGCTGGGCGGCGGCCGCGCCCGCGTCCCGGAGGTCGATGCGGCGGAGGAGCACGGTCGCCGCGGGCCCCATCGCGGTCACGGGACGATCTTCTCGATCGGGAGGACGAGGATCCCGGAGGCACCGGCGGCCTTCAGCCGCGGGAGCAGCCGCCAGACGTCGTCGGACCCGACGACCGAGTGGATCGCGATCATCCCCTCGTGGGCAAGCGGGATGACCGACGGCGATTCGAGGCCGGGAAGCAGCGCTTCGAGCTCCTGGAGCCGAGCCGCTGGCGCATTCATCATCACGTACTTCCTCGCGCGGGCCGCGATGACCGCCCCGATCATCGTGTCGAGGGCCTCGACGTCGGCCGTGCGTGCCCCCGCCGTGGCGTCGTTCGCCACGAGCACCGCCTCCGAGGCGAGCACGTCGCCGATCGACCGCAGGCCGTTCATGGCGAGGGTCGAGCCGGTCGAGACGAGGTCCACGATCGCCTCAGCGAGCCCGAGCCTCGGTGCGACCTCGACCGCACCCGACAGGGCGATGACCTCGACGGGGACGCCACGGTTGCTGAAGAAGGCCCGCGTCACGTTCGGGTGGGCCGTGGCCACGCGGAGCCCGGCGAGGTCCTCGACGGCCTGGATCGGCGTGTCGCCGGGCACCGCGACCGCGAGGCGGCATCGGCCGTAGCCGAGGGCCCGCGTCACCGGCAGACTGCTGCCCGTCTCGGCGAGGAGGTCGCGACCGGTGATCCCGAGATCGGCGACGCCGTCGCCAACGAATTCGACGATGTCCGATGTTCGGACGAAGAGGATGTCGAGATCGAAGTTCTGGACGCGCGCGACGAGGCTTCGATCGTGCTCCTCGAAGACGAGCCCGGTGTCGTGGAGCAGGGCGAGGGTCGGCTCGACCAGCCGCCCCTTGTTGGGGACGGCGAGCCGCAGGCGATCGCGCATCAGTGCGGCGCGCCGGTCGGGTAGGGGAGTGTGCCGGCTTCGCGGAGTCGGTCCAGGACGAGGCGGTATCCGCCCTCGCCGTGGTGGAGCCACGACGCGATCCTCGTGATCGTGGCCGTGCTCGCTCCGGTTCGCTGGCTGATCTCGGCGTAGTGGAGGCCCTGGTCGAGGAGGCGCGCCACGGACCAGCGCATCGTGAGGTCACGGAGCTCGTTCAGGGTGAGGAGGTCGCGGAGGAACCGCTCGGCCTCGGCACGGTCGTCGAGACTGAGCAGGGCGTCGATGAGCGCCTCGGCGTCCTCGGTCTTCCAGTCGTCGGCCACGGTCGTGCTGCCTCCGCAGTGTGGTAGCGTTGTAGCGTAGTAAAACGCTACCACGGTGTCAGCGGACTTGGCAAGGTTCGACCTCATCGCGGCCATCGACCTACGCGGCGGCCGCGTCGTCCGGCTCCGCGAGGGCGACTTCGGGCGCGAGACCACGTACGGCGACGACCCGATCTCCGTCGCCGTCGACTTCGTCAACCGGGGAGTCCGGTGGCTGCACGTCGTCGACCTCGACGGGGCGAGAGCCGGCGAGCCGGTCCACGCCGCCGTGATCGGGCGGCTACTCGACGCCGTCGGCGATCGGGCCGCGGTCGAGGTCGCGGGTGGCCTGCGCACGGCGGCGGCCGCGGACCAGGTCCTCGCCGGCGGGGCGCGGCGGGTCGTCGTCGGGTCGGCCGCGCTCGCGGATCCGGCGTTCGCCGCGGACCTCGTCGCACGACACGGTCCCGACCGCGTCGTCGTGGCGCTCGATGTCCGCGACGGCCTGGCGGTCGGGCAGGCGTGGCGAGCCGGCGCGCCCGGCGCGCCGGTCCACGACGTGATCGACGCGCTGATGTCGGCCGGGGTCGGGTGGTACGAGGTCACCGCCATCGACCGGGACGGCTCCCTCGGCGGCCCGGACCTGAGCCTCCTTCAAACGGTCGTCGCCCGCGCGGCCGGCTGTCGGGTGATCGCAGCCGGAGGGATCGCGACGGTCGAGGATATGCTGGCGGCATGGACCGTCGGCTGCGTCGGGGCCATCGTGGGGCGGGGCATCTACGAGGGGACGCTCGACCTCGAGCAGGCGCTGCGCGCGACCCGGCCCGGCGAGTAGGGGCCGGCACCGCGTCGGCGACGCCCGCCCGGAACCGGCCGCCGCCCTACCTCGCCGTCGGGCTTCTGCTCGCCGTCGGCGCCCTGGCCTCCGCGTGCGATTCCGGCCCCTCGGAGCTGACCGTCCACAACCGGACGGACGAGGCGATCACGTTCACCGAGCTCGGCAGGACCAACGGCGTGGCCGCGTGCGCCTCGGCGCGGTTCACCTGGCCCGGCGGTCGCTGGGAGCCGGCCGATCCGACGAACCCGGCACATGATCGAACATTGTCGGGGACGCCCGTCGGGATCTCGGCGGCGCCGATGTTCGACGCCATCGCCCGGGTCGCCGTCATCGTCACCGAGGGCGGCGTGCGCAACTACCCGGCGACCGAGGTCCCGGAGCTCCCGCCGTGCGGTGGTCGGGCGCCGGAAATCACGCCCGAGCCGACAGACCCGCCGCTCGACACGCCGTGACGATCACGCCGTCGACCTCGTTGCATAGCGCAGGTAGACCACGCCGGATTGGAACGTGCGCGTCTCGAGCAGGCGCAGCTCGATGGGATCGTCGAGCGGCGGGAAGAACGGCGTGCCGGCCCCGAGGACGACCGGCTGCAGGAAGACGTGGTACTCGTCGACGAGACCGGCCCGGATGAGCGGGGCGGCGATCGTCGGGCCGCCGACGTCCATGTCGAAGTCCGGCTGAGCCTTCAGCCGCCGGACCTCCTCGACCGGGTCCCCTCGGACCAGACGGCTGTTCCAGTCGACCGAGGTCAAGGTCGTCGAGAACACGACCTTGGGGAGGTCCGACCAGAGCCGGGCGAACTCGATCTCGACCGGCCTCGCCGACGGGTCGCTCTCGGCAGTCGGCCAATACGACGACATGAGCTCGTACATCCGCCGTCCATAGATCGAGGTGCGGATCTCGCGCGTCTGGTCGTTGAAGAAGGCGTGCAGCTCCTCGTCGACCTGGACCCAGTCGAGCGACCGGCTCGGCGTCTCGACGTAGCCGTCGAGCGAGACGGACATGCCGTAGATGAGCCTGCCCATGTCGTGTCCCGATGCCGGGCTCAGTGCCCGGCGGCCGACTCTTCCTTGCGGTGCGCCTCGATGACCTTCTCGGCGAGGTGCGCCGGCACTTCCTCGTAATGGTCGAGGACCGCGGTGAAGGTGCCTCGTCCCCCGGTGATCGAGCGCAGCTCCGTCGCGTACGAGAAGAGCTCGGCCTGGGGGACGCTCGCGTTGATGACCTGCCAGCCGCCGTCGGTGTCCATCCCGAGGACCCGGCCCCGGCGGCCGTTCAGGTCGCGGTTCACCTCGCCCATGAACGTCTCGGGGATCCGGACCGAGACGGTCATGATCGGCTCCAGGAGGACCGGCTTGGCGTTGAGGACGCCGTCCTTCAGGGCCATCGACGCCGCGATCTTGAATGACAGCTCGTTCGAGTCGACGTTGTGGAACGACCCGTCGTAGAGCGTCGCCCTGAAGTCCGAGAGGGGATAGCCGGCCACCACGCCCTCGGCCGCCGTCTCGCGGATGCCCTTCTCGATGCCGGGGAAGAATTGCTTGGGCACCGAGCCGCCGACGACCCGCTCGGCGAACTCGACGCCACCGCCGGGGTTGGGCTCGAGCTCGAGCCACACGTCACCGAACATGCCGTGGCCGCCGGTCTGCTTCTTGTAGCGACCGTGGACCTGGGTCTTGCCGCGGATCGTCTCCTTGTAGGGCACGCGCGGCGTCTTCGTCACGATCGACGAGCCGAACTTCCGCTTCAGGCGCTCGATGATCACCGCGGTGTGGGCCTCGCCCATCGTCACGAGGACCTGCTCGCCGGTCTCGGACCGCTCGACCCGCGCGGTCGTCTCCTCTTCGAGCATCCGCTGGAGGGCCGGGCCCATCTTGTCGAGGTCCGTCTTCGTCTGCGGCTCGATCGCGACCATGAGGGTCGGGGTCGGGAACGCCAGGGGCGGCAGGACGTAGGGCTTCTCCTTCGTCGCGAGGGTGTCGCCGGTGGCGGTGACGTTCAGCTTGGCCACCGCGCCGATCTCGCCGGCCTTCAGCTCGCCGATCGCCTCCTGCTCCTTGCCGTGGAGGAGGAGGAGCTGCCCGATCCGCTCGTCCTCGCCCTTCGTCGAGTTCCAGACGTGGGCCTGGGATCGGAGCGTGCCCGACAGGACGCGCAGGAGCGTCAGGCGCCCGACGAACGGGTCGGCGGTCGTCTTGAAGACCCGGACGAGCAACGGCCCGTCGGGATCCGGCGGCACCGCCACCGTCGCCCCGGACTTGTCCCGGGCCTCGACCGGCGCCTCGTCGGCCGGGGAGGGGAGGTACCGGACGAACGCGTCGAGGAGCGCCTGGAGGCCGACGCCGGTGGCCGCCGATCCGACGAGGACCGGGGCGAGGATCGACTCCTTGACCCCCTTCCGGAGGCACGCCTCGAGCTCGGCGTCGGAGATGTCCTCGCCCTCGAGGTATTTCATGAGGACCTCGTCGTCCGCCTCGGACGCGGCCTCGAGGAGCTGGTCGCGCCGCCGGGCGACCTCCTCGGCGAGCTCCGTCGGGATCGGGCCCTCGACCTCCTTGCCGCCGTCCATCCGGTAGGCCTTCCGGTGGACGAGGTCGACGTAGCCGGTGAACTTCTCGGCCGAGCCGATCGCGAGGTGGATCGGCGCGATCTTGTTCCCGAACGCGGACCGGAGCGCGTCGAGGGCTCCCGTCGGGTCGGCGTTCTCGCGGTCGCACATGTTGATGAAGAAGCAGGCCGCGGTGTTCGTCGCCCGCCCGAGCGCGACACCCTGCTCGAGGCCCGCCTCCACCCCGCCGCGGGCGTCCATCACGTAGAGCGCGCCGTCGGTGGCGTGGAACCCGGACACGACTTCGGCCGCGAAGTCGAGGTAGCCGGGCGTGTCCACGAGGGTGATCCGCGTCCCGTCGGCCTCGAACGTCGCCACCGCGAGGCTCAGCGACTCGCGCCGCTTCTGCTCCTCGGGCTCGTAGTCCAGGTGGGACGTGCCGTCGTCCACGCGCCCGAGGCGCGGGACCGCCCCCGCTCGATGAAGGAGCTGCTCGGCGAGCGTCGTCTTGCCGGCGCCGGCATGACCGGCCAGGACGACGCTCCGGAGGTGGGGGAGGTCGACGTTCTTCATCGTCATCGGACGATCGGTCCTCTCTGCTGTCAGGTGGCGATTCGGAGGGGACGTCGGGGGCCGCGGCAGGGCTCCGGCGGCGGTCCGGCCATGATAGTCCGGTATACTCCGGCCCGATGTCGGGACATTCCAAGTGGTCCACGATCAAGCGCCAGAAGGGTGCCAACGACGCGAAGCGCGGGGCACTCTTCACGAAGGTCGCCCGCGAGATCATGGTCGCGGCGCGGGCCGGCGGCGGCGATCCCGACGCGAACTACCGGCTCCGCCTGGCGATGGACAAGGCCCGCTCGGTGAACATGCCGATGGACAACATCAAGCGGGCGATCGAGCGCGCCACCGGCGCCGGCGAAGGCGAGCAGTTCGAGGAGATCGTCTACGAGGGCTACGGCCCGGGCGGCGTGGCGATCCTCGTCGAGGCGGCGACCGACAACCGGAACCGGACCGCGTCGGACGTGCGGTCGATGTTCACGAAGGCCGGCGGCCAGCTCGCGGGCAGCGGCGCGGTCGCGTGGCAGTTCGAGCCCCGGGGACTCATCACCGTCGCGGTGAACGGCCACGACGCCGATGAGCTGGCGCTGACGGCCATCGACGCCGGAGCCACCGACGTCGACACGTCCGACCCGTCGGTCATCGAGGTCTACACGGATCCCGGCAACCTGGAGCAGGTCCGCAAGGCGCTCGACGCCGGCAACGTGACGGTCGAGCATGCCGAGCAGACGATGATCGCGAAGACGACGGTCGAGCTCGACGCCCACCGGGCACGCCAGAACCTCCGGCTCATCGAGCTCCTCGAGGACCTCGAGGACGTCCAGCGCGTGACCGCCAACTTCGACATCCCCGAGGACGTCTTCGCCGAGGTCGCCGGGTGACTCGGGCGGCTCTGCCGAGATGATCGTCCTGGGCATCGACCCAGGGACCGCAGCGCTGGGCTGGGGGATCGTCGATCGAACGGGAGGCACGCTTCGGCTCATCGACGCCGGCTGCCTCGCGACGAGCGCCGACCTCGGGCTGCCGGAGCGGCTCCTCGCCGTCCATCGGTTCGTCGCCGAGCTCATCGCTCGCCACGACCCGGAGATCGTCGCCGTCGAGCGACTCTTCTTCTCGCGGAACGCCCAGACCGCGTTCGCGGTCGGCCAGGCGCGCGGGGTCGTGCTGCTCGCCGCGGCCGAGACCGGCCGGGTGGTGCGCGAGGCGACGCCGTCGGAGGTCAAGGTCGCGGTCACGGGCTCCGGCACGGCGGACAAGGAGCAGGTCGGTCGGATGGTCGCGGTCGTGCTGGGCCTCGGCGCCCCGCCACGCCCGGACGATGCCGCCGACGCGCTGGCCGTGGCGATCTGGGCGGCGAATTCGGAGCGGCTCGGCGGGCCGGCGGCAGCGGGAGCTCCGGTGATGGACCGGGCCGCCGTCGAGCCCATGGCCCGCGGGGAGTCGAGCTACGACCGGGCGGTGCGGGAGGCCCTGGCGCGCGAGCGGAAGACCGGGTCCCCGGCTCCGGCGGCCCCGGGCCGCCGCGGCGCGACGCGCTCGTGATCGCCTCGCTCGACGGGATCGTGGGGGCGGTCGCCTTCGACTCGCTCGTCATCGAGGTCGGCGGGATCGGGTACCGGGTCTTCGCGGCACCGGCGATCCTGTCGACGGCGGCGCCGGGCGGTCGGCTCAAGCTCCACACGTATCACCTCGTCCGCGAGGACCAGCAGGCCCTGTACGGCTTCCGGACGGTCGAGGAGCTCGGGTTCTTCACCCTCCTGCTCACCGTCACGGGCGTCGGCCCGAAGGTCGCGCTCGCGATCGTCGGCTCGCGACCAACGGCCGAGCTCCAGCTGGCGATCCTCCAGCAGGACCAGGCGGTGCTCGTCGCGATCCCGGGGATCGGCCGGAAGCTCGCCGAGCGCGTGATCTTCGAGCTCAAGGAGAAGGTCGCCGCCGCGGGGGTCGCCGCCTCCGCGACCGTGGTGGCCGGGGCACCCGCGGGCGACGGCGACGTCGTCGCGGCGCTCCAGGCCCTCGGCTACTCGCTCGGCGAGGCGCGCGAGGCAGCGCGCATCGCCGTCGCCGGCTCGAAGGTCGGTGACTCGCTCGAGGATCGGGTGAAGGCGGCGCTCCGGGCGCTCGCGCGCGACTGACCCGAGCGAGCGCCCCGGCGCCCCCGGCCAAGCTGGACTTCGCGGACGCGGGCTTCGGCCAGATCGGGCGCCCGTTCATGGTGGGCGGGATCATGGCCGACCACCAGCACCCGAACGAGAAGGACCACGAGCAGCCTCGCGGGCGGAGCAGCGGATCGCGGCCTGCGGCGAGCAAGCGACCGCGCCCCGGGTCGGGGTTCGTGTAGAACACCTGTACGATATGGCGCGACCGATGCTACAATCCGCGACGTGACGGACGACGCCCTCCGCCTGCTGGCGGCCGACGCTGAAGATCCCGCGGAAGTCGCCATCGAGGGCTCGCTGCGGCCGCGCTCGCTCGACGAGTACATCGGCCAGCGCGAAGTCAAGGCGAACCTCGGGGTCCTGCTCCAGGCGGCCCGGGCGAGGGAAGAGGCCGCCGATCACGTGCTCCTCTACGGCCCGCCCGGTCTCGGCAAGACGACTCTGGCGACGATCATCGCCCGTGAGCTCGGGGTGAACGTCCGGTACACCTCCGGGCCGGCGATCGAGCGGCCGGGGGACCTCGCCGCGGTCCTCACGAGCCTCGACGAGCGCGACGTCCTGTTCATCGACGAGATCCACCGCCTCAACCACGCGGTCGAGGAGATCCTCTACCCGGCGATGGAGGACTACGCCCTCGACGTCATGATCGGGAAGGGGCCGTCCGCGCGGTCGCTCCGCCTGACCTTGAAGCCATTCACCGTCGTCGGTGCCACGACCAGGGCCGGCCGCATCTCGTCGCCGCTGCGCGACCGCTTCGGGGCCACGTACCGGCTCGACTTCTACGCCGAGCACGAGCTCACCGAGATCGTCGAGCGCTCGGCCCGGATCCTGGACGTCCACATCGACGCCGGCGCGGCGATCGCGATCGCGCGGCGCGGCCGCGGTACGCCGCGGATCGTCAACCGGCTCCTGAAACGCGTCCGCGACCACGCCGAGGTCCACGGCGACGGCCGCGTGACGGAGACCGCTGCGCGCGAGGCGATGCGCCTCCTCGAGATCGACGACGAGGGCCTCGACTCCACGGATCGCAAGCTGCTGGCGGCGATCGTCCAGAAGTTCGGGTCCGGGCCCGTGGGGGTGGCCGCGCTCGCGGCGGTCCTGAGCGAGGAGATCGAGACGATCGAGGACGTCTACGAGCCGTTCCTCCTCAGACTCGGGTTCATCGACCGGACGCCACAGGGCCGGATCGCGACGGACCTCGCGCGCCAGCACCTCGCCGGCCAGGGCTACGAGATCCCGCCGCCGCGCCGCGGCGAGGCAGACATGCCGAGCCTCTGGGCGGACGACCCGGGAGTTCCCGGCCCGGGGGCGCCCGCCCCGGGGGCGCTCGATCACTGAGCCCGCGGTGGCGGGCAGGTCCGGCTCCGCCGTCGTCCCCTTCACCGTCCTGGCAGCCGCGGATCCGGCACACGGGAACCGTGCGCGCCTCGGCCGCCTGGAGACGCCCCACGGCGTCGTCGACACGCCGCAGTTCATGCCCGTCGGCACGAACGCGACGGTCAAGGCCCTGGATCCCGGGGACCTGGAGCACGCCGGTGCGTCGATCGTCCTCGCGAACACCTACCACCTGTTCCTGCGACCAGGGCACGAACGAATCGAGCGGCTCGGTGGCCTCCATCGGTTCATGGGCTGGGACCATCCGATCCTCACCGATTCCGGCGGCTTCCAGGTCGTGTCCCTCGCGGACGCCCGGGTCATCGACGAGGACGGTGCGACGTTCCGCAGCCACATCGACGGATCGGAGCGACGCCTCACGCCGGAGATCGCGATCGCGGTCCAGGAGGCGCTCGGGCCCGACATCGCGGTCGCGTTCGACCATCCGGTCTACCCGTCGCGGCCGCGGCCCGAGGTCGAGGACGCGACGGAGCGGACCCACCGCTGGGCGGAGCGGAGCCTCGCTGCCCACTCCCGCCCCGACCAGGGTCTCTTCGGGATCATCCAGGGCGGGGTGGACCCGGAGCTCCGCGCGCGCTCGACGCGGTTCATCGCCGGCTTGCCGTTCGACGGCATCTGCATCGGCGGGCTGGCGGGGGATGAGACGCCGGTCCAGCGGGCCGACGCGCTCGACGTCATCGTGCCCCTCCTCGCGGACGATCCGCGGCCCCGGTACCTCATGGGCCTTGGGTCCCCGGCCGACCTCCTCGAGGCGGTCATCGGCGGCATCGATCTCTTCGACTCCGTGCTCCCGGCACGGAACGCCCGGAACGGCCAGCTGTGGGTCCCGGGCGGCAGGCTGAACCTGAGGAACGCGGCGTTCCTCGATGACGGCCGGCCGGTCCAGGAGGACTGCCCGTGCCTCCTCTGCACGCGCTTCTCCCGGGCCTACCTGGCCCATCTGCTGCGGGCGCGCGAGCTGCTCGCGTACCGCCTCGCAACTTGTCACAACCTGACCTTCACCCTAGACTTCATGGCCAGGATCCGGGCCGCGCTCCGGGCCGGAACCTTCCCCGAATCGCTCGCTGCGCTGCGGGCACGTGCGGGCCGGATAAGCCGCCGCGAAGTCGCGGTGGAGCCGGCGTGAAGCACCGTTCGGTAGGGTCACTCAAGCGCGGAGGAACCCTCGATGGCATCTCGAGATCGACCCGGCCGCGAAGCGAAGAAGAAGCCGAAGGACCGGTCCGGCATTCCGAAGATCCAGCCGCTCTCCGAGCCGCCGATGAACGTCGAGCTCATCCGGAAGGAACGGAAGCCGCGCTGGGAGCCGGAGGACAAGGACGAGTCTTGACCCGTCGCGCGGACCGGACGTCCGCCCGGGCGGCGTCGGCACGGAAGAGGAGCGTGACGGGACCATGGCGATGACGACCGAGCGCAACGGCGAGCGCAGCACCACCGAGCGCGGCAAGGCGGTGGATGCCGCGATCCTCGCGATCGAGAAGCAGTTCGGCAGCGGCTCGATCATGAAGCTCGGCTCGGCCTCGCGGCAGCAGGTCGACTTCATTCCCACCGGCTCGATCGCGCTGGACCTCGCCCTCGGCGTCGGCGGCATCCCGCGGGGTCGCATCACGGAGATCTTCGGCCCGGAGTCGTCGGGCAAGACGACGGTCTGCCAGCACGTCATCGCCGAGGCCCAGAAGCGGGGCGGCGTGGCGGCGTTCATCGACGTCGAGCATGCGCTCGATCCCGGCTACGCCCGGGCCTGCGGCGTCAACGTGGACGAGCTCCTCGTCAGCCAGCCGGACACCGGCGAGCAGGCCCTCGAGATCACGGAGACCCTCATCCGATCCGGTGGGATCGATTGCGTGGTCGTCGACTCCGTCGCCGCACTCGTGCCGCGCGCGGAGATCGAAGGCGAGATGGGCGACTCGTTCGTCGGCATCCAGGCCCGCCTCATGAGCCAGGCGCTGCGCAAGCTGACGGGTGCCGTCAGCCGCTCCAACACGGCGCTCGTCTTCACCAACCAGCTGCGCGAGAAGATCGGCGTCATGTTCGGCAATCCCGAGACGACGCCCGGCGGCCGCGCGCTCAAGTTCTACGCCAGCGTCCGGCTCGACATCCGGCGCGTGGAG
>DASUMJ010000154.1:0-5162 GCA_036277775.1 Candidatus Limnocylindrales bacterium
CCACCGCGAGGGCGCGGGCGTGCTCATGGGGATGCCCCGGCTCGCCGACGCGGTCGCGACGTTCGAGACGGTCGTGGACGATCGCTGGGTTGCCGAGGAGCTCCTGCCGCAGGCGATGCGCGTCCTGCCGGCCCTCGAGGATGCAGGCCTCGGGCAATCATGGGTCGGGCTGTACGAGATGACGCCCGACCACCACGCGATCCTCGGCCCGGTCGAGGGCCTGGCCGGCCTCTACCTCGCCAACGGCTTCTCCGGTCACGGCTTCCAGCACGCCCCGATCGTCGGCAAGGTCACGGCGGAGCTCGTCACCGGCGTCCCGCCGACGGTCGATGTCTCGTCACTTGGCTTCGAGCGCTTCGCCCGCGGCGAGCTCATCGGCGAGTCGCACGTCGTCTGAGTCTCCGAACGTTCGCGCCGCCCGGGTCCGCACGAGCGGCCCGCGCTGCGTACGATCCCGTCAACGCGACTGAGGAGCAAGGAGCGCACCGATGACGATCGACTTCCAGAGCTTCAAGCTGGTCCACCTCCACGGCGACGAGCGGATCCCGATGCACGAGGGCAGTCATCACGACGTCGCTGCCCACGACCCTGAGCGAAGCTGGGCAAGCGGCGCCAGGATCTTTCGGTGCACGCGCTGCGATGAGGAGATCCTCGTCTTGCCGGCCGGTGCCGCGGCGTCGGATGCGAAGCCTGCCTAGCCGATCATCGTTCGCACGACGCTCGTCAGGTCGCTTGGCGCCTGCGAGAGCCAATCGAGCGCAGCGCGCGTTCCCCCGCGGCCGCAAGGTGCTCGGCCTGAACACGAGCGTCGTTGCGTGTCAGGCGGCCGCCGGCGGCGCCCAGGCTGAAGTCCACGCGACCCAGAGGAGCACGGCATCAAGCGCCAGCGGGGCAATGGCCCACGGCCCGAGATGGAGCAGGAACAGGACCGCCGAGCAGAGACCTCCCACGAGGACGAGCGGTCGCCACAGATCGCTCGGGACCCACCACCCGAACGTGGCGAGGAACGCACCAGCGAAGGCAAGGACCGCGATGCCAGCAAGGCCGATCATCAGGACGAGGGGGAAACCGTCGATCTTGCCGAAGGTCCAGGTCCTGACCGCATCAACCCGTCCGAAAGGAAAGATCAGCCATCCAAACTCGCCCGCGGGCGCCGGGATGATGTAGCTCATGCAGAAATTCGCGGCCACGAACAGCCCGGCCGCGATCACAAGGCGCTCAATCATGGCGTCAGCCCCTCCAGTACGGAGCGACATCGTCCGGCGGCGGCGTCGCGTCCTGCCAGTGCCGGAGGTACCCGCCTCGGGGCCGGTCGGACGCTCAGGATCGGCGTTTCGTCTCCCCAGGCGTGAACGTCACTCGACCGGTGAGCAGCAGGCGCAGCGGCCTTCGGCGATGCCGGTGACGGCGGAGGCGGCGTCGCAGCAGGGCGACGGTCCGGCGAGGACCGGCAGCGCCCGGCGGGCGGGGCGGGCCTCGACGACGTGGCGCTCCAGGTCGGCCAGGCGCGCATCCAGGTCGCGGAGCCGGGCCATCCGCTCGTTGAGCTCCGCCCGGCGTGTGGCAATGAGCCCAGGCAGCTCGGCCGAGGTGTCGGCGCAGTGGCCGGAGTGGCAATACGAGGCGAGCCGGGCCGCCTCATCGAGCGGCAGCTCGAGCCGCCGGAGGTCGATGAGCAGGCGGAGGTGCTCGACGTCGGCCTCGGCGTACTCGCGGTAACCGTTGCCCTGGCGCGGCGGGCGCGGCAGCCAGCCCTCGCGCTCGTAGAAGCGGACCGTGTCCGCCGGCACGCCGACCCGTCCCGCGAGCTCGCCGATCCGCATGCCGGCACTCAACCTTGGAGTGCCTCGAATGTCAAGCGGTCGTGGCAGCGGCGGCCTCCGCCTCGAGCAGTGCCTTGAGCTTCAGCGCCTCGCCGGCCTCCCCGCGCTCGACCTCCCCGCGCATGAACGGCTCCATGAGCCGCATCGGGCCGCGGAATGACAGCTCCCCGGCGTACGTCAGCCGAGAGCCATCGCCATCCGGCTGGATCGTGTTCACCGCGAGCCAGTCGAGGCTCGGGTGCCGCACCCGGAAGCTCACCTTCCGGTCCGGCTCCAGCTCGACGATCTCCATCTCGAGGCGGCCCTTGATCGGCCCCTCGGTCATCCGGAAGTGGCCGCGCTGGCCGACGCGCCGCGGACCGTCGTCGTCGAACGCCATGTCGGCCATCGGCGTCCACTGCTCGTACCGCTCCGGGTCGAGCAGCGCCTCGTACACCGCCCGCGGCGGTCGAGCGATCGTTACCTCGGACGAGTACCGGATCATGGACGCACCTCCTGCAGCTTGATCTCCACATTGACAGGCACGACCGCGCGTAGCGCCAGGACCGACGCGAGCCGACCCAGTCCGGCCGCCTTCAACGACCGCTCCCGCTCAATCGCGACCTCCGCCGGCCGATCGGTCCCGGCCACGGCCCACCGCAGCCGGACCCGCGTCGTCGCACCGTCCGCTTCGAGGTCGTAGGTCGCCTCGACCGGGCCGAACCCCGGCACCGCCAGCCGGTAGCCAACGTGCTCGTACGGCTGCCAGTCGACGATCTCCTCGAGGGTCGCGAGCCGCCCGGTCACGCATTGCGCCTGCGTCCCGACGCCGCGCCGGCCGTCGATCGCCGTCTCGGTGATCGCGATCGGACCCTCCCACAGCGGCCGAAGGGCCGGCGAGGTCAGGTGAGCCCAGACCGTGGCGGGGTCGGCGGGGACGTCGACCACGACCTCGAAGAGCGCGTCGCCTGCCTCGATCTCGAGCCGCCGAGCGCCGGTCTCGGACAGCCACCGGCCCTCGAGGTCGATCGTGTGGGTCGTCACCTCGCCGAGGTGCTCGATCGCCTCGACCGCCATCGTCGCGCCGAGCGCGGCCGGATCGACGCCGATCGCCGCTGCGGCGTCGGCCGTCAGGACCGCGAAGCCCATCGACCGGCCGTCGGCGTCGTGGGCCGCCGCCGCCGCAGCGCCCTTTAGCAGCCGATGGACGACGATGATCGAGGCCCCGGCAAGCTCGTCCCGCCCCGCGATCGAGTGCCGGACGTACTCGCCGTGGTGGACGAAGAACTTCAGGTCGAGCCGGGGCGCCGTGCTGCAGGCCGTGCAATCGCAGGCCGACGCCTGCTCGATGCTTCGGAGGCGCCGCCGGAAGGCCAGGTACGCGACCTCGATGGCATCGAGGAGCAGCGAGCCGTCGGCCCGGCCGTCCTCGACGTAGAGGAACGCGGCGTCGCCCTCGAGCTTCGCGAGGCGGAACGGCGGCTCGAGGCGCCCGACCACGGTCTCGATGAGGTCGCCGGCGATCGCCGGGGCGTGCTCGATCTCGCCACGCGAAAGGTACGCCGTGTAGCCGGTGAGATCGGCGATGAGGAGGAAGCCGCGCTCGGGGGTCGATGCCATGGCGATACCGTAGACCCTGGAGTCGCTCCAAGGTCAAGCCCCGATTTCCGGGCGCCGGCCCCGGGCCGCATGCGGGCGGCCAGGCGCCCGCCGTCGGCACGCCTCGCAGTGGTCATCAGGGGATGACCGACGGCCCTCCCCGAATCGACGGTCATCGCGCCATACTCACCCCGTGACGACAACCGAGGAGCGATCCGCGACCGGCGCGACTCGCACCGAGTCGGATTCGATGGGCCCGATCGAGGTCCCCGCCGAGCATCATTGGGGCGCCCAGACCCAGCGGAGCCTCCACCACTTCGCGATCAGCCACGACACGATGCCGCCCGGGATCATCCGCGCCTTCGGGATCCTGAAGCGCGCCGCGGCCGAGGTGAACGCCGACCTGGGACTCCTCCCCGCCGAGAAGCGGGAGCTCATCGTCCGCGCGGCCGACGAGGTGGCCGCCGGTACCCTCGCCTCCGAGTTCCCGCTCCGGGTCTGGCAGACCGGCTCCGGCACCCAGTCGAACATGAACGTCAACGAGGTCATCGCGAGCCGGGCCAACGAGATCGCCACGGGCACGCGCGGCGGCAAGAAACCGATCCACCCGAACGACGACGTCAATCGCAGCCAGTCCTCGAACGACACCTTCCCGACGGCCCTGCACATGGCCGTCGGGATGGCGATCACGGCCGACCTCATCCCGTCAGTCCGGGCCCTTCGCGACGCCCTGGACACGAAGCGCCGCGAGTTCGAGGCCATCGTCAAGATCGGCCGGACGCACCTCCAGGACGCCGTGCCGTTGACCCTGGGCCAGGAGTTCTCGGGCTACGTCGCCCAGCTCGACGGGGGGATCGCCCGCCTCGAGGCGGCGCTGCCGGGCCTGTACGAGATCGCCCTCGGCGGCACGGCCGTGGGGACCGGCCTGAACGCCCACCCGGAGTTCGGCATCCGGGTCGCCCGGCGCATCGCCGAGCTCACGAACCAGCCCTTCGTGACCGCCCCGAACAAGTTCCAGGCCCTCGCCGGCCAGGAGGCGACGGTCTTCGCCTCGGGCGCCCTGAAGACCCTCGCCACGAGCCTCATGAAGATCGCGAACGACATCCGGTGGCTCGGGAGCGGACCAAGGGCCGGCCTCGGCGAGCTCAGGCTCCCCGAGAACGAGCCCGGCTCCTCGATCATGCCCGGCAAGGTGAACCCCACCCAGTCCGAGGCGCTGACGATGGTCTGCGTCCAGGTCTTCGGCTACGACACCGCGATCACCATCGCCGGTTCGCAGGGCAACTTCGAGCTCAACGTCTTCAAGCCGATCATCGCCCACGACCTCCTCCATGGGATCGAGCTCCTCACCGATGCCTGCCGGTCCTTCCGCGAGTTCTGCGTCGAGGGCCTCGAGGCCGACGTCGCCCGAATCGACGCTCACGTCGCGAGCTCGCTCATGCTCGTGACCGCCCTCGCCCCGTCCATCGGCTACGACAAGGCCGCCGAGATCGCGAAGAAGGCCCATCACGAGGGCACCACGCTCCGCGAGGCGGCGCTTGCCCTCGGCTACCTCACGGCCGAGGCGTTCGATGCGGCGATCGATCCCGTCGCGATGACCCGGCCCGCGCCGTAGGAGTTCCGCCGACTCGCTCGCGGCCTTGACGGCATGAACCGTCGTAATGACGGGTCTGATACCTGCGGTCCACTATGAATCCACCATGCGTTGGAAGCGAGCAAGCACGTCCCAGGTCACGGACCGGCGAGGCGCCGGCGGTCTCG
>DASUMJ010000155.1:0-3849 GCA_036277775.1 Candidatus Limnocylindrales bacterium
GGGGGCGGCGGCGATCAACGAGATTGCCGTGACGGTCCTTGCGACGATCGACGGCGCGACCGTGACCGCGACCGGCCTGGTGAACGTCGGCGCGACGATGAGCTCCGAGATCAGCGGGACCGCGACCGGCTTCAGCGGCGCCTTCTCGGGCGGCGGCGGCCTCGGCGCCTCCCTCGGCGCCGCCGGTTCCGGGACCCGCAACAGCGTTGCCAACACGGTCGAGGCGTCGATCCGGAACTCCACGATCAACACGAGCGCCGCGGTCCAGGTGACGGCGACGAACTCGGCCAGCATCAAGGCCTATGCCGGCGCCCTCGCGATTGCCTTCGGCCTCGCGGGAGGTTCGGGCCTCGGCCTCGCCGTTGGTGTCTCCTTTGCGGTCAACCAGGTCGGCGCCGTAACGATCAACGGCGTCCTCCGAAACCACACGACGAGCGCCCTCATCGTGAGCTCGACGATCGGCAGTGGCGGTTCGCCGGCCGGGCCGATCACGGTGAGCGCCACGACCAATGGCACGATCGCGAGTCTCAGCTTCGCCGGGTCCGGGGCCGTCGGCGGCGGGGCCGGAGCGGGGGTCGCGGCCTCCGGTGCCGGCGCCGGCTCCAGCAACACGATCGTCTCGACAACCGAGGCGAGGATCGCCGGGTCCAGCAACCTGACGAGTGCCGGAGCGGTCACCGTCAGCGCGTCCGACTCGGCGACGATCCACGCCGAGGCCGGGAGCGCAGCGCTGGCGGCCGGCATCGGGGGCGGGTTCGGCGGATCGATCACCGTCGGCGCCGCCAACGCCGAGAACGTCATCGGCCTCACCGTGACGGCCGCGATCGACGGCTCGACCGTCGACACATCCGGGCTCGTCACGGTCTCGGCGACGTCCAGCGCGCTCATCGATGCCGTCGCCATCGGCATGGCTGCGGCACTCAGTGGCGGCACTGGTGCGGGCGTCGCCCTGTCCGGCGCGGGCTCCGCGGCAACGAACACGATCGCAAACACCGTCGAGGCCCGAATCCGGACGGGCGCGATCACGACGAGCGGCTTCGACGTCCTGGTCTGGGCCAAGGACAGCTCGACGATCACCGCCGTCGCCGGCGCAGCCGCTGCCTCCATCACCGGTGGCGGCGGGGGCGGCCTCGGGGTCGCGGTCGGGGCGTCGTTCTCGGCCAACAAGATCGGCGACCCGAGCGGCTGCGTGACGCTCGCCGGCGCCTGCCGCGCCCATGCCATCCGGGCCGTCGTCGATACCACCTCGGTCGTCGGCACCGCCCTCGACCCGGTCGGCAAGCTCACGGTCAAGGCCGAGAGCACCGGCGTGATCAACGCCCTGACCTACGCCGGAGCCGCGGCCGCGGCCTTCGCCGGCGGCGGCGCGGCCGCAGCTGCGGGTGCGGGAGCGGTCTCCGAGAACTTCATCAACGGCACGACCGAGGCGAAGATCGCGAACAGCATCGTCATGACGAAGGCCGGCGCCCCGGTCGAGGTCCTGGCAACGAACTCGTCGACGATCAAGGCCCAGGCCGGCGCCGCGGCCGTCGCGACGGGCGTCGCTTTCGGCGGCGGCGGGGCGATCACGATGGGCGCCGGGGTCTCGGACAACGAGATCGGCAACACCATCCGGGCCACGATCCAGGCGGCCACCGTGACCGCAGGTGACGAGGTCCGCGTCGAAGCCAGGTCCACGGCGACGATCCACTCGGTGGCGATCGGCGTCGCCGCGAGCGTTGCCGGCGGGGTCTTCGTCGGAATCGCCCTGAGCGGCGCAGGATCGGCCACCACGAACCAGATCAACAACACCGTCGAGGCGACCGTGACGGGCGCAAGCAGCGTTACGAGCGCGAACGGCAAGCCCATCACCATCCTCGGCGAAGACACCTCTGACATCGGCTCATTCGCCGGGGCCCTGGCCGTCGCCGTCGGCGTGGCGATCGGCGGCGCTGGGGCGGCCGTCGGCGTCTCGGTCAGCACGAACGACATCGGGAGCACGGCCCGGGCGAAGATCGACGACTCGAGCGCGGTCGCCGCGGGCAGCCTCACCGTCGAGGCGAGGTCCACGGGCCACATCCGGTCCCACGCGGTCGCTGGCGCGTTCGGCGGCGGGACGGGCGGTGCCCTGGGCGTCGGCGGCGCGATCTCCGTCAACAACATCCACACGATGGTCGAGGCGATCGTCAGCAACGCCGATGCGGCGAGCTCGCAGGAGGTCAAGGGCACGGCCGTCGCGGTCAAGGCCACGAACACCGCCGACATCATCGCGAACGCCCTTGGGCTCGCCGTCAGCGTCAGCATCGGTGCCAGCTTCTCGATCAGCTTCGTCCGGGCCGAGAACACGATCACGACCGCAACCACCGCGAAGGTCGACAACTCGAAGGTCACGGGCACGACGGGCGCGGTCGAGGTCCTGGCGACGTCGACCGGCTCGATCGTCGCGACGCCGATGGCCGCCGCGATCGCGAACAGTGGGGCCGGGGCGGCGGCCGGTGGCGGAGTCCGAGCCCAGAACTCGATCACCCCCGCGACGACGGCGACGATCGTCGGCAGCAGCTCGGTCACCGCGGCGACCTCTGTGAAGGTCGAGGCCAAGGACACGAGCTCGATCCGCGCGGAGATCATCACGGTCGCGGCCGCCGCCAGCCTCGGCGCGATCGCGGTCGGCCTGGCCCTCGCCGACAACACGATCGGCGGCACGATCACCGGCTCGACTGCGGGCTCGAGCGTCACCGCCTCCAACGGCGACATCAACGTCCTGGCCTCGGCCAACCAGGCAGTCGTCACGTACTCGGTCGTGCTCGCTGCCGCGTTCGGTGCGATCGGGGCCTCAGGCGCGGCGGCCAGGACCGACGAGAAGATCCAGCCGAACGTCACCGCCTCGGTCAGCGGCGGCACGCTGACGGCAACCGGGCATGTCGTGAACATCCATGGCTCGTTCATCGGCAACGCCGATCCCGAGACGACCGCCGGCTCGGTGACGATCTCGCTCGGCGGCGGCGCGGTCTCGCTCGTCAAGGCCGACGCCCTCATCGCCGGCACCACGAGCGCCTTCGCCGCCGGCGGGACGATCAGCGCCAACGGCCTGGACGTCAAGGCAACCGATCAGAGCACGGTCACCGCCTACGCCAAGAGCTCGGGCATCTCGACCGGCCTCTCGATCTCCGGCGTCATCGCGAACGCCTCGGTGACGCGGACGACCCAGGCCTACGTCGGCGCGGGCACGCTCAACACGAATGGCGGTCCGCTCACGGTCCACGCGACGTCGACCTCCACGAATGAGCTCGACGGCGACTCGATCGCGGCCGGCGCGGCCGCGATCGGCGGCGTGACCCTCGACGCCAAGGACGCGACGACGACCCAGGCCTACGTCGGCGACGGAGCGCTCGTCCAGGCTGGCGTCGTCGACCTCAAGGCCCACGCCACGAACACGGTCTCGGCGACCAGCCTGAACATCTCCATCGCCCTCCTCGCCGCCGGGGCCCTGACCCTGATGCAGGCGACCGACGACAGCCAGGTGAGCGCCTGGATCGGCCCGCCGACCGGAACCACCTCGGGCGGGACCGCGGCGTCGGTCATCGCGACGGGCAACGTCACCGTGGCGGCCCAGCTCGACTCGACGGTGACCTCGGAGTCGAAGCTCGGCTCCATCAGCCTGGGTGGCTCGATCGGGATCATCAAGGCTCGCGCGATCAACACCGCGGACGTCCTGAGCTACCTCGGGCACGCGGCCGGGATCACGGCGACGGGCTTCACGGTCTCGTTCACCGGCACCCACCACGGCCGGGCCCAGGCCAGCGGCTTCGGCATCGCGGCGGCGGGGCTCTACGCCGGTGCCGGCGTCCTCGTGGAAGCCGAGATGACGCC
>DASUMJ010000156.1:0-9574 GCA_036277775.1 Candidatus Limnocylindrales bacterium
GCTGACGTCGGGGATCCCGGAGCCGTCGGCGACCTCGCCGCCGACCGGCTCGCTCCCGTCCCCGAAGTCGAGGCTCCAGGAGGTCACGGTGCCCGACGAGCCTCGCCCGACCAGCAGCACCGCGAACGGCGCCGTGCCGTCGATCTCGTCGGCGACGAGGGACGCGAAGGGTGCCGCCCCGGCGAGCACGACCGTGCCGGTCGAGGTCGTGGCCAGGGCGGTCGTCCCGTCGCGCAGCTCGAGGTCGATGGCGACCTCGGAGCCGTGTGGCAGGGACGGTGCGGTGACGGCCACGGAGAAGCCGGTCTGCGCGCCGGCAGCCAGCGCCGTGCTCCGGGTGCAGGTCGCTACCGTCGCGCCGGTGCAGGTCCAGCCGGCGGTGGCGGCGGCACCGAAGCTCAGGGCGGTCGGCGAGGAGATGACGACCGTCGGGGTGAAGGCGCTCGTGCCGAGGTTCTTGACGTCGACGTCGAGCAGCCCAGCCTCGCCGGCGACGAGGTACTCGCCGTCGATTGCCGCCAGCAGGTCGCCGCCGACGCCGCTCGCCTGGAGGTCGATGATCTCGCTGGCGCTGTCGTCCGGAGCGTAGCCGTCGCCGGCGATCTGGACGGTTGCCGTGTTCTGGACGGTAACGGCCGCTCCGGCCGTGGCCGACACGTCGATCGTGATCGTGGGTGCGATCGCGCCCGGGTCGAGCGACGCGTTCGTCGTGCAGGTCACGAGCCGACCGGCGATGCCGCATGTCCAGCCGGTGCCCGACGCCGCGGACGGCGGCAGGCGCGTGGGGAGCGTGTCGGTCACCGTGATCGTCCCGCTGGTCGCGAGACCACCGACGTTGAAGACATCGATCTCGATCTGGTCGCTCTCGCCGACGAGGATGAAGTTCGGGGCCGCCTGGCTGATCGCGAGATTGATCGCCCGCTCCACGAACAGCTCTGCGGTATACGAGTCGTTCGAACTGTCGGGATCGACAGGTCCGCTGACCAGCGCCGTGACGTCCACGAGGAACGGGGCATCGGACGCCGCCGTGAGCGGCACCTCCAGGAGAAGCATGGAATCGGCGTCGATTGGCCCAGGAGTCGTGCAGGCGAGTCCGTCCGCCGTGGCGGCACATGTCCAGAGGCCGTAGGTTCCGGGATCGGTGCTGACCGACGCCGGGAGGCTGACATCCAGCGAGATCGGGCCGGGGGCGGAGACGCTGCCGACGTTGAAGATCCGGATGGTCACGATCGTCGGAACGCCGGTGACGAGGTCGGTGGTATCGGGGATGAAGACGGCGAGGTCGGGAACCCCGATGACGCTGAAGAACGCGCCATCCGTGTCGTTGCCGGCGTTCTGGTCCCCGGGCTGGGATACCGACGCCGTGATCGACGCCGCCGGGTAGGCGGCCGCCGAGGCCGTGAAGTCCACGTCGATGGCGGGAAGGGCCCCAGCGGGGGCAAGGTCGGTGGTCGTCGTGCACTCGAACGTTGTGGACGTCGTCGTGCAGCCCCAGCCGCTGCCGGCCGCCCCATCGATGGTGACGCCCTCGTCGTCGGCGGAGCCGGTGACGCTGATGGCGTCGGTGACGGCGGTGCTGCCGACGTTCTCGACGGTGAAGCTCGCGCTCGACGGCACGTCGACCGTCACCACCAGTCCGGGGAACGGCGGCGGCCCCTCGATCGCAAGGTCGATGGGCGCCACGACCGGGATGTTCGCCTCGGCGAAGTCGTTGTCCGCCCGTCCGTCCTCGGAGCTCGTGAGGGACGCCGAGAGGCTCATCTCGGAGCCCGCGGCGTCGACGGTCGGCGTCGCGGTGAAGCTGATCGGCGCGATCGCGCCCGTCGGGAACGGGCCGTCGCGCAGGCACGCGACCTGGCCGAACTCCGCGACGCAGGCCCACCCGTCACCTGAGGCCTGGAGGCCCTCGGCATCGAACGCGAAGAAGGCGATCTCGAGCGGACCGTCGCCGGTTGCGGGACCGACCTGGGAGACGAGCAGGTCAAGGAGGACGGGCTCGCCGACGATGCCCTGTAGAGGCGGCGTCCCGAAGGCGATCGCGTAGTCCACGGGTGCGATGACGACCGCCGTGGCCGTCGCCTCGTTGTTGGCGGCCGCCTTGTCGGGCGGCGTCGAGACCTCCGCGGAGACCGTGAGCGTCCCGTCGTAGGTCAGCCCGACCGGCCCGGTCAGCGTGACCGGCGGGAGGGCGCCGGGCGCCGCCGGGACGGGGCCGCTCCGGGTGCAGTCAATGGTGCCGAAGAAGATCGCCGGGGCGCAGGTCCAACCGGTGCCGACGGCGGTCCAGTCGTCCGGGCCGATGAGCCGCAGGTCCACGACATCGTCGAAGGCCTCCCCGAGGCTGCTGACCATCACCGTCATCTCGCCCGATCCACCCACCGTGAACGGCGACCCGACCGGCGTCACCGCGACCGCCAGGTCCCGCGTGGAGACGAGCGTCGTGTCCTCCATCTCGGTGACGGGCTCGGACCCATCGGTTTGCGCGTCAACGGTGATGAACGCTCGGTCCTCGAAGGCCGGGACCGTCGGCAGGACCGTGACGGTCAGCACCGGGAGGGAGGCGTCAACGGCCAGCGGGCCGCTGTGCGAGCACGCGGCCGGCGGGAACTCCGGATCGTTGGTGCAGGACCAGCCCGAGCCGGAGACCGCCGTGATCGGGCCGGAGTCGAAGCTCGCCGTGACGGTGATGGTCGCGCTGCCGTCGAGCGCGGTGGCGCCCGTGTTGACGACCGTGACGGTGTACTCGCCGGGCTCGTCGTAGTCGAAGGAGCCGTCGCCGTCACTGATGGACGGGCTCACCTGGACGGCCGTGCGGATGTCGAACTGGATCGCGCTGGTGTTGTTGGCGGCGTTCACGTCCCCGGACGTGTGGACGGTCGCCGAGAACGTGTTGCTCGACGACGCGAGGCTGACCGTGACGGTGATCGTCGGGGCGGCCTCGCCGACGGGGATCGTGCCGAGGTAGTCACAGACGATGTCGCAGGACCAACCGTCGCCCTCGCCGGAGACCCAGGAGCCGGGCAGTTGGAAGGCCACCGAGACGTCGGCAGCCGGCACGGTCCCGGCGTTGTGGACGACGACCTCGAAGGCCGCATCCGTGTCCTCGATCGCGAAGGGCGCCGAGAGGGACGCCGTGATGCCGACGTCGATGCCTTCAGCGGCGACGGCCGATGGCACCGGGCGGCCGATCGGCGCCCCGAGCGCCAGCACCGCGACGAGCATGCTCAATCCGATACCGGCCGGCCGCCGGCTCCGCTCCACGCGCGAGCGCAACCCCCACATCGAATCGATCCCTCCCCATCGCCAAGGACGCGCGACCTTGATGACCGACCGACGTCGGAGCACCTTGGAACGCAGCGTGCGCGGGCGCGCTCGCGACGGGATGGGGAGACCGCCCTAGACGATCAGCACCGGACTCTTCATTTGCCGGCGCTCCGCCCGTGCCGGGCGTTCCGTCTAGCGGGCGTACTTCCAGTAGATCGGGCCGGTGTAGCAGTGGCCGAGGGCCGTGCAGGCCGCGCCGCTCAGGTCCCACTGGCGGCCGGTCACGTATGGGCCGCGGTCGATGACCGGAACGGTGATCGTTCGGCCGTTGGCCGGATTGCGGAACGTGATCATCGTTCCGCACGGCAGCGTCCGGTGGGCGACGCCCATGATCGTCGTCGTGTAGGCGTGGCCGCAGGCGGTTCGCTTGCCGTAGAAGCCGGGGCCGTAGAACGACACGTTGCGGTCGTAGCGCCAGGGGTTCAGCTCCACGACGACGGGCGCCGCGGCCGGCTGGGCCGGCGCAGGGCGCGGCGGCAGCGACGCCGCCGGCAGAGGAGCCGGGTCGCCGAGGATCG
Source organism: Candidatus Limnocylindrales bacterium (assembly GCA_036277775.1). Lineage (GTDB taxonomy): Bacteria > Chloroflexota > Limnocylindria > Limnocylindrales > CSP1-4 > UBA5189. The sequence goes on from DASUMJ010000156.1 coordinate 3,843, forward strand.
CGTCCGGGGCGAGCGCTGCGTCGGACCGATTCGCGGTATCGAGGGTGAGCGTCGTCGTCGAGCGTCCCGACGAACCGTCAGTCCCGACCGCGGAAAACGCGGAACGGTCCATGACCGGTTCGAATGACGGCGGCCTCGAGGTGGCCAGCGCCGGGACGGCGACCGCGGTGAGCACGGCGATGAGCGCCGCGCGCACGACGACGCGGGGGTGTCGCACGTCCTGTACATCCTACCCGGGATCGGCCTGCAGCAGGGAATCACCGGCGCAGCCGCCGCCTGACAGCGGAGTGACAATCACCGCGGCATGCCCAGACGCACGATCGAACTGGCCGCGCCGCTCGACCTGCGACTCGTCCTCGGGCCGCTCTACCGGGGCCGCGGCGATCCCACGCTCCGCCTCAGCGGGGTCGCTGCGGCGCGGGCGACGCGGACGCCGGACGGCCCGGCCACACTCCTCGTGGAGCTCCGCGGGACGCAGGCGGCGGCCGAGGCCTGGGGTCCCGGTGCCGACAGGGTCCTCGACGGCCTTCCCGCCCTGCTGGGCCTCGACGACGATCCGACCGGGTTCGAGCCGGGCCTTCACCCGCTCGTCGCCGACCTCGCGCGGCGGCGGCCGGGACTGCGCCTGGGCCGAACGGGCGCGGTCTTCGAGGCGCTCTTCCCGGCGATCCTCGAGCAGCGGGTGACCGGCAGCGAGGCCGCGAGCGCGTACCGCGGGCTGATCCGGCGCCACGGCGAGCCGGCGCCCGGACCGATCGCGGCGGCCGAGCGGCTCCGGCTCCAGCCCACGCCCGAAGCACTCGCGGCGCTCCCGTACTTCGCCTACCACCCCTACGGTGTCGAGCAGCGGCGCGCGGAGGTCCTCCGGCGGGCGGCCGCCGACGCGCGGCGCCTCGATGCGCTCGCGGATCTGCCGGGATCCAGGCTCGAGGCCGGTGTGGCCGCGACGGGGCGACTCCGCGCGATCGCGGGCATCGGGCCGTGGACCGCGGCCGAGGTGACACTCCGGGCCCTCGGCGACCCGGACGCCGTGAGCGTCGGGGATTTCCACCTTCCGAACGTCGTCGCGTTCGCGCTCGCGGGCGAACCCCGGGCCACGGATGCCCGGATGCTCGAGCTCCTCGAACCATGGCGCGGCCACCGGGCGCGTGTCGTCCGGCTGCTCGAGGTGAGCGGGATCGAGGCGCCGAAGTTCGGCCCCCGCTACGCCGCGCCCGACCGCCGCGGCATGTGATGGGAACCGCGGAGCGCGGCCACCGTCTTTGGGCCATGCGAACCCGAACCGCGGTCATCGTCCTCGCCGTCACCGCGATCGTCGTCCTCGGCGCCTGCTCCTCCGGCGCCGGGGGCGGCGGCACGCCCGGTCCGAGCGATCCGCCGAACGGCAACGGGCCACAGGGTCTCGACGGCCGCACCTTCCTCTCGACGCAGGTCGCGGGCCAGGACCTCGTCCCCGGGTCGACCATCCGGATCTCCTTCCTCGACGGCCACATCTCGGTCAACGCCGGCTGCAACTCGATGAGCGGGGCCTACTCGGTCGACGGGGACACGCTTCGTGCCGGGCAGCTCGCGACCACCGAGATGGGTTGTGACCCGCCGCTCATGGCCCAGGACACGTGGGTCGCGGCGCTCCTGGACGGGGCCACGATCGCCCTCGACGGCGACACCCTGACCCTGACCCGCGGCGACACGACGGTCACCCTCCTCGACCGCGAGATCGCCGACCCCGACCGCGAGCTCCTCGGCACCCGCTGGGTCCTCGACGGCATCATCTCGGGCGACGCCGTGTCGAGCGTCCCCGCCGGCGTCGCGGCCGCGCTGACGTTCACGGCGGGCACGGTCCAGGTCGAGGGCGGCTGCAACCAGGGCGGCGGGGCCGTCCAGATCACCGGCACGACCCTCACGTTCGGGCCGATCGGGCTCACGAAGAAGGCCTGCCCGCCGGGCGTCATGGCCGTCGAGCAGGCGATCGTGAACGTCCTCGGCGAGCCCGTCGCCTACACGATCGAGGCGGACCTCCTCACCCTCCGGAGCGGCAACGCCGGGCTGATGCTTCGCGCCGCGCCCTGACCGTTCGCGGTGCGCAGGCCCGGCCGGGACGCCGATCGCTCAGCCGGCGAGGGCCTCCGCCATCGCGCCGAGGTGGGCCGGCGTCGATCCGCAGCAGGCGCCGATGATCGTCGCCCCGGCCTCTCGGACCTCACGGGCGTACGCGGCCATGACCGCGGGCTCGGCGCGGTAGACGGCCTTCATATCCACCAGCTCCGGCATCCCGGCGTTCGACTTCGCGACGAGCAGGGCGTCGGGAGCCGCGGCCCGCATCTTCGCGACGACCGGGATCAGCTCGTCCGGGCCGTTGCCGCAGTTCCCGCCGATCGCGTCGGCGCCGAGTCGCACGAGGGCCTCGGCCGCCCGCTCGGGCGACACGCCCATCATCGTGTGGCCGCGGGTGTCGAACGTCATCGTCGCGATGAGCGGGATCTCGGGCGCGGCCCGCCGGACGCCCTCGATCGCCGCCCGGATCTCGTCCAGGTCGGACATCGTCTCGATCCAGACCAGGTCCACCCCGCCGGCGACGAGCGCCGCTGCCTGCTCCGCGAAGACGTCGACCGCCTCGTCGAACTCGAGCGGGCCCATCGGGAACATGATCGAGCCGGATGGGCCGATGTCGCCGGCGACGAGCGCGTTCCCGCCCGCGGCGTCGACCTCGGCCCGCAGGATCACCGCGGCCATCTGGTTGAGCTCGCCGACCCGTCGTTCGTTGCCGTGGAAGCCGAGCCGGAGCCGGTTGCCGCCGAACGTGTTGGTCAGGACGATCCGCGACCCGGCCTCGAGGTAGCCCCGATGGATCCGCCGGACGACGTCTGGCTGGGTCACGTTCCAGACCTCGGGCGGATCACCGAACTGGAGGCCCGCCGCGAAGAGCATCGTCCCCATCGCGCCGTCGGCGAGGATCGGCTGGCCGCTGCCGAGCAGCGCCTCCCAGCGCGCCCGCGCGACGGCGGGCGGGACGGGGCCGGGCGGCTCGCGGCGGCCGAGGATCGTGTCCATCGTCGCTGCAGGGTAGCTTGGTTTCGCGGCCGGCGGGAAGGTGCGGGCGTGAGCCGTGCGAGAATCGGCGGGACCGCTGGAGGGGGCCATGCTGCTCGGACTCGATCATCTCGTCGTCGCCGTCGGGGACCCGGACGCGGCCGCCGCGGAGCTGGAGCGATCGGTGGGCCTCACCTGTACCGGCGGTGGCCGGCACCCGGCGTGGGGCACCTTCAACCGGCTCGCGTGGCTCGGTGACACGTACGTCGAGCTGATCGGGCTCTTCGACGCCTCGCTCGCCCGAAACGGCATCGTCTCGGCGGTCGTGGCGAAGACGCTCGATGCCGGCCAGGCCGGGCTGGTGTCGTACGCCGTGGCCAGCGACGGCCTCGAGCGTGACCTCGAGCGCCTCCGGGCCGGCGGCTCGGAGCTCAGCGAGGTCGAGATTCGGTCGCGGACCCGGCCCGACGGCGAAGCCGTCCGGTGGCGAGCCTCGTTCCCGCCCGAGCTCGGGCCGTCGGAGCCGCCGTTCGTCATCGAGCACGAGCTGGTCGGCGCGGAGTGGGGCGAGGCGGCGCGAGCCGCGCGGGCCGGCCTTGCGCACCCCCTGGGCGGCCCGGCCCGGGTCGCGGCGCTCGAGCTGCCGGTCCCGGACGTCGCGGCGGCCGCTGCCGCCTATGGGCGCACGGTGGGGATCGATTTCGAGAACGTCGATCCGCGCGGCGCGACCGCGGCCGTCGCGTCGCAGGCAGTCCGGCTCAACCACGGCGCCCCGTTCTGGAACCCGGCGGTGGTCGAGATCCTGGGGGTCGGGGCCCGTTCGGATTCCCCGGCGCGCGAGGTCGACGCCCTGGGCGTCCGCTGGCGGATCCGGATCTAGCGTCAGCTCCGCCGGGTCGGGTCGCCGCGCTCGCGGTTCAGGCGGACGGCCTCGCGGGCGAAGGCATCGATCGCTGCGGCGTCGACCGCCTCGAGGCTGCGGAGCGTGACGTGGCGCATCCGGTCGCCGTCGCCCTCGAGAAGGCCGTCCGGGTCCGGGAGCTCGGCGCCGCGCCAGAATCCCACGTTCACCGACCGCGGGAACGCCTTGATGTAGGCGAACGGCCCGTTCGAGCTGTAGACCGGCTGGGCCCACTTGATCGCAGCGGTCGCGTCCGGCGCAGCCGCCCCGATCGCCTCGTGGAGCTGCCGGACGGCCGTCCCGCGCCAGTCCGACAGCGACGCGATGTACCCGTCGATCGTCTTCTCGGCCACGCGATCCCTCCTTCGACGTGCTGACGGGGTAGCGTAGCGATCGCCTGACTGGAGGTCGACCCCATGCCCGAGATGCCGAAGTTCGAGAAATCGTCGCCCGAGCTCGTCGAGCGGTTCCGTGACGTGCTCGCCCGCCACGCCGCGCCGGACATCGTCCTGAAGCCGATGTTCGGCTATCCGTGCGCCTGGATCGGCGGGAACATGTTCACCGGCCTGTTCGCCCAGCAGTGGTGGGTCCGGCTGTCCGAGCCGGACCGCGAGGCGCTCCTGGAGCTGCCCGGGGCCGGACCCTTCGAGCCGATGCCCGGGCGGTCGATGGGCCGCTACGTCGTCCTCCCGGCCGAGGTCGCCGCGAGCGACGACGCGATCGACCCGTGGCTCGAGCGATCGATCGGCTTCACCCGGACCATGCCGGCGAAGGTCAAGTAGGCGGCCGCTGGGGCCCGCGCCCGCGATGGGCTAGAGATCCGACGCCGTGAAGGTGTCGCAGGCCTCGAGCGTGCCTTCGTTGAAGCCGACGTTGAACCAGCGCACGCGCTGCTCGGACGAGCCGTGCGTCCAGCTCTCGCGATCGACCCGTCCCGTGGCCTGCTCCTGGAGCCGGTCGTCGCCGACCGCCTCGGCCGCGTCGATCCCTTCCTGGATGTCCTCCTGGGTGATCGACTGGACGTTCTCGTCGTCCGGGTCGGTCCAGACCGAGTGGCCCCACATGCCGGCCAGGCAGTCGGCCTGGAGCTCCAGCCGCACCGAGAGCTCGTTCGCGGCGTCCGGATTCGACTGCATCTGGTCCTGGACCGAGCCGAGGATCCCGAGCTCGTCCTGGACGTGGTGGCCGAACTCGTGGGCGATGACGTACGCCTGCGCGAAGTCGCCGGGGGCGTCGAGCCGCGACGCGAGCGCATCGAAGAACGTCGTATCCAGGTAGACGTGGTCGTCGAGCGGGCAGTAGAACGGCCCGGTGCTCGAGGACGCCTGGCCGCAGCCCGTGTTCGTGGCGCTGCTGAAGAGGACGAGCGTCGTCTCGCCGTAGTCACGGCCCTCGTCCGCGAACTCGGCCTCCCAGAAGCCCTGGACGTCGACGGTCACGGCGTTGATGAACTGGGCCTGCTCGTCGTTCGGGTCGAGCGACGAAGCGCCGTCCCCGCCACCACCACCGCCGCCGAGACCGCCGAGCCCGCCGCTGCCGCCGCCCATGACCATGGCGATGATGAAGATGACGACGATGACGATCCCGCCGATGCCCCCGCCGATCGGGAGCGGGATGCCGCCGCCACCGCCGCCGAGGCGGCCGAGGCCGCCGAGTCCCCCGAGACCGCCGGCGCCTCGCCGGTCCGTGACCTGGGACGTGCTTGCTCGCTTCCAACGCATGGTGGATTCATAGTGGACCGCAGGTATCAGACCCGTCATTACGACGGTTCATGCCGTCAAGGCCGCGAGCGAGTCGGCGG
>DASUMJ010000157.1:0-2379 GCA_036277775.1 Candidatus Limnocylindrales bacterium
ATCCACGCCGGCGCGGGGAGCGGCAAGACCCGGGTCATCAGCCGCCGGACGGCCTACGCGATCGCGACCGAGGTCGTGCCGGGCGACCAGGTCCTCGTCGTCACGTTCACCGACAAGGCCGCGAAGGAGATGGTCGAGCGGCTCCGGGGACTCGGGCTTGCGGGTGTCACGGCGCGGACGTTCCACGCCCACGCGCTCTCGCAGCTCCGGCACTTCTGGCCGGCTCGTCACGACGGCGCGCCGCTGCCCGAGCTCCTCGATTCGAAGCTGCCGATCATCGGCCGGCTCGCCCGCCAGCTGCCCGGCCACTACCGCTTCACCCCGTCGAAGGACCTCGCGGACGAGATCGAGTGGGCCAAGGCCCGGCGGATCGCGCCGCGAGCCTACGAGCGCGAGGCCGCCGCCGCGGGTCGCGAGCCGCCCATCCCCGCCGACCTCGTCGTCCGGGTCTTCGGCGACTACGAGCGGGCGAAGGTCCGAGCCGGGCGCATCGACTTCGACGACCTGCTCACCGAGACGGTCGACCTCCTCGAGACCGACTCGGACGCCGCGGCCACGGTTCGGGCCCGGAAGCGCTGGTTCAGCGTCGACGAGTACCAGGACACGAACCCGCTGCAGCAGCGGCTCCTGGAGCTCTGGCTCGGCGACCGTGACGATCTCTGCGTCGTCGGCGACGAGGACCAGACGATCTACACGTTCACCGGGGCCACGTCGGACTACCTCACCGGCTTCGTGGAGCGCCACCCGGGCGCCCGCGAGATCACGCTGTCGCGGAACTACCGCTCCTCGCCGGAGATCCTCGCGCTCGCCAACCGGCTCCTGGCCGCTGAGGGCCGACGGAAGCAGCTCGTGCCGACGATGCCGGCCGGGTCGGCACCGACGATCCGCCGATTTGCCGACGGCGACGCGGAGCTCGCGCACGTGGTCGCGTCCGCGCGAACCCTGATCGACGCCGGCACGGCACCGGCCGAGATCGCCGTCCTCGTCCGGGTCAACGCCCAGATCCCGCCGATCGAGGCGGCGCTGACGAAGGCGCGGATCCCGTTCCGGGTCCGCGACCAGCGGTTCTTCGAGCGGCCCGAGGTCCGCGACGCGCTCCGACTCCTGCGCCGCGTGCCCCTGACGGCGCGCGGCCCGATGCTGGCGTCACTGCTTGAGTCCCGGCTCGTGGCCGAGATGGGCTACGTGGCAGGCGACGACAGCGGCGGGCCGGCGGCCCGCGAGCGGACCGCCTCGCTCGCGCTCGTCATCGAGCTTGCCGCCGAGGCGGCCGCCGCCAACCCCGAGCTCGACCGTGACGGGCTCCTCGCCGACTTCGCCGCCCGTGCCGGCGCCGAGGCCGAGGGATCCGCCGAGGGCGTGAACCTCCTGACGTTCCACCGGGCGAAGGGGCTCGAGTGGGACGCCGTGATCCTGCCGCAGCTCGAGGAGGGGACCCTCCCGATCCGCCAGGCCGACACCGACGCGGAGCTGGCCGAGGAGCGCCGGCTCCTCTACGTCGGCCTGACGCGGGCCCGCCGGCACCTCGCCCTCTCCTGGGCCGAGCGCCGCGACACCGGTCGACGCCGGCCCAGCCGGTTCCTCGCCGCGCTCGAGGGCCGGGCGGGCGTGCCCGGCCGCGTCACCGTCCTCCCCGGCGCGCCGATGCACGCCGGCCGCGCGTCACGCGCCCGCGACGACGATTCGCCGCTCATGTCCGCGCTCCGCGAGTGGCGCCTCACGACCGCACGCTCCGATGGCGTCCCGGCGTATGTCGTGGCGCCGGACTCGCTCCTCATCGACATCGCCGACCAGCGGCCGACGACCGTCCCGGCGCTGCGGCGCATGAAGGGCATGGGCCCGTCCCGCCTCGCCCGCTACGGCGAGGAGATCCTGGCGATCACCCGCGCCGAGCGCTGAGCTGCGGGAGCCACGCGTCGGCCCACGTCGGCCCGCGTGTCCCGGCTCAGCCTTCGAGGAGGCTCAGCCGGACCGTCCGGGTCGGGTTGTCGACGTTCGTGTCGAGGAGGGCGATCGATTGCCACGTCCCGAGCCCGAGCCGTCCGCCGACGACGGGGACGGTCACGGACGGCGCGACGAGGAGCGGCAGGACGTGATCTGCGCCGTGGCCCGGCGAGCCGTGCCGATGCCGCCAGCGGTCGTCGCGCGGGAGCAGCCGCTCGAGGGCGGCGAGGAGGTCCTCGTCGGAGCCGGCGCCGAGCTCCATGACGACGACCCCGCACGTGGCGTGCGGCACGAAGACGCTCAGCAGCCCGTCGCCCCCGCCCGCCACGAACCGCTCGCACTCGGCCGTGAGGTCGAAGAGCCCCGAGCGGCTGCCGGTGCGGACCGAGACCTCGGTCGTCTTCACCCGCCGGCGCTGAGGTCCATCGGGCTCAT
>DASUMJ010000158.1:0-2957 GCA_036277775.1 Candidatus Limnocylindrales bacterium
TCGAGCGCGTCGAGGACGCCGATCCCGGCTGCCACGTCGCCGGTCGCGAGGGCCCGCCCGTAGCCGGCGACGGTCTCCGCGTCCGCCAGGCCGAGGAGATCCCGGACGCCGTCGGCCGTGAGGTGGTCGCCGCCGGCCGACAGGAGCTGGTCGAGGATCGATTCCGCGTCGCGCATGCCGCCGGCCGCGAGCCGGGCGATCAGGGTCAGGGCCGCTGGCTCGATCGTGCGTCCGTCGGCATCGAGGATCCGGCGGAGCTTGCCCTCGATCTCGGGGATCGTCAGGCGCCGCACGTCGAACCGCTGGAGGCGCGACAGGATGGCCGGCGGAAAGCCGGAGGGTTCGGTCGACGCGAACATGAACACGACGAAGTCGGGCGGCTCCTCGAGCGACTTGAGGAGCGCGTTCCAGGCGTCCTTCGTGATCTGGTGCGCCTCGTCCAGGATGTAGACCTTGCGCCTGAGGTCGGTCGGGGCATAGTTGATCCGCTCGCGGAGATCGCGGATCGCGTCGATGCCGCGGTTCGAGGCGGCGTCGATCTCGACGAGGTCCATCGCCCGGCCCTCGCGGATCGCAACGCACGACGGGCAGGCATCACAAGGGTCGCCGTCCTGGAGGTTCGTGCAGTTGATCGCCTTGGCGAGGATCCGCGCCAGCGACGTCTTGCCCGTTCCGCGCGGGCCCACGAAGAGGATGGCGTGCGAGACGCGGCCGGTGCGGACGGCATTCCGGAGCGTCTCGACGACGGCCTCCTGGCCGACGATCTGGCCGAACGTCTGGGCGCGCCAGCGGCGGTAGATGGCCTGATGCGACGTGGTCTGGATCACGGGCTCCCTGGTCGACCCCGGACGGGCGAGAAGTTGCCGTGCACCCCCCGTCGATCGACCGCCACCCGGGCCCACCACCGAAGGCGGCTCGGACCAGGCCGTTCCGCGGCACCCGACGAGCTTCGCTGAGTGCTGCTTCCTTCCGGACCTGACACGGTTCGCGATTCGCCGCTGCGCGGGACCCGATCCTCAACGTCGCCTGGGGCAGCGGCCTCCGAGCGCGGTGACCTCGAGGGGGAATTCAGCCCTGCTGGAGCGGATTGCAGGTACAGGGCACCGCTAGTTCCCCGCCTAGCACGGCCCCCGAAGGATACCCCGACCCGGGTCCGCGGTCTGGACGACTCCGGCCCGGCCCGCCGGCATGGCTCGTCCGCGAGGCGAACGATGGCGGAGAGGGAGGGATTCGAACCCTCGACGCGTTGCCGCGAACCGCATTTCCAGTGCGGCGCCATAGTCCACTAGGCGACCTCTCCCGCGGGAGCGAGTCTAGAGGAAGTCAGGCCGGGGACGGCGCGACCAAGGTCGCGCCGTGCGGCCGCCATCGCGACGTAGCCGCTCACCGGTCCGTCTCCACGTCATCCCGGAGCGCATAGACCCGGGCGTCCTTGAGGGCCAGGTCCTCGAGCTCCGTCGTGGTCCGGACCCGGTAGCAGGCGAGCTCCACGAGCGCTGCCGCCGGCAGGGCGGCGCGACCGGGGTCGCCGATCAGGACGTCGATGCCCTGCCGGCGTGCCCGCCGGAGCCACGGCAGGACCCGCTCCGCAAGGCGGGCCTCGTACCAGCAGTCGCCGGCGAGGATGACGTCGGCGGCAGGCGGCTCGTCGAGCAGGACGTCCCGCAACCGGACCGTGACGCGCCGGCCGTTGGCGCTCGCGTTCCTTGCGATCGCCACCGCGGCGAGCGGATCGATGTCTGCGGCGATGGCGCTGGCGGCTCCGGCGCGCATCGCGGCGATCGCGCAGAGGCCCGAGCCGGACCCGACATCGAAGACCCGCCGTCCGGCGACGGATTCCGGGTGATCGCCAAGGTAGTGGGCGATCGCGAGGCCGCCGGCCCAGGCGAACGCCCAGAACGGCAGCGCCGCATCCGGGTCGCGGGTCTCCAGCTGGACGGCTCGCCACAGCGGCAGCGCCTCGTCGGCGAGGTGGAGCCGGATGGCCTCAAGCCCCGGGACCGGCTGGAGGCGCGTCCAACGGGCGACGAGCGCCCGGCCCGAGGCCGTCACGCCCGGGTGGTGCGCGGCCGGCGCTCCGGGTGGGCGGGTGGCGGAGAGGGTGGGATTCGAACCCACGGTGCTTTCGCACACCGCTTTTCGAGAGCGGCACCATCAACCACTCGGACACCTCTCCGCGCGAGAGGATAGCAGGAGGTTCCGGCCGGGTCCGCCGGGGCCGGCCGGGGTGCCGCGCAGGGCTGGCGAGCCGGCACGGTGCCGCGACGGCAAGCCGACTCCGCCCGGCGGCAGCCTATCCGGCTGCGGTCGTCGTCGCGTACAGCTCCTCCGCCTCGTCGCGGCGGATCCCGCTGACGACCTTGAGCCGGCGTCCGAGCCCCGGGTGATCGGCGAGCTGGAGGACGGTCCCTGCGGCGCCGTCCTCGCGGTTCGGCACGGCATAGACGAGCGCATCGACGTCGCTGTTCAGCATCGCGCCGACGCACATCGCGCACGGCTCGATCGTCGAGAAGATCGTCACGTCCTGGAGCCGGGAGGTCCCGAGACGCCGGGATGCCTCGCGCAGCGCGACGATCACGGCGTGGGCGGTGGGGTCGTTCGTCTGGACGACCCGGTCATGGCCCCGGGCGACCATCGCCTCGTCCATCACCGCGACCGCGGCGTGCGGTCGTTCGCCGCGGGCGAGCGCGGCGCGGGCCTCCGCGAGCGCCTCGCCCATGAAGAGCTCGTAGTTCATGGCCCGATGATACGGGGTCCGCGCCGGGGGCCGTATCCGTGCCGCAACCCTCACGGCGCGCCGGGGAGGTCTAGGATTCGGCGCGATGCGACGACAGCTCCGAATCGGGATCCTCACCGGCGGCGGCGACGTGCCGGGCCTCAACTCCGTGATCAAGAGCGTCACCTACCGGGCGACGGAGCTCGGGGCCGAGGTCCTCGGGATCCGCCGCGGCTGGGAG
>DASUMJ010000159.1:0-4354 GCA_036277775.1 Candidatus Limnocylindrales bacterium
GCAAACTGGTCGTAGACGACGTCCCGCTCCGCCTCGCGGAGGCGCTGCAGGACGACCTGCTTCGCCGTCTGGGCGCCGATGCGCCCGAAGACGTCGCCGTCGAGCTGTTCCATCTCGACCAGCTCACCCGCGACGGCATCCGCCTTGTGGGCCCGCGCCTCCTCGACCGTGAACTCGGTGAGCGGGTCCTCCACCTCGGTGACCGCCGTGCGCGCCCGGAAGACGCGGATCTTCCCGCTCTCGCCGTCGATCCGGACGTGGATGTCCTCCTCGTTGGCGATCCGGCGGTACGCGGCCTGGATCGCTTCCTCCACGGTCCGGATGAGCTGCTCGCGGGGAACCTGCTTCTCGGCGTTGAGCTGGAGGAGGGCACCGACGAAATCTCGACTCATGGTCGCTTCGCCCTCCATGCTGTTCGTTGCGTGGGCCGACCCCCGAAAAAGAAGACGTGGGGGTCACCCACGTCCACGAGGCGGCCGTTTCGATTCGCCGCGGAGTATACACCCGGGGTGGTGGACCGTCGATCGGAGGAGCGGCGCGCGGAGCGTCGCGGCTCCCCCGCCGGGAGGCCTCAGGCGGCCGGCACGCCCGCCGGATAGCGGCGCTCGACGTAGGCCTCGAGGATCTCGATGAACTCGTCGACGAGGCCCTCGCCGCGGAGCGTTCGGTCGAGCCTGCCGTCGACGAACACCGGCGCCACCGGGTCCTCGAACGTGCCCGGCAGGCTGATCCCGATGTCGGCGTGCTTCGACTCGCCGGGGCCGTTCACGACGCAGCCCATGACGGCGACGGTCATCTCCTCGACGCCCGGGTGGGTCTCCTTCCACTCGGGCATCCGGGCCCGGATGTGGCCCTGGATCTGCTCGGCCATCTCCTGGAAGAACGTGGAGGTCGTCCGGCCGCAGCCGGGACACGCGCTGACCTGCGGCAGGAACGAGCGGAGGCCCATCGACTGGAGGACCTGCTGGGCGACCCGGACCTCCTCCTCGCGCTCGCCGCCCGGCGCCGGCGTGAGCGAGACCCGGATCGTGTCCCCGATCCCCTGCTCGAGCAGGATCGCGAGGCCGGCGGTCGATGCGACGATGCCCTTCATCCCGAGCCCGGCTTCCGTCAGCCCGAGGTGGAGCGGGTAGTCGGAGCGGGTCGCGAGGATCCGGTAGACGTCGACGAGGTCGCGGACCCGGGACACCTTGGCCGAGAGGATGATCCGGTCGTGCCGGAGGCCGGTCGCCTCGGCCAGCTCGGCCGACCGCATCGCCGACTCGATCATCGCCTCGATCATGACGTCGCGCGCGTCGCGCGGCTCCGACGTCCGGGCGTTGGCGTCCATGAGCTCGGTCAGGAGGGCCTGGTCGAGCGATCCCCAGTTCACCCCGATCCGGACGGGCTTGTCGTGCTCGATGGCGACCCGGATGATCGTCTGGAAGTTCTCGTCGTGCCGTTTGCCGCCGACGTTCCCGGGGTTGATCCGGTACTTCGCGAGCCCGGCGGCGGTCGCCGGATGCTCGACGAGGAGCTGGTGGCCGTTGTAGTGGAAGTCGCCGATCACCGGCACCGCCACGCCGAGGTCCGCCAGCTTGCGGAGCATCTCCGGCACTGCCGCGGCCGCCGCGTCCGTGTTCACGGTGACGCGGACGAGCTGGCTGCCGGCATGCGCGAGCCGGGCGACCTGGATCGCGGTCGCGTCCGCGTCCGCCGTGTCCGTATTCGTCATCGACTGGACGACGACGGGATGGGCGCTGCCGACGAGGACACCGCCGACGTCGACCGACACGGTGGCCCGCCGGCGCGGGCGGAGGTGCTCCTGGCCGGCCACGGCTATCCCCCGCCGAGCTGGCGCGCGATGTCGAACGCGGTCACCCAGACGAGGAAGGCGAGGAGCATCGCGAAGCCCACGAAGTAGGTCAGGCGCTCGGCCCGGAGCGAGATCCGCTGGCCGACGAGCCGCTTCAGCACGAGCATGAGCATCCGGCCGCCGTCGAGCGGCGGGAACGGCAGGATGTTCACGACCGCGAGGTTCGCGGACAGGATCGCGGCGAGATAGAGCGTCACGAGCGGGCCGAGGTTCCAGAACACGTCGCCGATCTGGGTCGCGATCCCGACGGGACCGGCGGCGGGCGGCGGCTCGGTCGGGCGGGTCACGATCGCGGTCACGAGCTGGCCGACGCCGTCGATGATGAGCCGCGTCGCGTCCACGGTCCGCTGGGCCCCGACGCCGACCGCCTCGCCGAACGCGTATGGGATCCGGTCCGGTGTCGTCCGGCTCTGGAGCGGGTAGTCGGGCAGCTGACCGATGCCGAGCGCGCCCTTGCCGTCCTCGACCTCGGCCTGCGTCCGGAGGGCGGCCGTCAGCTCGACGACCCGCCCATCGCGGCGGATCGTGAGGATCACCGTCTCGCCGGCCTTGGCGCGGAGGTCCTGGAGCACCGAGCCCGGTCCGAATGCGCTGAAGGCCCGGCCGTCGACCCGCTCGACGACGTCCCCGACCCGGAGTCCGGCGACCTGGGCCGGCGATCCCGGCTCGACGTACGGCACGTAGACCCCGATCGCCGGGTCGCCGGTGAAGGCGATGCCGGCGAAGATCGCGAACGCCAGGGCGATGTTCATGACGACGCCCGCGACGAGGATGACGAGCTTCTTCCAGAGGGCCTGGGCCGAGAACGAGCGCGGATCGTCGGGCTCGTCGCCGTCCTCGCCCTCGAGCTTCACGAAGCCGCCGATCGGCAGCCAGTTCAGCGTGTAGACGGTCTCGCCGACGTCGCGGAGGACCTTGGCCCGCGGCGGGAAGCCGACCCCGAACTCGAGGACCCGGACCCGGAACAGCCGGGCGGTCACGAAGTGGCCGATCTCGTGGACCAGGACGAGGACCCCGAGGATCCCGAAGAACAGGACGACGGTGATGAGCGTCCGGACGATCTCGTTCAAGCGACCACCCCTGCGGCGTACGTGCTGCGGATCTCCGCCTCGAGGGCGACCAGGTCCTCGACGCCGGGGTCGGGGGTGCCGGTTCCGAATCGCTCGACGGCGGCGGCCAGGAGTCGCGGGATTCCGGGGAAGTCGAGGCTGCCGTCGAGGAACCGGGCGACGGCGACCTCGTCGGCGGCGATGAGCGCGGCCGTGGCCCACGGGCCGGCTCGGCCGGCGTCGCGGGCGATCCGGAGCGCCGGGAACCGGACCTCGTCCGGCGCGCGGAACTCGAGGCGGCCGATCTCCACGAGATCGGGCGCCGCCGCCGGCGAGGGGCGTCGTTCCGGATAGGTCAGGGCGTACTGGATGGGAAGGCGCATGTCCGGGGTGCCCAGCTGGGCCTTGAGGGAGCCGTCGACGAACTGGACGGCCGAGTGGATGACCGACTGCGGGTGGATCACGACGTCGATCGCCTCGTACGCGGCATCGTACAGCCAGTGGGCCTCGATGACCTCCAGGCCCTTGTTCGCCAGGGTCGCGCTGTCGATCGTGATCTTCGAGCCCATCCGCCACGTCGGATGGCGGAGCGCCGCAGCCGCGGTGACATCGCGGAGCGCGTCGGCATCGAGGTCGAGGAACGGCCCGCCCGACGCGGTGAGGATCAGCCGGGCGATGGCCGCCTGATCCTCGCCGGCAAGGCACTGCCAGATCGCGGAGTGCTCCGAATCGATCGGGCGGACCCAGCCGAGCGCGCTCGCGAGCGGGTGGCGGGCATCGGTCGCGGCACGGGCCGCCGCGAGATCGCGTGCCAGCGGCATGACGAGGTGACCGCCCGCGACGAGCGTCTCCTTGTTCGCGGTCGCGACCGCGGTCCCGGCGCGGAGCGCGGCAAGCACCGGCCGGAGGCTGACCATGCCGCCGGTCCCGACGACGAGGAGGTCGAGGTCGGGGCGCCCGGCGACGGCCTCGAGCGCCGCGTCGCCGAACGCCAGCCGGGTGCCGGCGGGCAGCTCCCCAAGCCCGTGCCGCGCGGCCGGGTCGCCGAGGACGACGACCTCGGGACGGAGCCGGCGGGCCTGCTCCCCGAGGACGGCCGCATTTCGCCCGCCGGCGATCGCAACCACCTTGAACGATGGGTCGCGCTCGATGACGTCGACCGCCTGGCGACCGATCGAGCCGGTCGAGCCGAGCAGGGCGATACTGAGCGGGCCGCCCGCGGCGGCCGGCTCAGTCGAAGACGACAACGACATAGAGCAGCACCGCAGGGGCAGCGAACAGGAACGAGTCGACGCGGTCGAGGAGGCCGCCGTGGCCCGGGATGAGCCGCCCGGAGTCCTTCGCCCCGGCGGCCCGCTTCAGCATCGACTCGGCGAGGTCGCCGGCCTGCGCCGCCGCGGCGACGATCGGGCCGAGCGCGACGCCCGCGACCCACGACTGCCCGAGGGCG
>DASUMJ010000160.1:0-2515 GCA_036277775.1 Candidatus Limnocylindrales bacterium
CCATGACCTGCGGTCCGCTGATGCACAGGACCCCCGGCTCGCCGGGCCCGACCTCGTGCGTCTCCGTCTCCACGTCGACCAGGCGGCAGTCGGTGTCCGGCAGGGGCAGGCCGATGGCGCCGTTCCGGTCGCCCATCCCGAGCGGGTTGCAGTGCGTCGCCGGCGACGCCTCGGAGAGGCCGTAGCCCTCGACGAGCCGCCCGCCGGTCAGCCGCTCGAACTCGTCCTCGATCCCGGCCGGGAGGGCCGCCGCGCCGCTGATGCAGGCCTCGATCGAATGGAGGTTGCGCTTGCCCGACGCGACCTCGGGGTGGTCGCAGATCGCCGCGTAGAGCGTCGGCACGCCCGGGAAGACGGTGACCCGCCAGCGCTCGATCTCGTCGAGGAGCCGCTCCAGGTCGCGAGGGTCCGGGACGAGGACCTGGGTCCAGCCCCGGAGGACCGAGATGTTCATGCACGCGGTCATCGCGTAGCCGTGGGCGAGCGGCAGCGCCGAGAGCATGACCTCGGCGCCGTCGTCGAGGCTCGACGCCCAGGCTGCGAGCTGGCAGGCGTTCGCGACGAGGTTCCGGTGGGTGAGGATGGCGGCCTTCGGGAGGCCGGTCGTGCCGCCGGTGTACAGGAGGACCGCCGGGTCGTCGGGACCGGGCCCCGCGCGACCGGGGCCCGCGCGTCCGGGCCCCGCGGGATCCTGGTGCTCGGGTGCCGGGTCGCGCCGCCCGGCGGCGGGCGCCGCCGTCGGAGCCCTGCCCCGCCGGGCGAGCTCGCGGAAGCGGAGGACCTCCGCTCCCTCCGCGACGACGGAGCCTCGGGGCGAGGTCAGCGCCTGGATCCGCGCGCCGAGGCGCAGGGCGAACGGCAGGTCGTCGGCCGCATCCGCCACCACGAGGGACCGGAGCGTCTCCGGCAGGGCGACGTCGCGGAGGCGCAGCCACAGGCGGTCGAGGACGATCGCTGCCGCGGCACCGGCATCGGCGAGCTGGCGGGACAGCTCCGGACCCGAGGCCCGTGGATTGACGGGCACCGCGACGCAGCCGGCCCGCCAGATCGCGGAGAAGCTCGCCACGAGCTGCGGGCAGTTCGGCATGAAGAGGGCGACCCGGTCGCCCGGACGAAGGCCAAGGCGGTGAAAGCCGCCGGCGAGCCGATCGACCGCGTCGTCGAGTTCCCGATACGTCGTCGCTCGGCCGTAGAAGACGAGCGCCGGCTGGTCCGGATAGCGGGCGGCCGAGCGACGCAGCAGCCCGTCGAGGCGGACGTCCGGATAGTCGAGCGAGACGGGGACGTCCGGGTCGTATCCGGCCAGCCACGGTCGGGCGACGACCGCCGGCCGATCGGCGACCTCAAGCATGGCGCGGGTCCGCCCAGGTCCCGGCGGTGGCGATCGGCTCGCCGTACACCACCGGGTCGCGGCTCTCGTGGCGCGCGGCCGCGATCGGCCGCGCTCCCGGAACACGAACCACCGGCGGCACGCGGGCCACGAGCGGTTGCACCTTCGCGCCGAGGAGGGCGCGCGTGACCCGGAACCGAAGCCCGACCTCGACGAGGGCGAGCGTGATCGCCGCCGAGGCGCCGAACACGACGAGCCACTTCGCGAGCAGCCCGACCGGCCACCCGACGACGAAGAACGCGACCGCCAGGATCACCGGCTGGTGGACGACATAGACCGGCAGAACCGCCTCGTTGAGGTGCGGCGCGACCGGACGCTGGAGGCGGGCGACGCGCAGGCCGAGGTTGAGGATGACGAGCGTCCAGGCCCAGCCCTCGAGACCGAAGAGCACGCCGGCGAGGAGGTGCGGGACGTCCAGGCCGTCGGTCATCGAGTCGAGGAGCCCTGCGGCCGGCGTCATCGTCAGCACCGCCGTGCTGCCGAGGGCCGTCGCCAGCGCGACCCAGCCGTCGCGCCGGACCGCCGCGAGGAAGCGGTCGTCGGACACGAGGATGAAGCCGATGACGAAGTAGGCGAAGTACCACCACAGCTCGAACCAGTCGTGCTCCGCGGTGCCGAGGAAGACCCCGATCGACATGAGGATCACGATCGGAACGGCAGCGACGAGCGTCGTGCCTCGCCAGGCGAGGGCGCGCGCGATTGCGTCGACCAGGGATCGGCCGAGGCGGCTCATGAGGCCGACGAGCAGCGGCAGCGCGATGACCGAGATCGCGAACAGGAAGCCGAGGAACCAGAGGTGGTAGCCGCGGCCGAAGAGCGTCGGCGAGACGGTCCAGTCGAGGGGGTTGAGGGCCGTGCCGATCCAGCGGACCGCGAACTCGAGGAATGGGCCCCCGCCGTAGCCCTTGTGGACGGCCTCGATGTACGCCTGGACCGGCGAGAGCACGAGCACGCCGGCGACGACGAACGGCACGACCAGCCGGGCGACGCGCTCCCGGAGGAATGCCTGCCACGTCCGACGCCGCAGGGCGAACCGCGCCCCGACGCCCGACAGGAGGAACAGGACCGCCAGACCGAACGACCAGAACACGCCCATGACCACGCCGAGGTCGGCGCTCTGCTCGG
>DASUMJ010000161.1:0-11421 GCA_036277775.1 Candidatus Limnocylindrales bacterium
AACGCCGTGAAGTTCACGCCGACCGGGACGGTGACGGTCTCGGCACGACTTGCGACGCCCGGCGAGATCGAGGTCGCCGTCGCGGACAGCGGGATCGGCATCGCGCCGGCCGACCACGAGAAGGTCTGGGAACAGTTCGGCCAGGCCGGCGGCGACACCCTCACCGACAAGCCGCGCGGCACCGGCCTGGGTCTCCCGATCTCGCGCCAGATCGTGGAGCACCACGGCGGCCGGATGTCGCTGGAGAGTGCCCCCGGCGCCGGGTCCACCTTCCGGTTCACGCTCCCCGTCCGGGACGACGCCGGCGTCTGATCCGGCCGCGGCCTCGCTGCACGCGTCCCGGTCGCCGGGACGCCTACGGCTCCAGCCGGCGAACGACCACCGGTCCCTCCCGTCGATAGGCTTCGCCGAGCACGGCACCGTAGTGGCTCGCGAGCCCGCTCGTCAGGGCAAGGGCCAGGTCGTACTGGCGGTGGAGCGCGAGGCCGAGGGCGCGATCGTCAAGGGCGTCGGCTTCCGGGACCACGAGGCGCAGCGTCTCCGCCGAGACCTGGCGGCGCGTGCTCGCCGCGCTGAAGGCCATCTGGTAGCCGAGGGCCTCCAGGGCGTGCGCCTTCCGCTCGAAGATGCCGCTGAGCTCGACGATCGTGTTGGGATGCTCCGGGGACATGTAGTAGAAGGTCGGGACAGGGTGCGGCGGGCGACCGCCACACTCCTCCACGCGCCAGTCGCGGCTGGCCATCGCGAATGCCTCCGGGTAGAGGAGCGCGATGAGGCGTCGATCCGGGTCGAGGTCGTGCTGGGCGTGTTCCGGATCCTGGAAGATCGCGATGTCCGGCTTGACGCGGCGGATCATCTCCACGAGCGGCATCTTTGCCTCGGGGCCCGTGCCGACATCGCCGTACTCGTAGCCGAGGAACTCGACCCGCTCGATGCCCAGGCGGGCAGCGGCCTCGACGATCTGGGGTCGGCTCTCCTCGCGCGACAGGAGCACCGCGGCGTGGACATCGTCGCCGGCCTCCTGGGCCCGCACGAGCGCGCCCGCACACTCGACGATCTCCAGCCCGAAGCTGGCCAGCATGAGCACGGTTGCCATGGATTCCTCCGGTGGGTTGGTGCCGGGGTCAGGGGTTGCCGGGGATCGGGCTCCGGCCGACCAGCTCGGCCATCTCGGCCGGCGACTTCACGGACCGCCCGAGGCTCCGGAATCGCTCGACCATCTCGGCTTCGCTCTTGATGCCGGGCGGGGGCGTGAACGTGAGGAAGAAGCTCGCGACCTCTTCCGTCCGGTTGCGGACGCCGAAAGCCACGCCGCGCGGGATGAAGAGACCGTCCCCGGCGGTGACGTCGAACTGCTCGTCCCCCCAGGTCACGAACAACGTGCCGCCGAGCATGAACAGCGAGAGCTCGAACAGCTCTGCCTCCTCGGCGTCGGCGGGCATGTCGCCGCCCGGCGGGACATGGGCGACGTACGAGAACAGGTTGTCGCCGATGACCATCGGCCGATACCAGTAGTCGTCCTGGGCGTGCTGGAACCCGTGGGTGTTCCGGAGCGCCGTGACCTGGGGCTGCGGCATCTGGTGGAGACCCTCCCGATTCGGTGATGACGGCGACTGGCGACCCGTCAGCGTCCCTGACGGAGTCGCGGGTTGATCCGCTGCTCGAGCGCGAAGGCGAGCAGCGCGAAGCCGAGGGCGGCGGCGGCGATCAGGAGACCGGGCGGAAGGACCCACCAGAGCCAGGCGGGCGTGAGGAACGCCCCCCGGACCTGCGCCCAGTAGAGCATCGTGCCCCAGCTCTTCTGGAGCGGATCGCCGAGCCCCAGGAAGCTGAGTGCAGCCTCGAGCAGGATCGCGCTGCTCGTCGCGGACACGAAGACGCCGATCGCCAGCAGGAGGACCCGCGGCAGCACGTGCCGGAACATGATGTGGCCGTCCGTGCCACCCATCGACCGCGACGCCATCACGTAGTCCCGCTCCGTCAGCGACAGCACCTGGGACCGGATCACGCGGGCAGCGCCTGCCCAGCTGAGCAACCCGATCACCACGATCGTCGTGATCAGACTGCGGCCCAGGTAGGCCGCGACGATGATGAGGAGCGGCAGGAACGGCAGCACGAGGATCACGTCGACGCCGCGCATGAGGACGCGGCCGAGACGACGCGGATAGAACCCCGCGAAGAGCCCGACGGTCGTCCCGATGATCAGCGAGACGAGCGCCGCCACGACCCCGACCGTGAGCGAGATCCGCGTCCCGTGGACGAGCTCGCTGAAGAGGTCCTGGCCGATGTCGTTCGTGCCGAGCGGATGTTCCGGACTCGGCGCCAGGAACGGGCGCCCGACGCGCTCGGTCGGGTCGTACGGGCTCAGCTGGCCGGCGAACACGGCCACGAGCACAAGGCCAATCACGAGGAAGGCGCCGATCGCGCCGATGACGGTCGTGGATCGCGGCCAGCGTCGGCGTGAGGCCGCCCGCAGGGTGCCGGAGGGAATCTCGGCGACCTCGGGGTCCAGCGGTGAGAGAAGCGACGGGTCGGCCATCACGCCTCCCTCGCCCGCGGATCAAGGAGCGGGTAGAGGTAGTCTGCGAGGAGGTTGGAGATGAGGACCGCGATGGTGAAGACGAGGAAGGTCGCCTGCATCACCGGGTAGTCGCGCCCGCTCACGGCCTCGAAGATGAGCCGACCGAGACCGGGGTACGAGAAGACCGTCTCCACCACGACCGTTCCGCCGAAGGCGAACCCGAGGCGGAGGGCGATGACGGTGACGACGGGGATGAGTGCATTTCGAGCCGCATGCCGGAAGAGGATCGCGCGCTCACCGAGGCCCTTCGCCCGAGCCGTCCGGATGAAGTCCTCGCCCATGATCCCGAGCATCGAGTACCGCATCGTCAGGTAGATCCCCGGAACGCTCAGGACGGACAAGGTCAGGACCGGTAGGAAGGCGTGGCCGGCAACGTCCATGGCGGCATCCCAGCCCTCGAGACCGCCGGCGGGCGTGCGCGCACCAAACGACGGGAAGATCCCGAGCTGGACGGAGAAGACCGAGACGAGGAGCATCCCGAGCCAGAACGACGGCAGAGACTCGAGTGCGATCATCCCGACGAGGGCGGCCACGTCCGTGGTCCGGCCGCGGCGCCACGCGGAGATCGCGCCGAGGATCGTCCCGAGGATCGCCGAGATCACGAGCGAGGTGCCGGCGAGCAGCAGCGTCCACGGGAGCCGCTCGATGATGATGTCCGCGATCGGGCGCTTCTGGCGGTAGGAGTAGCCCAGGTCGCCCGTGACGAGGTCGCCGAGGTAGCCGACGAACTGGAGGGGCAGCGGCTTGTCGAGCCCGGCCCGCTCGACCACCTCCTGGCGCTGCTCCGGCGTGAGCTGGCCGACGTCGGCACCGGCGATGAGCGCCAGCGGATTGCCGGGCATGAGCCGCGGCAGCATGAAGTTGAGGCTGACCGCCACGAGCAGGACGATGACGTACTGCCCGAGCCGGGAGACGATCGTCGACGTCATGAGCGTGTCACCGAGGCCCGACGCGACGGCGTCGAGCCTCGGTGGGTCCGCAGCAGCGGAAGCAGGGTTATGGACGAGCCTCCGCCGGGAGGAGCGATGTCTTGTCCACGATCCCGAGGCCGGTGATGAACTGCCAGCCGTCGTAGACGTCCGAGCGGTACGCATACGCACCGTCCGGGTAGAGCAGGAGCACGAACGGCAGCTCCTCGGCGATGAGCAGCTGCATCTCGTCGAGGATCTCCTGGCGACGCGGCCCCTCGGCCGTGACACCGAGCTCCTCAGCGAGCTCGTCCGCGCGATCGTTCGCGAAGCCCGTCAGGTTGAGCGACCCGATCGCCGGGTCGGAGTGGACGAGCTGGCCGATCTGTCCCGGGTCTGCCTGGACGGGGGCCGACCAGCCCCAGATCGCCATGTCGTAGTCGCGGCCGTTGCTGACGTCGAAGTCGGGCCAGACCTTGGCCTCCCACGTCGCCTGCTCGACGGACGCGACCTGGGCATCGATGCCGGCCTCGAGCAGCATCTCGCGGACGAGCTCGGCGACGCGGAGCCGCAGCGAATTGTTGCTCGGGGAGATCAGCTCCACGACGAGGGGCTCGCCGTCGAGCTCGCGGACGTCGTCCCCGTCGGAGTCGGTCGCGCCGATGCCTTCGAGCAGCGCGATCGCCGCATCGAGGTCGTAGACCGTCTCGACCGCGTCGTTGAAGCGAGGGGAGGACGGATGGATCCAGCCCGCGCTGCCGGGCGTGGCGCCGCCGAGGTAGACGGTGTCGACGAGGTCCTGGCGATCGACCGCGAGCGAGATCGCCTGGCGAACCTCGATCCGGTTGAACGGGGCCTTCGTCACGTCGTAGTTGATCATGTCGGTCGTGTATTGCGGGCCCTGGTTGATCTTGATCCCGGACACCGCCGAGAGGATCGAGATCTGCTCCGGGGCGACGGGGCGGACGATCATGTCCACCTCCTCGCCGCGGAGGGCGGCGACGGTCCCCGCATCGTCCGCAAACTGGATCACGAGGAGCTCGCTGACGGCCGGTGCGCCCGCGAAGTAGTCCTCGTTTGCCTCGAATCGGTAGAACTGCTCGGGCGTTCGCTCGACGAGCACGTAGGGGCCGGTGCCGACATTCGTCGGCGACTCGAAGACGTGCTCGGCGGGCGTCGTCACGTCCTCCCAGACGTGCTCCGGCAGGATCGGCACGTCGGCCAGCGTCCGGAGCGGGAAGGACGGATTCGGGCCCGTCAGGTTGAAGACGATGGTGGCGTCATCCGGCGTGTCCACCGATTCCACGGACCGGAGCGCCCGCGTGAACCGGCTCTGCGTGTTCGCCTGGAAGTACGAGACGGTGAACGCGACGTCGGCCGAGCTGAGGGCCTCGCCGTCGTTGAATTCGATGCCGTCCTTCAGGGTGACGGTGTAGGCCGTGCCATCGTCGCTCACCTCGACGGAGTCGGCCAGCCACGGCTGCGGCACGCCATCGACGTTGACGTGCATGAGCGAGTCGTACTGCAGCATCAGCAGGTTCCAGCCCGGGAACCCGGTGACATACGTGTAGGGGTTCAGCGAACCCTCGTCGCCGACGATCGCCATTCGAAGGCTCTCGACCGGCCCGGCGGCCTCAGTCGGTGTCGGCGACGCCCCCGTCGTCGGTGAGCCGCCCGTCGGGGAGCTCGATGCAGCCGGGCTGCAGCCGGTGAGGGCACCTGCAAGCGTCAGCGCGGCGAGCCCGCCGACGGTCCTCCTGAAACCGGTCTTCATGGAACGCTCCTCCTCTTGCCGCGGGCGACTCGCCCGCCTCATGCGCTGGCCTGGATCCTCGTCGCATCGGGCACATGCTCCATGGCGCCCGGCGATTCGGCGAGATGACATGCCACGAACTGGCCCGGTGCCAGCTCTCGGAGTGGCGGGACCTCCACGTCGCACAGTCCGCGCTGTGCGATCGGGCAGCGGGTGTTGAACCGGCAGCCGGGCGGCGGGGCCGCCGGGCTGGGCAGGTCGCCACGAATCGCGGGCTCGCGACGACTCCTCGCGACAACCGGGTCCGGCACGGGCGCCGACCGGAGCAGGGCCTGCGTGTACGGGTGGAGCGGACGGGTGTAGATCGCCGCCCGATCGGCGACCTCCACCACGCGCCCGAGGTACATGACCGCCACCCGGTCAGAGATCTGGCGAACGACCGCGAGGTCATGGGCGATGAACAGGTAC
Source organism: Candidatus Limnocylindrales bacterium (assembly GCA_036277775.1). GTDB lineage: Bacteria > Chloroflexota > Limnocylindria > Limnocylindrales > CSP1-4 > UBA5189. The sequence continues at coordinate 5,711 of DASUMJ010000161.1, forward strand.
GCGAGGCCGAGGTCCCGCTGGAGCTGGCCGAGCAGATTGATGATCTGGGCCTGGACGGACACGTCGAGGGACGATACGGGCTCGTCGCAGATCAGGAGCTCCGGCTCCAGGGCGAGCGCCCGGGCGATGACGATCCGCTGTCGCTGGCCGCCGCTGAACTCGTGCGGGTAGCGATCCATCTGGGCCGCGCGGAGGCCAACGACCTCCAGGAGGTCGCCGACTCGCCTCCGGACGTCGGCTCGCGGGAGCAGGCCGTGGATCCGGAGCGGCTCGGCGACGATGTCTCGCACGCGCATGCCCGGGTTCATCGCCGCCCCCGGATCCTGGAAGACCATCTGCATCCGGCGTCGCGTGCGGCGCAGGTCCCCGCCCGACAGGGCGCCCAGGTCGGCGCCGTCGAAGGCGACACGCCCGGCCGTTGGCTCGACCAGCCGGAGCACGCTCCGCCCGAGCGTTGTCTTGCCGCAGCCGCTCTCCCCGACGAGCCCGAGCGTGCGGCCGCGCCGAACTTCGAGGGACACGTCGTCGACCGCCTGGACCACGCCTCCGCCACGTCGCCGCCAGCCGCGCCGGATCGGGAAGTGGACCTTCAGGCCGTCGACGACGAGGAGGGCCTCGTCGGCTCGATCCGCCGGCTCGGCACGCGCCGCGGCCACGGCCGGGAACGGATCGCGGCGAGCCATCGCCGTCCAGTGGAGGCAGGCCGACCGATGGTCCGCGCGATCGGTCACGACGAGCGGCGGCCGAACCGTCCGACAGTCGCCCTCACCCATCGGGCAGCGATCGACGAACGAGCACCCGATGGGGTCCGACAGCATGTCGGGCGGAGAACCCGGGATCTCGGTCAGGCGCTCGGGCCGGGGCGCGCTGAGCCGGGGCACGGAGCGGAGGAGCCCGGCGGTGTACGGGTGACGCGTTCCGCCATAGATCTCATCTACGCCGCCCTCCTCCACGATCCGTCCGCCGTACATCACGAGGACCCGGTTGGCGAGGTTGGCGACGACGCCGAGATCATGGGTGATCCAGATCACCGACATTCCAAGCTCGGCCTGGAGGTCGCGGACGAGCGCGACGATCTGCGCCTGGATCGTGACGTCCAGGGCCGTCGTCGGCTCATCGGCGATGAGGAGCCGAGGGCTGCAGGCGAGCGCCATCGCGATCATCACCCGCTGGCGCATCCCGCCGGAGAACTGGTGCGGGTAGTCGTCCGCGCGTCGTGCGGCATCGGGAATCCCGACCCGCTCGAGCAGCTCGCGGGTTCGCTCCCGCGCGGCGCGGCGTGAGAGCCGGAGGTGCAGTCGAAGGACCTCGTCGATCTGGTCGCCCACCGACATCACCGGATTCAGCGACGACATGGGGTCCTGGAAGACCATGCCGATCTCGTGACCGCGGATCGCGCGCAGCTCGCGGCCGCGGAGCGTCAGCAGGTCGCGGCCGTCGAACTCGGCGGTTCCGCGGACCTTGGCCGGCGGCGACGGCAGGAGCCCCACGACCGACAGCATCGAGACGCTCTTGCCGGAGCCGGATTCTCCGACAATTGCGAGCACCTCCCCGCGGTCGAGTCGAAATGAGACACCGTTGACCGCGCGGACGATCCCACTGCCGGTGTCGAAGGTCGTCGTCAGGCCCGAGACGGCGAGCAGCGGCCGTGTCGCCGGGGCGGGCAGCGGGCTCGACGGGGCAGCCGCGGTCGACATCGATCAGGAGGACCCGGACTCGCGACGGACGCGGCGCGCCGCGGCACGCTGATGGCGGGCGACGCGGCTCGGGTCGGCCTGGCCATGACCACGAGGGCCGGCGTGGACGACGACGCTGCCGGGGCCGCGTTCATCGAGGAGCAGCGCGTGGCGATCTTGCTCGGCGATCCCGTGGCCCTCCAGGACGCTGACTTCGCGATCGACCGCGGCGTGGAGGCACGGCTCCAGCGGGCGACCGGTGCAGGTTACACGGACGGCACCGATGTCCCGGAAGCCAGCGACGCCGCCTGTCACGCTCCGGGCGCGGCGGAGGTCATGGCGAGCCATCCGCGCGGGAGCCTCCTTGCGATACGGGGTTCACGGGGGCACCATCAAGCGCATGCGACGGGCGTCGGCGACGGCGCCGAGTCGGGCTGGGTCACCGAGCCCGGCGACGATACGGTAGATATATCAGGCGGTCAACAACGTGGTTCACCGGAACGACAACGGCGTCGGCGACGATGCGGACGGACGACCGAGTGCCGCCGCGCGCGCGTATGCCGTCCTGAAGGAGCGCATCCTCGAGTGCGAGTACCCGCCCGGGATGTCGCTGAACGAGGGGCGTCTTGCCGAGTCGCTGGAGCTCAGCAAGACGCCGATCCGCGAGGCCCTCGCCATGCTGACCCATGAGGGGTTCGTGCAGGTCCTGCCGCGCCAGGGGTACCGCGTCACCGACATCACGATCGTGGACGTCCAGGAGATCTTCAACATGCGGCTGTTGCTCGAGCCGGCGGCGGCGGCGATGGCAGCCGAACATGCGACCGCCGCGCAGCTGCAGGCCCTCCGCCACTTGGCCGAGGACGGGGCCGACGACCTCGGTGACGATCGCGCCTTCATCGCCCAGAACCGTGCGTTCCACGTGATGCTGGCAGCGGCCTCGGGCAACGCACGGCTCGCCTCGACGCTCACCCACCTCCTCGAGGAGATGCAGCGGCTCTACCTCTCGGGCCTCGACCTCCGCAACGGCGTCGAGCAGCAGCGCGGAGAGCACCGCGACCTCGTCGCCGCGCTCCTCAAGGGCAACCACCACCTCGCCCACGACATCGCGGTGCGCCAGATCGAGTCGAGCCGTGAGCGGATCATGGAGTCGCTGCTCGCGGCGATGTCGTCGACGGGCCCTGCCGGCGTGAAGCTCGGGGTCGAAGTCCGCCGTCAGACCCGATGACGCCGGGCGTCGCGTGGCACGAGGCCGAGGTCGAGATCCCGACCACATCGGGAGTCCTGACGGGGACGCTCTCGCTGCCGGTCGGCCTGCCGCGGCCGGCCGTGATGCTGATCGGCGGCACGTTCTCCGACCTCCGCGACGGTGATGCGGACCCACGCCATCGGCCCGACATCCCGCCGCACGGGATGTACCGCGTGCTCGCGCACGGCCTGGCCGCGGCCGGACTCGCGGTCCTTCGCTTCGATCGACGGGGCTCCGGCGGCAGCTCGGGAGCACGCCCATCGCGGGCCGAGGAGATCGATGACGCGGCCGCCGCCTGGCGCTGGCTCGGCACCGACCCGCGCGTGCAGGGCGCCGCAGCCATGGTCGGCGAGAGCGCCGGAGCATACGTGCTCTGCCGGCTCGCCGGCGCCGGGATCCTGCCGCGCGCCGCCGTCCTGCAGGGCGCGCTCCACCGGACGATCTCCGGGCTGATCGAGTTCAACGGCCGACGGGCGCGAGCCTTCTACGAGCGCGGCCCGGAGGCCGCGGGCTGGATGTGGGAGCACGCTCGTCACGAGTACGAGAGCGCGGTCCTGCTGGATGCGACCCTCGAGGCCATCTCGTCGGGTCGGCTCGCGTCCGTCCGGGCCCGGGACGATCGAATCGAGCTCGATCGGTCACTGGAGGGGCTGCGCTACGACCTGGAGTTCGCCCCCGCGGACCAGTTCGCCGCCCTGACATGCCCGACCCTCGTCCTCCACGGCGCCGATGACCTCAACGTCCCCGTCGAGGACGCGCTTGCCACGCTCCGGTCGCTCCGGGAGGCCGGAAACCGGTCCGCCGAGCTGGTCGTCCTCGCGGGCGCCGACCACTCGATGCAGTCGACGCCGGACGACCCGGAGGAGCGGCTCAGGGAGCGGATGACGTTCGCGTCCTTCCTGCGGCCGTACCATCCCCGCTATCCGGCCGTGGTCGTCGAGCACCTGCGGCGGATCGTGGACCGCGGCGACTGACGATCCGGATCGCGCCCCGGACGGCCGGGCCGGCCGCGGGGACGGGCGCGGCGGCGCCCCCCGACGCCGCCGCGATGGCTTCGAACCGCTGCTCCTAGAACTCCTCGAGGTAGCGCTCGACCTCCCAGTCGCTGACCTGGGTCCGGTACTCGTCCCACTCGCTCCGCTTCGCCTCGACGAAGTGGCTGTAGACGTGGTCGCCGAGCGCCTCCCGGATGACCTCGTCCCGCTCGAGCTCGTCGAGCGCCTCGCCGAGCGTGCCCGGCAGCTCCCGGATCGACTTCGCGGCGATCGTCGCTGCGTCCATCTCGAAGAGCGACTCCTCGACCGGCTCACTCAGGGTGAGGCCCTTCTCGACCCCGTCGAGACCGGCGGCGATCATCGCCGCGAACGCGAGGTAGGTGTTCGAGCTCGGGTCGGGGCAGCGGACCTCGACCCGGGTCCCCTCGATCGACTTGCCCGGCGAGACCATCGGCACCCGGATGAGCGCCGAGCGATTCGTCCGGCCCCAGGTCAGGTAGGTCGGGGCCTCGTAGCCCGGGACCAGCCGCTTGTAGCTGTTCACGAGCGGGGCGAGGACGGCGATCATCCCGCGGGCGTGGGTGAGGATCCCGGCCATGTATGACTTCGCGAGGGGCGAGAGGCCATAGGACGAGTCGGCGTCGGCGAACGAGTTCCGGTTCTCGGCGATCGAGAAGAGGCTCTGGTGGGTGTGCATCCCGGAGCCGTTGATCCCGTGGATCGGCTTCGGCATGAACGTCGCGTAGAGGCCGTGCTGCTGGGCGATGGCCTTGAGCGTGAACTTGAAGGTCAGCGCGTTGTCGGCGGTCTGGATCGCGTCGGCGTACTCGAAGTCGATCTCGTGCTGGCCGGCGGCCACCTCGTGGTGGGCAGCCTCGACGCGGATCCCGAACGCCTCGAGGGCGTCGACCATGTCCTGGCGGACCTCGCCGGCCAGGTCGGTCGAGAAGTCGAAGTAGCCGGCCAGGTCGTGGGGCAGCGGGGCGACCTTGCCGTCCTCGTCGCGTCGGAACAGGAAGAACTCCAGCTCCGGGCCCATGTTCACGATGTAGCCGAGCTTCTTCGCCCGGTCGACCTGGCGGCGGAGGACGTAGCGAGGGTCGCCGACGAAGGGCTCACCGCGCGGGGTGAAGACGTCGCAGATGACCCTCGCGGTGCCGCGCGGGCCGTCGCCCTTCTGCCACGGGATCTCCGAGAAGGTCCGCATGTCGGGCATGAGGTACTGGTCGCTCTCGGCGATCCGGGTGAAGCCCTCGATCGACGAGCCGTCGAACCAGGTCCCGTGCTTCACCGAGCCCTCGAGCTGGTGGATCGGGATGGTCACGGCCTTGACGTGGCCGATGATGTCGGTGAACTGGAGTTGGACGAAGCGGATGCCCTTCGACTTCGCCTCGCTGATGAGCTCGATGCCGTCGACGGCCTCGTACGGTGCAACCACCGATCCTGCCTCCTGCAACCCTTGCCCCTGGCGCCTGCGGGCCGGCTGGCCCGCTTCGGCGTCACGCCTTGTGCGTGGCGCACGAGATTGGCGCGCTCGTCACGAATGCGGGAATGCTAGCAGCCACATGGCGCCGCGGACAGGTCGAGGTACCGCGCTAGCGTCCGGCGAACTCAGTCATCTCGCACAAGTCTGAGTGCCACCGCGAGCGGCAGCCGGATCTCCGGGTCGGAGAGGCGCCAGCCAGTCAGCTCCTCGATCCGCCGCAGGCGGTAGGCGATGGTGTTCCGGTGGACGCCGAGGGCGGCGGCGGCCTCGTTCACGCCGCCATGGTCCAGGAGCGCCCGGAGCGTCGC
>DASUMJ010000162.1:0-8199 GCA_036277775.1 Candidatus Limnocylindrales bacterium
GGCCACCCGCTCGTAGCCGACCCGCAGCAGCTGGGTGATCGCCTCGATGCGGGCGTCGCTCTCGGGCTCGGGCAGGACGAGGGCGAGCGGCGCATCGAAGGGCACCATCCAGCCGACGTACGCGGCAAACGTCTCGTCGAGCTCGATGTTCAGCGAGCCGGGCACGTGGCCCGCCGCGAACTCGGCCCGCGGCCGCGCGTCCACGATCCGGACGCCGGCCGCCGCCGCGGCGGCGAGCCCCGCCGGATCTAGCGCCGGCGGATCGGGCATCCCGCCGAGGACCGCCGGCCCACGGCGGTTGATCGGTGCCATCTCGGCGTAGTAGGCGGGGAACCGCCCCAGCCCCCGGAGCAGCTCCTCGCGAAACCCGGCGGTCCGGATCGCCCCGAGCACGGGGTTGGCCGCCAGCTCCGCGCCGACCGTCGTCGTCCGCGACGGAGCGGCCGGCCCGGCGCTGCAGAAGCTCCCGGCGCCGTGGGTCGGCAGGATCCGCACGCCCGGCGGGAGCTCGGCGAGGCGCCGGAGCGTGGCGTGCTGGAGGTCGGTGAGCTCCTCGGTCCGGTCCTTGCCGAGGAGGTCGGTCCGGCCGGCCGTGCCGACGAGGAGCGACCCGCCGGTGAAGACGCCGTCGGGTGGACCGTCCTTGGCAGCGCCCGCGTCGTGCACCGCCCAGGCGAGGTGCTCGGGCGTGTGTCCCGGCGTGTGCATCGCCGTCAGCCGGAGCGCGCCGAGCTCCACGGCCGTGCCCTCGTCCGCGCCCCGGTGCGGGAACGCGTAGCCGCCGCGGGACGGGGCGACGATCTCGGCGCCCGTGGCCGCGCGCGTCTCGAGCGCGCCGGAGAGGTAGTCGTTGTGGACGTGGGTCTCGAGGACCCGGGTCACCCGCCAGCCCCGGGCCTCGGCAACGGCGAGGAACCGCCAGGCGTCGCGCTGCGGGTCGACGAGCGCGGCCTCGCGGTCGCTGGCGATCAGGTACGAGGCGTCGCCGAGCCCCTCGGTCGTGAACAGCTCGATGTCCATCGGTCGGTGCCATCGTCGCACGACCGCCCGCTCCGACGCGGGCGCACGCCGTCCGAGCGCGCGACTCGTACCATTGTGCGATGGCGAAGATCGGCTACGCGGCGATGCTCGAGCAGTTCCACCCCACCGACCTCCTCGAGTGGTGTGTCCAGGCCGAGGCGGCCGGCTTCGAGGCCGGGTTCATGGTCTCGGAGCACTTCCACCCCTGGACGCCACAGCAGGGGCAGAGCGCGTTCGCCTGGAGCTTCATGGGCGCGCTCGGGACGCAGACGTCCCTGCCGTTCGGGACGGGGGTCACCTGCCCGACGTTTCGTTACCACCCCGCGGTCGTGGCCCAGGCGGCGGCAACGCTCGGGGCGATGTTCCCCGGCCGCTTCTGGCTCGGCCTCGGGGCCGGCGAGGCGCTCAACGAGCACATCACCGGCGAGAAGTGGCCCGAGATCGGGATCCGGTCGGCGATGATGTTCGAGGCCATCGAGATCATCAACAAGCTCTTCACCGGCGAGGTCGTCCGGCACCGCGGGCCGCACCTGATGATGGAGAGCGCCCGGCTCTACACCCTGCCGAAGGATCCGGTGCCGGTCTACGTCGCCACGGCCGGCCCGCTCAACGCCAAGAAGACCGGCCGCCTGGCCGACGGGATGATCACGGTCGGGGCCGCCGACGCGAAGCTGGCCGAGCTCTGGTCGAACTTCGAGGCGGGCGCCCGGGAGGCCGGCAAGGATCCCGCGAAGCACCCCAAGATCCTGCAGCTCCACCTCAGCTGGGCGAAGACCGACGAGGAGGCGGCCGAAATCGCCGTCAGCGAGTGGCCGAACGGCGGGATGGCCTTCCCGAAGCAGGACATCCGGAACCCCGAGGACTTCGCGGCGATGGCCAAGCTCGTCCGGCCCGAGAACTTCGTCAACCGGATGCTCATCTCGTCCGACCTCGAGAAGCACACGGCCAACATCCAGCACTACCTCGACCTCGGCTTCGACGAGATCCACCTCCACTACGTCGGCCGCAACCAGGCCGAGTGGATCGAGGTCTTCGGTCGCGAGGTCCTGCCGAACCTGAAGCTCGGCTGACGCCTGCCGGCTTCGACGTCGAAGGCCGAGCCGCGATCCTCGACGACGGCCCGCCGGCAGGACGAGCGGCGCGCCGGCCACTCATCAGGCGCGGGTGACGGTGGCGGCCCCAAGAGACTGCGGTCCCGCATCGCCGCACGACTCGCCGGCGCGAGTGCGCCGCCCGCCGATCAGGGAGACGTGGCTCCGTGGCGGTTTCAGCCGCCGCCGACCGCCGCCCGCTCCACGACGGCGCCGAGCGCCCGGAGCGCCGCGTCGGCGGTCCGGAAGGTCGGGATCCCGCCGGCCTCGAGCGTTCGCGCGAGCGGGTCGTAGCGCGGACCGGCGTCGACGACCGTCACCCACGCCTTCGACGTTTGGTGCCACAGGTCCACGAGCCGCGGCGCGATCGCGCCGGCGGCCCCGAGGTCCTCGCCGATCCCCGTCTCGGCGTCGCGCGGCAGCGTCCGGAGGGCCGCGGTGAACGGCACGTCCCCGACCAGCCCGACGTCGACGCCCTCGTCGGCGAGGATCGCCTCGGCGACCGCCGCGAACGTCGCGTCATCGCCCATGGGGGTGAGATCGAACGGATCGTGGACGTCGACGACGTCGGCGAGGCCCGCGCCGTCCAGGATCCCGGCGAGTCGATCACGGGTCGCGGCGTCGAAACTGGCCGGCTCCAGGACCCCGAGGTTGTCGGCGATCGCGACACACTCGAAGCCGGCGTTGGAGACGGCGCCGAGGCGTCGACCTCCCACCGTCCGGCCGTCGAGGAGGACGAACGTCCGGAGGAGGTCGTCAAACGCCTCGAGGGTGCCGGCGGCCACGACCCCCGCCCCGCGCGCGAGGGCCTCCGTGAGGAGCGCGTCGCCGGCGATCGCGGCGGTGTGGCTCGCGCTCGCCGAGGCGCCCGCGGCGGTCCGGCCGGCGCGGTAGAGGACGACCGTGCCACCCCTTGCCCGGATCGCCCTGGCCGCCTCGAGGAAGGCGCGGCCGTCGAGCGGGGCGAATCCCTCGACGTAGACGCCGACGACGCGGATCTCCGGATCGTTCGCGAGGTGTCGAAGATGGTCGCCGATCGTCAGGTCCATCTGGTTGCCGACGCTGATGACGTACTTCGGATCGAGTCCGTGGAGCCGGCTCATCCGCGACAGTGCGAACGCGCCGCTCTGGGACACGATCGCCAGGGGCACCGGGTGGCCGCTCGGCGGAGCGAGCTTCGCCTCGGGGATGAAGAAGGTGTCGTAGTGCCCGGGCCGCGATCGGATCCCGAGGCAGTTGCCGCCGTTGACGAGCGGACCGCCGCCCGGGCGTCGCCGCGAGGCGTCGAGCGCCGCCCGCATGCGGCCGGCCAGGAGATCCCCGCCCGCCTTCTCCTCGAAGCCGCCGGGGATGACGATGATCGACTCCGCGGCGTCGCGTGCCGCGACCTCGGCCACCATCGCCGCAGCGCGGGCCGCCGCGACGGCGACCACGAAGAGGTCGACCTTCCCGGGCAGGGCCCCGATGTCCGGGACGCAGCGGCAGCCATCGAGGGTCTCGACGCCCGGCTTGACGATGACGATCCGGGCCGGGTCGAAGCCGTCACGGATCAGGTTGCGGAGGATCGTGCGGCCCGGGTTCTCGCCGCCGGAGACGCCGGCGATCGCGATCGAGGCGGGCTCGAGGAGCCGGGCGAGCTTCCAGACGGGCCGCTCGGGGCGTTGCCTGATTCGCGACGGCGCGACGCCCGGGCCCCGGTGCATCGTCACGAGGACGTCCAGGGCGACCGCGCCGTCTGGTGTCAGGGCCAGGGGGTTGATCTCGAGGTCGAGGATCCCGCCGGGACCACAGCACCGGGCGAGCGCCGCGAGCCGCTCGACGACCTCGACCAGGGATTCGATCGGCAGGACGGCGGGCCGCCCCCGCTGGGGCTCGGTCGCGAGCCGGACCGCGGTCCCGCTCCGCAGGGCGCTCGCGAGCTCGGCGGCCGGCGTGAGGCCCGGGGCGACCACCGCGAGCTCGCGGCCCGGTTGCAGGTCACGGGCAAGGACCTCGGCGTGGATCCCGCCGATGCCGACGCCGATGACCGGCCCGAAGTCGGCGGTCCAGCGGATCGACAGGAGGAGCTCGCCGCCGACGCCCGCCTCGTGGTCGACGTACTCCTCGACGAGGAATCCGACGATCGGGACCGGCCCGAGCTCGAAGCGCATCTGGGCGATCGCCGCAACGACGTCGGCGACGGTGTTCTCGGCGACGGCCACGCCGCCGACGTCGGACTTGTGGGCGATGCCCGCGGCCACGACCTTCACGACGACCCGGTCGCCGCGCAGCGTCGCCAGCTGTTCGGCGGTGACGTCCGGGCGCGGCCCGAGGACGACGTGGCGCGGCACGTCGATGCCGAGGGCGTCCAGGAGCGCGAGGCCCTCCGGCTCGAGGAGTGCCCCAGCCCGGGCCCGGCGCGCCCGGCGGAGGATCGCGGCGATGCGCCGGACGTCCGGACACGATGTCGGGGGCGTGGTCGTGCCGCGCAGCGGGGGCGTTTCGGGTGAGGACGCCACGGCCATGATCGCAGCCTGTTCGCCTCGCGCCGAGCCGGGCAGGGCCGAAGGGGGACGCTCGCCATGGGCCGGATGGCCCGAGCGTCAGTCCCGAGGGTGCGGTCAGGTTCCTCGCACGATGCGGCGGGCTCGTCGCACCACCGCGACGAACTCGCGCAGGTGCCGGAGCGGCCGGATATGGCTTCGTTCGTCGCCGTAGATCGTCGAGATCGGCACCCAACGGATCGGCCAGCCCTCGCGGAGGCAGATCGCGATCATCTCGACCTCGAACGCGAAGCCGTCCTCGCGGCTCGCGAGCATCGCGGCCATGAGCCGCCGGCCGACGAGGCGGTAGCCGGACTGGTTGTCCGGGATCCATCGCCCGACGGCGGCGGAGAGCAGCACCGTCCCCAGCCCGTTCGAGACCCGCCGCACCAGCGGCATCCGCCCGAAGTCCCGTCGCCCGACGATGAGCTCGGCAGGGTGGGCCTGCTCCGCGGCGATGAAGCCGGGGAGCTCGGCCGGGTCGTGCTGGCCGTCGCCGTCGAGCGTCACGACGGCGAGGACCCCATCGGCGATCGCCCGCGCGAAGCCGGCCCGGAGCGCGGCGCCCTTGCCCTGGTTCGGCACCTGGCGGAGGACCGTCGCCCCGGCGGCCTCGGCAGCCTCGGCGGTGCCGTCGGTCGAGCCGTCATCCACGACGAGGACGGGGACGTGCTCGAGGGTCGCACGGACCACGGCCCCGATCCGTGGCGCCTCGTCATGGGCAGGGATCAGCGCGAGGACCGTGGGCGTCGCGTGGCTCGCGATCACGTGCATGCCGCCATCATGCGACCGCGGCTCACGCGCGCGTCCTGCGATTGACAGCTATTGCGACTCAGTCTCAACATGGAAGGATGGACCGCCAGATCCCGAGCATCCGCGGGCGCCGCGCCCTCGCGGCCGTCGTCGCGATGGTCGTCGCCGTCTCGGCGTGCGGCCCGGCGACCGGCGGCTCCGGGTCGCCCGGCGACGACGATCGGATCCGCGTCGTCACGACGTCCACCGTCTTCGCCGACCTCGTCGCCCGGACCGGCGGCGATCGTGTCGCCGTGACGAGCCTCGTTCCGGCCGGTGTCGATCCCCACACGTACCAGGCGTCGCCCTCGGACCTCCGGGCGGCCGCCGACGCAGACCTGTTCGTGATGAACGGCCTCGGGCTCGACGACTGGCTCGAGGACACGATCCGTGCGGCCGCGGCCGATGCGCCCATCCTGCGCCTCGCCGAGGCTGTGAGCGACGACGTCGAGCTCCTGCCCGGCGAGACGGACGACGAGCGGAACCCCCACCTCTGGATGGACGTCACGATCGCCGAGCAGTACGTGGCGGGCATCTGGCAGGCCCTGAAGGCCGCCGATCCTGCGCACCCCGACGAGCTCGAGGCGTCGTGGACCGCGTATGCCCAGACCCTCGTCGACCTCGACGGCTGGATCCGGGAGCAGATGGCGACGATCCCGGCGGCCAATCGCAAGATCGTCACGTTCCACGACGCCCTGCCGTACTTCGCCCGGGCCTACGGGCTGACGGTCGTCGGGGTCGCCGTCGAGGCGCCGGGCCAGGATCCGAGCGCCGGCGAGATCGCCGCGCTCATCGATGCGATCCGGACTGCCGGCGTCAAGGCGATCTTCAGCGAGGACCAGTTCCCGACCGCGCTCGTCGACCAGATCGCGCGCGAGACGGGGGCGACGGTCGTCGCGGACCTCTACGACGACTCGCTCGGCGACCCGCCGGTCACGTCGTACGAGGCGATGCTCCGCTGGGACGTGGAGCACTTCGTCGAGGCCCTCCGATGACCGCCCCGACGCCGCAACCCAGCCCGGGCCCGGGCCCGGGACCAGGGCCGGGCGCCGGCGACATCACGGCGGACGGTACCCGGGACGGCGCCCCGGGCCCGGCACACGCCCATCACGCCGGCCACCACCACGCGCCGCACAGCATCCGGCTCACCGACGTCACCGTCGGCTACGACACTCGGCCCGTCCTCGAGGACGTGGACCTCGAGCTCGCGCCGGGCGCCCTGACGGCGGTGGTCGGACCGAACGGTGGCGGCAAGAGCACGCTCCTGAAGCTCATCGCGGGCGTCCTCGAGCCCTGGTCCGGCACGATCGAGGTCCTCGGCGGCCCGCCGGGCCGGCACGCCCGATCCGTCGCCTATGTGCCCCAGGCGGAGACGGTCGACTGGGGCTTTCCCGTGGGCGCGAGCGACGTCGTGATGATGGGGCGGTATCCGCGGCTCGGACCGCTCCGACGGCCGCGTCCGGCCGATCACCGGGCGGTTGCCCAGGCCCTCGACCTCGTCGGGATGGCCGACCTGGCCCGCCGCCAGATCGGGGCCCTCTCGGGCGGCCAGCGGCGACGGGTCTTCCTCGCCCGCGCGCTCGCCTCCGAGCCCGAGCTCTACCTCCTCGACGAGCCGGTCACCGGCGTCGACAACGCCACCCAGGAGGACCTCATGGCCGTCCTCGACGCCGAGGCGCGTGCCGGCAAGACGGTCATCGCGACGACCCACGACCTCGCGTCGGCTGCGGAGCACTTCCGGTCGATCGTCGCGGTCAACCGGACGATCGTCGCCCAGGGCGATGCCAGCCTCGTCCTGGATGCCGACGTCCTGCTCCGGACGTACGGCGGGCACCTCCTCTACGTCGGCGAGCGGGCAGCCGTCCTCGACGACGCCCACCACCACGACGACGCGCCTCGTGGCGAGGTCCACCACCACGACGAGGAAGGGCCGCGCCCGGCCCGGCGCCGGCGATGAGCTTCCTCCTCGAGCCCCTCGGCTACGAGTTCTTCGTCCGGGCCCTCGCGGCGTCGGTCCTCGTCGGGCTCGTCTGCGCCGTCGTCGGAACGTACATGGTCCTGCGCGGGCTGGCGTTCATGGGCGACGCGATCAGCCACGCGGCCTTCCCGGGCGTCGTGGCCGCGTACCTCCTCAAGGCGCCGTTCTACCTCGGCGCGGCGGTTGCCGCGGTTGGGACGGCACTCGCAATCGGCTGGATCACCCGCCGCGGCCGGCTCCGCGGTGATACGACGATCGGCGTCCTCTTTGCCGGGATGTTCGCGTTCGGGATCTTCCTCTTCAGCACGATCGAGAACTACGTCGGCGATCTCTCCGCGTTCCTGTTCGGCGACGTCCTCGGGATCGGCGCTGACGACCTCGTGGCCCTCGCGATCCTCAGCCTCATCGTCCTCGGGACCGTCCTCGTGCTCTGGAAGGAGCTGCTTTACTCGACGTTCGACCCCCTCGCCGCGGCCGCGTCCGGGCTGCCGGTCGCGCGCCTCGAGTACCTGTTCCTCGGGCTCGTGGCACTCACGATCGTGATCAGCCTCCAGGCGGTCGGGATCATCCTCGTCGTCGCGATGCTCGTCACGCCGGCCGCGACGGGCCAGCTCCTCGCCGACCGGTTCTCGCGGCTCGTGCTCATCGCCGTCGTCATCGGGATCGCGGCGCCGGTGGTCGGGCTCTACCTGAGCTTCTGGACGAACACGGCGAGCGGCGCGCTCATCGTGCTCGTCGAGACGGCGGCGTTCCTCGCCGCCCTCCTGCTCGGGCCGCGGACGGGACTCCTGCGGCG
>DASUMJ010000163.1:0-2611 GCA_036277775.1 Candidatus Limnocylindrales bacterium
GAGATCCGGGCGCGGCTGGCAACGCTCACTGACGACGACGTCGCCGGGCTCGTCGAGGCGGCGAACGCCCCTGAACCGATGACCGCGCCGGCGGAATCCGCGCTCGACTACATCCGCGGTCTCCTCGGCGGCCTGGGCGGCAAGGGCAGCCCGGGCGGCAAGCCGACCCCGCCGCTGATGCCCGTTCCTGCATCAGGCCGGGCGCGAGCCACGTCGCCGGCACACCCGGTGCCCCCGGCCTCGGCGCGCCCGCAATTCGACCTGTTCGCGACGGTCGCGCCAACCCGCCCCGCGATGCAGAAACGCGCATCAGGATCGGAGCCCGATGCCGTCGAGGCGAACGCGGCGGCGGAACCCGACCGCGCAGAGCCACGGCCGGGGCTCGAGGCCCCGGAGGCCGCGGCCGCCATCGACCCCACGGACCCAACCGCCTCCATCGCCCCCACGGCAGGTCGATCCCAGTGGGACCGGATCGCCCTGACGCCCGACATCGAGCTCCACGTGCGCCGGCCACTCCGCCGGCTCGACAACAAGAGGGTCGAACGCCTGATCACGATCGCGCGTCAGGTCCTCGGCGAGGAGAAGCCATGACGCGCAACAGCGACAGCACCAACGATCCCGGCGCCCGCGGCGCCCGGAACGGCCGCGGCCTGCGGGCCCGCACCGACCGCAACCTCATCCGCTCCACCCATCGGAGCGAGCGCTTCGTCCTCATCGAGCTCGATGCGCCGCCGTCGACCGCCGAGCGCAAGCGCGAGCCCATCAACATCGCCTTCGTCCTGGATCGATCCGGGTCCATGGGCGGCCGGAAGATCGAGCTCGCCCGGAAGGCCGTCGAGACGGCCATCGATCGGCTGCTGCCCGAGGACCGCTTCGCGGTCGTGGCCTACGACGACCGGATCGACGTCGTCGTGGAGTCGACGCCCGCGTCGCGCGAGGCGAAGGACGGCGCGCTGCGCCGGATCCGCGACATCGATGCCCGCGGCTCCACCGACCTCGGCGGTGGCTGGCTCAAGGGCGCCGAACAGGTGGCCCTCCACCAGGCGGCGGCCGGCGGGGGCGGCGTGCATCGCGTCCTGCTCCTCACCGACGGCCTGGCGAACCAGGGGATGACCGATCCCGCGGACCTTGCCCGTCACGCCGGAGAGCTGCGCGCCCGCGGCATCGGCACGAGCACGTTCGGGGTGGGGGAGGACTTCTCGGAGACGCTCCTCCAGGGCATGGCCGACGCCGGCGGCGGCCACTTCTACTACATCGAGCGGCCGGAACAGATCACCGATCTCATCGCCAGCGAGGTCGGCGAGCTCCTCGAGATCGTCGCCCGCGACGCCGCGATCGAGATCACCGCGCCGGACGGCATGACGATCCGGCCGCTCAGCCCGTACCGCTTCGAGCAGCGCGGCAACCGCTCGGTCCTCCACCTCGGCGACCTCGTCGCGGAGCAGCACCTCGAGGCCGTCGTCCGGATCAAGTTCGGCTACGGCGAGATCGGGACCGAGATCGGGGTCCTCGTCGGGGCGACCGACCGCGACGGCGCCCTCGCCGCCGCCGGCACGACCCCCGTCGCGATCGGCTGGCAGTACGCGGACGACCGGGCCAACGACGCCCAGCCCCGCGACCGCTCGGTCGACCGCCGCGTGGCGGCGCTCTTCGTCGCCCAAGCCCGCCAGGAGGCCGTCAAGCTGAACCGTCTCGGCGACTTCAACGAGGCGGCCAGGGAGCTGCGGCAGGTGTCGATGAAGATCCGCGGCTACGCCGGCGACGACCCCGAGCTCGGTGCCCTGCTGGCCCAGCTCTACGCCGAGGAGCAGCGCTGGTCCGCGCCCGCGCCGGAGCTCCTTCGCAAGACGGCGTTCGCGGCCGCGAACTACTCGATGCGGAGCCGCGGCCCGGAGGGCAAGGCCGGCCGCTGACACCCTCGGCGATCGCCTCCGCTACGCGGGCGGCGTCCACCGTCCGGGGAACGCCAGCGAGGAGCGCTCACCGCTCGCTTGTCGGACGGCCCTGCTTCAGCTTCCGCCAGCCGCCGGCGCGGT
The DNA here is from genome assembly GCA_036277775.1 of Candidatus Limnocylindrales bacterium. Taxonomy (GTDB): domain Bacteria; phylum Chloroflexota; class Limnocylindria; order Limnocylindrales; family CSP1-4; genus UBA5189. The sequence goes on from DASUMJ010000163.1 coordinate 2,037, forward strand.
TGTCGGCAATGATCGCCCGGAAGAGCTCGACCATCGCCCGGTCGTTGATCGCGTCGCCGCGCCGGATCTGGATCATTCGGCCGGTCTCGTTGCCGTGACCGCCGGTGATGATCCCCTCGGGATCGGGCGCCTGGCCTCCGTCGTAGAGGAAGACCGTCACGTGGTCCTTGGCCGACAGGAACGCGGCGACGTTGCCCCGGAGGACGAAGTACGGCTGGACGGTCCGCTTGATCGTCTCCTCGATCTCCGGGTCGGCCGCGTGGAGGAGCTCACGGACGCGAGCCATGACCTCGCGCTGCCAGTCCGGCGCGCGCTCGAGGTAGGCGTCGACGCGGGGGTCATTCGAGTGACGCACGACACGATTGTGCGCCTTCATTCGGCGCGGCCGAACGCGAGGCGAGCCGCCGAGGAGCCGGGCGGCTCGCCTCGGGCGCCGGTCAGTCGTGGACCTGGATGTTGCCGTCCGTGACGGCCCAGGTTCGGGCGTCGTCGGCCGGCCACGGCTGCACGGCGCAGTACTCCGCCGAGGTCACGATCCCGGCGTCGCCGGCGAAGCCGACGAACGTCGAGCGGTC
>DASUMJ010000164.1:0-12249 GCA_036277775.1 Candidatus Limnocylindrales bacterium
CTCCCGGCGGCCGATCTCGAGCTGGAGCTCGAGCTCCGAGTCGCTGAACACGCAGAGCGTCACCCGGCGCGGGAGCTCGTGCGTCGCCAGCCAGTCCGCGACCGTCCGCTGCGCGATGCGCGCCGCCCGCTCCTTCGGGAATCCGTAGACCCCGGTCGAGATCGACGGAGCAGCGACGGTCGCCAGGCCGGCCTCGGCGGCGAGCTCCAGGCTCCGCCGATAGGCAGAGGCCAGGAGCTCGTCCTCGCCGGCTCGCCCGCCGGACCAGACGGGGCCCACGGCGTGGATGACGTGGCGGGCCGGCAGCCCGTGGCCGGCGGTCATCCTGGCGTCACCCGGACGCGCGCCGCCGAGCGTCCGGCACTCGGCCAGCAGGCCGGGACCCGCGGCGCGGTGGATCGCGCCGTCGACGCCGCCACCCCCGAGGAGCGACGGATTGGCGGCGTTCACGATCGCGTCGACGTCGAGCGTCGTGATGTCGGCCCGGATGATCTCGAGCCGCCCGGCGAGGTACGTGGCCATCGCCCTCCAGCCTAGCGCGCCGCTTGACCTCGAAGGTCGTGCACCACCCAGACGTTGGCGTCGTGGTAGACACCCTCGTCCCGCTCGCGATCGATCTCGATCGGGTTCGTCGCGGCCGGCAGGACGTACGGCCCCGACTCCGGAAAGGCGATCCCGGTCCATGACTCCCAGTCCGCGACCGAGCCCCGAATCGTCATCGCTTGGGGCGAGCCGCGGACGATCCGGGCACCGAGGCGGACGTGGAGCCGGATCCAGGCGTCGAATGGCTGGCCGTCGGGGCGGGTCCAGAACGCGTAGCGCTCGATCGGCGTCAGCGGATAGCGGTGCTTGTCCGTCGGACGGACGCAGGCGATCACCGCGGCGAGGCCGTGGCCACGGGCGTTCGCCCGCATCGCGTCGACCATGATGCCGGCCAGGCCGCCACCGCGCCGCTCGGGGTCCACGACGATCTGGAGCGCTCCGAGGGTGTTCGTCGAGCGCCCGGCCCCGAGGTCCCGTGCGGTCCGGATGAACTGGTCGTCCCAGCCGTCGGGCAGGCCGGTGTCGGTGCCGTCCCACCACAGGGGCGCACTGTTGTTCGTGGCCGCGATCCGGCCGTCGGCGTCGAGGAGCACCAGCTGGTACTCGGTGAGGACCTCGTGGAGCAGGTGCCAATGCTCGTCGGCGGTCGAGTCCTCGAGCATGTACCGCGGCCAAACGGCCTGGTTGAATGCGTACGAGGCATCCACGAGGTCCGGGCGCTCGGCGAAGGAGACGAGCGTGAACCCATCCGGGAGCCGGACGCCGAGGTCGGTCATGCCCGCGTCAGGTGGGGCGGGTGATCCGATCGATGCCCATGTACGGCCGCAGCGGGGCCGGGACGTCGACCGAGCCGTCGGGCCGCTGGAAGCTCTCGAGGATCGCCGCGACCGTCCGGGCCAGCGGCAGGCCCGAGCCGTTCAGGGTGTGGACCAGTTCCGGCTTCGCGCCCGGCTCGGGCCGGTACCGGACCGCCATCCGGCGGGCCTGGAAGTCGCCGAAGTTCGAGCACGAGCTGACCTCGAGCCAGCGCTCCACGCCCGGTGCCCAGACCTCGATGTCGTACTTGCGAGCCTGGGTGAAGCCCATCTCGCGGGTCGCCATGAGGAGGACCCGGTAGGCGAGCCCGAGTCGTCGGAGGAGGTCCTCGGCCCGCTCGGTCATCCAGTCCAGGGCCGCCGCGGACGCCTCCGGCCGCTCGAACAGGACCATCTCGACCTTGTCGAACTGGTGGACCCGGAGGATCCCGCGTGTGTCCTTGCCCGCGGCCCCGGCCTCGCGCCGGAAGCAGGGCGTGTAGGCGGCGTAGCGGATCGGCAGCTCGCCCGCCTCGAGGATCTCGTCGCGGTGGAGGTTCGTGACCGGGACCTCCGCGGTCGGGACCAGGTAGAGGTCGTCGCGGGTGACGACGTACATCTGGTCTTCCTTGTCCGGGATCTGGCCGGTGCCGCGGGCCGAGGCCTGGTTCACGACGACCGGCGGCCAGACCTCGGTGAAGCCGTTCTCGCGGGTGTGGACGTCGAGGCACCACATGATCACGGCCCGCTGGAGGGCGCTGCCCGCACCCTTGTAGACCGGGAACCCGGAGCCGGTGATCTTCGCGCCGCGCGCGAGGTCGATGATGTCGAGGGCCTCGGCGATCTCCCAATGCGGCTTCCGCTCCCACGTCTCGCCGCCGGCGGGGGCGTCGGCACCCGTCTCTCCGGCGACGGGCTGGACCTTCGGCAGCTGCTCGCCCCAGGTCCGGACCGTGACGTTCGCCTCCTCGCCGCCGACCGGCACGTCCGGCTCGGCGGGGTTCGGGATCCGGAGCAGGAGATCGTCGACGACGGCCTCGGCGGCTGCCAGCTCCGCGTCGATCGCGGCGAGCCGCTCCCCGATGGCGGTGGAGCGGGCCCGGAGCGCGGCGACCTCGGGCCCGTCGGGCCTGGCCCCGCCCTTGATCGCCTCGCCGATCGACTTCGAGGCGGCGTTCCGCTCGGCCCGGAGGGCATCGCCCTCGCCCTGGAGGGCCCGACGGCGGGCGTCGGCCTCGAGGGCGGCGTCGACGACCGAGGGGTCCTCGCCCTTGTCGATCGCGCCCCTCCGGATCGCGTCCGGCTCCTCCCGGAGCCTCGCCAGCCCGACGCTCACGCCGCACCTCCTGCGCCGCCCATCGTCGCACTCGCGGAGGCAGCCTCGCGCAGCCGGCCGGCGACGAAGGCACGTTCCAGGCCGGCAAGGAGCCAGCCCGCCCGGGGGCCGTTCGGCCGGCCGAGGAACGCGAGGTAGAGCGCCGCGAACGCCCGTCCCGGCGGGAGGCCGAGACCCGCCGCCGTCTCGAAGATCGCCGATTGCCAGGCGTCGCCGCTCGCCGGGCCGTCCGGCGACGCGGCGCCGGCGAGCGCGGCAAGGAACGCCCGCTGCTCGGGATCCAACCCGGCCGCCTCGGCCGGCAGGGTGGCCCGTACCGCCATCCGGGCCCGCTCCGGGGCATACGACTCGAGCCAGGCCCGGGCCGCGGCAATCCGCTCGTCGAGCAGCTCACGCTCCCGGAGCGTGATCGGCGCGCCCTTCTCGGCGGCCATGAGGGCCGGGATGTCGGCATTCGGCACCTGGACGAGGAACGCGAGGTGCGCGAAGTCCGGCCGGAAGGCCGCCGCCTCGGCCGTGACGTCGGCTTCGGGATCCCGGAGGGCGTACCGGAACACCGCGTCGTACCCGGGCGGCAGCTCGCCCTTGACCGGGCGGCCGGCGGTGGCGTCGGCCAGCCGGTCGAACTCGTCGAAGAGGCGCGGGATCGCATCCGTGCCCTCGGGATCGAAGTCGATCGCGTGGTTCGGTCGCGACCGGATCATGAGCGTCCGGAGCTGCTCCGGAGGGATGACCTCGACGATCCGGTGGGCGGCGGCGCCGCGGCCCTTGGAGGTCGACATCTTCCGGCCGCCGATGTTCAGGAACTCGTAGGCCACGTTGATGGGCGGCTCACGCTCGAAGACCTCGCGCGCGATCGCGTCGGACCGGTCCCGGGAGCCGCCGGCCGTCGCGAGGTCCTTGCCGCACGGCTCGATCGTGACGCCGAAGAGGCTCCACTGGGCGGCCCACTCGAGGTTCCAGGGCAGCTTGGCGCGCCCGCCGAACGGCGCGACCCAGCCCGATGCTCCGCAGCCGTGGGCCCACGTCACGAGGTCCGGCCGGCACTCGTAGAAGACCCGCTCGCCGTCCCACTGCGTCACGATCGTCGTCCCGACCTTGCCGCACGTCTCGCAGATGACGAGCACGGGATGCCAGGTCTCGGGATGGCGGACGTTCGAGACGCGCCGGTAGAGGTCGCGGACGACGTGGGCCCGGTCGAGGGCCGTCCGGATGAACGGGTCCATCGCCCCGGTCGGGTAGATGTCGCTCATCCAGTAGTAGCGGTCCGGGTGGATCCCGAGGTTCGCGAAGAGGTCGATGAACGTCTGGGCGTGGTGCCGGGCGTACGAGGCGTGGCCGTCGTCCACCTGGTCGGGGATGTGGGCGAGCGGCACGCCCATCGACCGCTCGATCGCGTCGGGCGTCAGGAGGGCCTGCGCGTCCATGGCGTCGAGGTCGTCGACGCCGTAGAGGAGCGTCGTCTCGTGACCGGCTGCACGGAGGGCGCGGGTGATGACGTCGAGGATGACCGGTCCGCGGAGGCTGCCGACGTGGACCGTCCCGGAGGGCGTCTTGGAGTCGTTGACGACCTGCGGGCCCGAGACCCGTGCCGCCAGCTCGTCCGCCCACTCCATGGCTGTCCGCGCTCCTCGACTCTTGGCCGTCGGTCGGCAGGGGTCCGCGCCGGGCAGCAGCCCCGGCGGATGGGACCGCCGCGGCCGAGCAAACGACCCTAGCTGATCCCGACGATCGTGTACGAGATGTCGCCGGCCGGGACGTGCACGGAGACCTTGTCGCCCTTCTTGCGGCCGAGCAGCGCGCGACCGACCGGGCTCTCGTTGCTGATCCGGCCTTCGGTAGGCCGAGCCTCGGTCGATCCGACGATCGTGAACGACTCCTTGCCGTCAGGGCCGTCGACCTTCACCGTCGAGCCGATCTGGACCATCTCGATCGAGTGGTGCTCGTCGATGATCGTGGCGTTCTTGATGAGCGCCTCGAGGGTCTGGATCCGGCCCTCGACGAAGGCCTGCTCGTTCTTGGCGTCCTCGTATTCGGCGTTCTCGCTGAGGTCGCCGTGCTCCTTGGCGTCGTGGATTCGCTGGGCGATCTCCGGACGGCGCATGGAGACCATCTCCTCGAGCTCCTTGCGGAGCTTCTCGAGGCCGTCGCGAGAGATGTACGTCGGCTTGTTGTTCACTCGGATTCGGCTCCCGGGTGGTGCTCCGGATCGCCGCGGCACTGCGCTTCGACGGATCGGTGCGGGTTCTGGATAACAAGAGAACCCCAGCCGTCCGCGGCGCGTCCGCGGGCTGGAGTTCGAGCCGGGCGCGTAGCCTAGCGCTCCCTCATCGGGGTGTCAAAGCCGACCCTCCGCCGGGCCGCCTCCCTGCGGCCGGCCCGCCCCGCCGGACCGGGCGGCGACGGGTCAGCCGTCGCCGGCGAGATGCAGCAGCCGGCGCTTCACGCGCTGGAGCGCGGCCCGGTCGGTGACCGCGATGAAGACCGTGTCGTCCCCGGCGATCGAGCCCGCGACCTCCGGCCATCGGGCCCGGTCGAGGGCCGCGGCGATGGCATGGGCGGATCCCGGCAGGGCCTTCACGACCAGGAGCAGGCCGGCCTCCCGGAGCTCGACCGGCAGGTCGTGGAGGAGCCGCCGGAGCCGGTCCTCGCCCGAGACCTCGGCCTCGACGAGCCGTGGCGGCAGCGCGTAGACGCGGGCGCCGTCGCGGGAGGCCTTCACGAGGCCCAGCTCCGCGACGTCACGGGAGATCGTCGCCTGGGTCGTCCGGAAGCCGCGCTCGCGCAGGGCCGCGGCGAGCTCCTGCTGGGTCCGGATCGGGCGCTGGTCCACGAGGTCGCGGATCGCGCGCTGCCGGAGCTGCTTCATGACCTCCATTGCACGACCCTAGACCCCGCGGTCCCAGAGGCCGAGCCAGGCCACGATGATCACGGCGGACAGGGCCACGCGATAGACGATGAAGATCGTGGTCGGGTGGGACCGGAGGAACCGGAGCAGGATGGCGATCGCCGCCAGGCCGGCGACGAGCGAGGCGAGCATCCCGGCAGCGAGCGGCACGAGCTGGACGTCGACGCCGGACTCGCCGGTCACGAGCTTCCGGAGCTCGTAGAGTCCGGCGCCGGCGGTGATCGGCGTCGCCATGAGGAAGCTGAAGCGGGCCGCGGATTCCCGGTCGAGACCGGCGAACATCCCGGCCGAGATCGAGATCCCGGACCGGCTGATCCCGGGGACCAGCGCCAGGGCCTGGGCCGCCCCGATCCCAAGCGCGCCGGCGGTCGACAGCTCGGCGACGCCCTTCGTCCGCGACCCGATCCGCTCGGCGAGCCACAGGATCGCCGCCCCGACGACGAGCGTCACGGCGACGAGCCGGGGCTCGCGGAACGCGGTCTCGATGAGGTCGTTGAGGAGCAGCCCGGCGATGACGGCCGGGATCGTCGAGAGGGCGAGGAGCCACGAGAGCCGCCGGTCCGGGTCGCCGGCGATCGAGCGGTCGCGGATCGACGCGAACCACGCCGGGACGAGCCGGTACCAGTCGGCCCGGAAGAAGAGCAGCAGCGCCAGCAGCGTCGCGACGTGGAGCATGACGCTGAACGACAGGCTCTCGAGGAACGGGTCGTCCCAGCCCATGAGGGCCGGGACGACGATGAGGTGCCCGCTGCTGGAGACCGGCAGGAACTCGGTGAGCCCCTGCACGAGCCCCATGACGATGGCCTGGATGAGCTGATCCATTCCTTACCGCAGCTCCGAGTTGCCTCGCCGGCCGCAAGGCGCGCCGAGGCGAAGGCGCCGCCGAGGACGCGAGCGAGCGCACGCCAACGTGCGTGAGCGAGCGCCCGGAGGCGGCAACACGCGCATCGGCCGCAAGGCGGCCGGCTACCGAATGAAGAGCGGAGCGAGGACGAGGGTGATGGTCGCGAGCAGCTTCACGAGAACGTGCAGCGACGGCCCGGCGGTGTCCTTGAACGGGTCGCCGACGGTGTCGCCGACGACCGCGGCGGCGTGGGCAGGGGTCCCCTTGCCGAGCACCTTGCCCTGGTCGTCGGTCAGGTGACCGGCCTCGATGTACTTCTTTGCGTTGTCCCAGGCCCCGCCGCCGTTGTTCAGGACGGTGGCGAGCAGGACGCCCGAGATCGTGCCGACCATGAGGAGCCCGGCGACGGCTTCGTAGCCGAGGAGGATGCCGACGACGATCGGCGTGGCGACCGCGACGAGGCCGGGGGCGACCATCTCGCGGAGGGCGGCCCGGGTCGTGATGTCCACGACGCGGGCGTAGTCCGGCCGCTGGCTGTAGTCCATGATCCCGGGCATCTCCCGGAACTGGCGGCGGACCTCGACGATGATCGACTGAGCCGTCTTGCCGACGGCGCGGATGGCGAGGGAGCTGAAGAAGTAGGCGAGCATCGCGCCGATGAGCGCGGCCACGAAGACGCCGACGTCGGCCAAGTTCACCGAGGTGAGCTGCTCGCCGCCGCGGTTGCGCTGGATGAGGTTGACCTTGTCGATGTAGGCGCTGAAGAGGAGGAAGGCGGCGAGCGAGGCCGACGCGATCGCGTAGCCCTTCGTGAGCGCCTTCGTGGTGTTGCCGACGGCATCGAGCCGGTCGGTGATCTCGCGGGCGCTCGCCTCGGACCGGCTGAACTCGGCGACGCCGCCGGCGTTGTCGGTGATCGGGCCGAACGTGTCCATCGCGAGGATGTAGGCCGTCGTCATGAGCATCGCCATCGTCGCGACCGCGGTCCCGAAGATCCCGCCGACGTCGTGCCCGTCGACGCTCTCGAGGCCGGCCTGCTGGCCGAGCCAGTGCGACGCGATGAGCGCGATGCCGATCGAGACCGCCGTGACGAACGTCGTCTCGAAGCCCACGGCCGTGCCGCTGATGATGTTCGTCGCCGGGCCGGTCTTCGACGCCTCGGCGATCTCTCGGACCGGCCGGAAGGTCCCGGCCGTGTAGAACTGGGTGATGTAGACGAAGACGACCGAGGTCGCGAGGCCGACGAGGCCGGCGAAGAAGAACCAGACCCACACGGGCAGCCCGTTCGAGCTCGTGCCGCCGGTGTTCATCATCACGTACGTCGTGATCGCGAGGCCGACCACGGACAGGATCGTCGTGACCCAGTAGCCGCGGTTCAGGATGTTCATCGGGTTCTCGGTCTCGGTGCCGCGGATGAAGAACATCGCGACGATCGTCGCAAGGAGCCCGAACGCGCGGACGACGAGCGGGAAGAAGATCCAGCCCTCGGGGTTCGGCCAGCCGGCGGCCTGGGCGATCGTGAACGCGGCGACGCCGAGGATCATCGCGCCGATGTTCTCGGCCGCGGTCGACTCGAAGAGGTCCGCGCCTCGGCCGGCGCAGTCGCCGACGTTGTCGCCGACGAGGTCGGCGATGACGCCCGCGTTCCGGGGATCGTCCTCGGGGATGCCGGCTTCGACCTTGCCGACGAGGTCCGAGCCGACGTCGGCGGCCTTCGTGTAGATGCCGCCGCCGAGCTGGGCGAAGAGGGCGACGAACGAGGCCCCGAAGCCGAAGCCGACGATGAGGAACGGCGCCTCGGCGACCGTGACGTCGGCGATGAACGTCTCGTAGACGGTGAAGATGCCCCACACGCCGAGGAGCGAGAGGGCGACGACGAGGAACCCGGAGACGGCGCCGCCGCGCATCGCGACCTGGACCGCCTCGACGAGGCTCCGTCGGGCCGCGGCCGCGGTCCGGACGTTCGACCGGACGCTGATCGTCATGCCGATGATGCCCGAGAGCATGGAGCAGCCGGCCCCGACGAGGAAGGCGACCGCGGTCATGATCCCGATCGGGATGCCGGCGAGCTTCCGGACGTCGGCGACGTCCTCCGTCTCCACGACCGCGATGACGAGGCCGATGATGACCGCACCGCCGAGCGCCAGGAGCGCGATCGTCGTGTACTGCCGCTTGACGAAGGCGTCGGCGCCTTCCCGAATCATGTCCCCGACGTCCCGCATCGCCTGGGTGCCCGTGTCGCGCGACAGGACGTCCCGCGCGAGGTAGGCGGCGAAGAGGACCGCGGCGATGCCCGCCACGGGGATGATCAGCTGGAGCGCACTGGCGTCCATCGGGGTGGTGTCATCCTCCAGGTTCGTCGACGTGGTCTGGGCGGCGAGCACGCGGGGCACGCACCGCCGGTCCGGGCGGACTCAGGGAGAGAGCTGTGGCGACGGCTCGGATCGAGGTGCGGGAACACGGGGCGCACTCGGGACCTGCCGTTTCAGGCCGCGGCGGAGTGTATCAACTGGCGTTCTGACGGGTCAAATCCCAACCGGCCCCCGGACGATGCATCGACCGGCCCGAACCCGCTGGCCCACCGGCTCGAGGATCACGGCAGCCAGCGGGCGTAGACGCCGTCGGTGGACAGCTGCCGGACGGTGCCCGTCTCGAGGTCGATCGACCAGATTCCGTCCGCATCCTCCGGGCGGACGGTGAAGGTCCGGCCGATGAGGATCGTCCCACCGCCAGGCGAGAAGGCCGGCCACCGATCGTCGAAGCCGGCCGCGGTCGGGTACCGGGAGATCGTGCTGGCCGCGGGTGGAAGGACGGCGATCCCGGCGGGCGTGCCGGCGGCCTCGCGGAGCGTCATCGCGAGCGACCCGTCCTCGGCGACACCGACGGAACCGACCGCCCCGTCCGTGCCCTCCACGACGCGGATCGCGCCGTCGGTGCCGACCTGCCAGAGGGCGCTCGGGCGCGACTGCGGGTCTCCGGCCTGTGTCCCGGTGACGACGAACGCGCCGTGCCGGGGCGACCAGGCGGCGGCCGCGTCCGTGACGAGGTCGACCGGCACCGGCGGGCCGGCCAGGGGACCCTCGATGAGGTCCACGACGACCGGCTGCCCCGAGGCGGTCACGAGAATCGCCCAGCGCCCGGTCGGATCCACCGCCGCGCGCGGCATCCAGGGCGGAAGCGCGTACGGCTCCCCCACCCCGTCGCCGGACAGGCCCGCCGACCCGATCGGCGGTGCCCCGGTCGGCGCCAGGCGCCGCTCGTCACCGTCGGTGCCCGGCAGCGGAACGAGCCAGAAGCCGAGGTCGCCGCCGTCCGGTCCGCGGCGCGCCACGATGACCCAGGCGTCGTCCGGGGTGATGACGGGCCCGTACTCGTAGGTGTCGTCCGGGGTCAGCCGCTCGACGTCGTCGCCGTCGATGCCGATCACGCTGACGACACCGCCGGCTGCATAGACGACGATCGATCCCTCGCGGGTCGCGTCGAATCCGGAGACCGGCGCGAGCTCGGTCGTCAGCTGTCGTGGGTTCGTCCCGTCGGGATTCATGAGCCAGACGTTCCGGATCCCGGATCGCGCCGACAGGAAGGCGACGTGGTTCTGGCCCGATGCCGTCGGCGCGCCGGTCGTGAAGCTCCAGGCCCGCCCGCCGGCCACGGCCTCGGCATCGTCGAGTCGGGCGACGATCGGCTCCAGCGTCACGGTGTACGTCGTGTGCGGCGCGAGCGGCTCGTCGGGCACGAAGAGGATCGTGTCGGGATCGCCCGGTTCGGCCGCGCCACCCGCGGGGGCAAGGTCGTCCGGGACGCGCACGATCCGAACCTCGCCGCCGACGCTCGGCGTGATCCGGAATGCCTCGCGCGCCGATTCGGGATCGATCGGGGCGTCGAACCGGATCGCGACCGGCGTCGCGATGCTCACGCCGGCGACGCCGTGGGCCGGGACCGTGCCCGTGATGGCGAGGCCGGAGGCGACCGTCGAGAACCGGACGGCGAACGCCGCCCGGAGGCGGTTGCCGCCGGTGTCCGCGGCGCTCGTCCCCACGGTGACCGTGTAGGTCGTCCCGAAGTGCAACGCACCGTCGAAGTCCAGCCGGACGGTCTCGCCGGTCCACGAGGCGCGGACGGCCACGGTCGGCTCGACCCGGATGGCGGCCTCCACCGATGCCGTGTCCATGAGGCGGTCGAACTCGAGCTCCACGGCCCCGTCGACGGGGACGCCGGTCGTCCCGTCGAGCGGCACCACCCGGACCACGACCGGCGGGCCGACCGTCCGGAAGGCCCACGGCTCCAGCCCCGCCTCGGCGGCGTTGCCGAGAAGATCCTCGAAGCCGGGCTCGATCCGGATCTCGAACGCCGTATCGGGCGGCAGCTTCGATGCCGGGGTGAAGATCGCGGTCGGCCCGTCCCAGGCGAACGATCCTGCGACGTACGGCTCGATCCGGAAGCGGGCCTCGACCGTGCTCGTCCGAACCGGCTCGCTGAACTGGATGTCGATCGCGGTGAGCGTCTGGGCGAGCCGATCGCCGCCGGCCGGGGCGCTGAGCGAGACCCGCACGATCCCGGGCGCTCGACGGTCGACGACCGTGGCGTTGTAGAGGACGAGGGCGAGCGCAACCAGCGCCACGAGGATGCTCACCGCGGAGATCAGCCGGCGCATCCGCTCCCTACCTCGCCGGACAGCCGGTCACGGGGCGGGACGATAGCACAGCCCCTATACTCCCGACCCTGTGAGCCAGCGACCTGCGGTTGGGTGTCTCTTCGAGGTCCTCGAAACCCTCGTCCTCACCGTTCTCATTTTCTTCGGCATCCAGACCTTCGTCGCCCAGCCGTTCAAGGTCCAGCAGGGGTCGATGGAGAACACGCTCCTCGAGGAGCAGTACGTCCTCGTCGACAAGCTCTCGCCCCGCTGGGACGCCTATTCGACCGGCGACATCATCGTCTTCGAGCCTCCGGAATCGTGGTCCCAGGGCAGCACCGTCCCCTTCATCAAGCGGGTGATCGGCGTCGGAGGCGACGTCATCGAGCTTCGCGACGGGCTCGTCCACGTGAACGGGGTCGAGCTCGACGAGGACTACATCTTCCGCGACGAGAACGGTCCCCAGCAGACCCTTCCGGCGGCCGGCGGCGCAACGCGCTGGGTCGTGCCGGACGGCGAGCTCTTCGTCATGGGCGACCACCGCCAGGATTCTGCCGACTCCCGGAACTTCGGGCCGATCCAGATCTCGCACGTGGTGGGCCGGGCCTGGCTCCGCTACTGGCCGTTCGACAAGTTCACGATCATCGACGTCCCCGCGTACCCGGAGCTGGCGAGCCCCACGCCGTGAGCCCGATCCTCGCGGGGGTGGCCCTCGCGGTGACGGCAGGGGCCGTGATCGCGGTCTCCGCCCGCGAGGCCCGGGCCGCGTTCATCGGTCTCGCCGTGGCCCTCGGGCTCGGCCCATTCCTCGCGGACCCCCTGCCGGGCGCCGCCATCCTCGGCGCGCGGGTCGTCACCGCGGTCCTCGTCGTGGTCCTCCTGCGGGCGGTCGCCACGGCCGACGCGGGCGGGGGCTCGCGGACCGGCTGGCCGGCCCAGGCGATGCTCGCGGCGAGCGCGGCCATCGCCGGGATCGCCGTCGCGATCGCTCTCGAGGCGCTGGATCCGGGCGGACCGGGCCGGCCGGCGTCCGGCTCCCCGTTCGACAGCATCACGCCGCGGGCGCTCGCCCTCGCCGCGGGAGCGGCGGCCCTCGTCCTCGGCGCCGCGCCGGCACTCCTGGGTCGGCGGGCGCTCGGTGCCGCGATCGGGCTCCTCCTCGCCATCCACGGCGTCGTCCTCGTCCAGACC
>DASUMJ010000165.1:0-3122 GCA_036277775.1 Candidatus Limnocylindrales bacterium
GCCGGTGCCGCGGAGTGTCAGGTTCTCGAGGCCGACGTCGGCGACGTTCTCGATGTGGATGAAGCCGCCGGCGGCGTGCGCGCCCACGCCGTACCGCTTCAGCACCGTCGCGCCGCGATCCTGGCCGCGCAGGGTGACCCCGGCGGGCATGATCAGGCGGGTGAGCGCGTATGTCCCGTTCGGCACGTACACGACCTTGCCGCGCGTCAGGGACGCCTGGAGAGCGGCGTTGAAGGCAGCCGTGTCGTTCGACGCGCCGTCGCCCTTGGCGCCGTAGTCGCGGACATTCAGGCCGGCCGGCGCCGGCGTCGCGGTCGGGTCTGGCGGCGGAGGCGTCGGCGCAGGCGGCGGGACCGTGGGACTCGGCGGCTGGGTCGGTGCCGACGTCGGGGTCGGCGGCTGGGTCGTCGGGCTCGGCGGCTGGGTCGGCGCCGCGGTCGGGCTCGGCGGCTGGGTCGGATTCGCCGTCGGCACGGGCGGTGGTGATGGAGCCGCCGCTGACGCGGGCGGCTGGATCTCCGGTGCCGCTGCCGACGTGCTGGGCGTGGGACCGGGTGTCTCGTCTGTGACCGCCACGGTGACGGTGGCCAGAGCCTCTGTGCCGACCAAGCCAGCGCTCGATCGGGTCCTGTCGCCGCCCTTGGCGGACGCGAGGACGAATGCGCTCACGGTGTGCGTCCCGGCCGACGCGGTCAGCGGGACGGTGATCGCCGCACTGAAGCGACCCGGCGGGCTCGTCGTGACGAGCGGCATGCCTCCTGTCGAGCCATCCCAGGCGAGCTGGATCGACTCGCGCCCCGGAAAGCCCATGCCGACCACGGAGATCTGGCCGCCGGCGACGGCGATGCCATCGACGGTCAGGGTGGCGGATCGAGCACCAACGGGGACCATCGGGATGATGAGGGCCGGCACGAGGAGGATGATGGGGATGGTCGCCAGCCAGTCGCGCAGGCGACGGGCCCGGGTGGAGTGGGCGCGGAGGGCTGGCCGGACAGGTCGTTCGTCCGTCCACCGGGTTCCATCCCAGAAGGACATGCGATGGTGCTCCATTCGGCGACCCGGCTGACTCCTGGGAGTCCCGTGGCTTTGCGGACCCGCCTCGCGACGGGGGTGCTCGTTCGTGGAGGTGCGCGGCGAACGACGGTGGACGCCGGACCTGGGAGCGAGTCTCCCCGGCTCGGATCGCGGGGGCAATAGGCTTTTCGTCCGCGGCCGCGGCGACGATCCTCTCGGGCCGTTCGGCCCGGGCCACGTTCGCCGGATCGGGCGGTATAGTCCGAGCCGAGCGGGGAGCGGCAGGCACCCATCGAGGACAGGAGAGCGTTGTCGTGGACCTTCAGCAGCTCATCGAGCTGCTTCGCAGCGGAGTCCGGGTGGTGATCGCGATGACCCTGGGCGGGGCCATCGCCGCGTTCGCCGTGAGCAGCCTGCTTCCGACCACCTTCGAAGGCCGGGCTTCCCTCATTGCCCCGACCATGGCGAGCACGTACGCCGAGGTGGCCGAGAGCCGGCCGGTGCTCGAGCACGTCATCGCGGGGCTCGGGCTCACCGTCACGGCCGACGAGCTCGACGAGAACGTCGACGCGCTTCCCAGTCAGACCAGTGCGCTGTTGGTCATCACGGCCCGCGACCCCGTCGCAACGCGGGCAGCGGACATCGCGAATGCGATCGCCGACCGCCTCGTCGAGCTCGCGCCCGAGATCTCCGGCTCGTCGGCGGCGGCCCAGCAGGCGCTCCAGGACGACCTCGCGACGGTGCAGCGCGAGATCACCCGGACCGAGGCAGCGATCGGCGTCCTGGCGGCCCAGCCAGAGCTGACGCCCGAGGACCGAGCTCTTCTCGCTGCTCACCATTCCCAGCTGGCGTCGTTGCTGACGCTACGGGTCAGCCTGCAGAACGCAGTGCTCTCCTATGCCCAAACGGTCGTGACGGTTCTCGCCCCGGCGGCGCCTCCGACGCAGCCGTCGTCGCCGAAGGTGGTCCTGGCCACGATCGCCGGCGGGTTCGCCGGCCTCGTGATCGGTCTCGGGCTCGTGCTGATCCCGCCGTTCGTTCGAACCGGGTCGCTCGGGGGCCGGCCGTCGGGCGAAGCCCGCTAGACGAACCGCGGGCGCCGCTTTCGGGAGCGCGAGGCCGCCGGACGGTGCGTCCGGGCACCACGATGAAGCGCCGCCGGGCCCGCCCCAGGCCATCCCGGACTACTATTCCCGTTCCGCCAGGGGGTCCCGCCAGGGGTCCGCGGCGATTCGGAAGCTTGGAGGCATTCGGGGTGACGACGACGCGGGGCCACCCCCCGTCCCTCCAGCCGCCGGCTGCAACCTGGGACGACGCCCGCACGGCCCCGTATCCGCGCGCCAAACGGGTCCTCGATCTGGTCGTGGGCTCGCTCGCCCTGGTCGTCGTGGCCCCGACCCTGGCTGCCATCCGGATCGCCATGTGGGTCGCAGGCGACAAGGGCCCGTTCCTCTACCGGGCGCAGCGGGTCGGCGAGGGCGGCCGGCTCGTCACGATCCTGAAGATCAGGACGATGACGCCTGAGGCCGGCGGTTCGGCACTGACCTCCCGCGACGACGACCGGGTGACTCGCATCGGGCGGATCCTGCGCCGCTACAAATTCGACGAGTTCCCACAGCTCTGGAACGTCGTCCGCGGGGAGATGGCGCTCGTTGGGCCGAGACCGGAGGATCCAGCGTACGTCGACTTCAACAATCCCGAGCACCGACGTGTGTTCACGGCGCGCCCGGGCATCACGGGGCTGGCGCAGCTCGCCTATCGACACGAGGCCGACCTGCTCGTCGGCGAGGACGCGGAGCGTCACTACAGGGAGACGATCCTGCCGGCCAAGCTGAAGCTCGATCGCGAGTATCTGGATCGGCGCTCAGTGCGACTCGACGTCAAGATCCTGGGCCTCACCGCCGCCAGCATCGTCGCGCCCCGGCAACGGGTGGACCCGACGTGACCGCTCCCGAGACGGTTCGCCGGCCGGACGACGGCCACCGCCCGGATGAGGCGCCGTTCCTGCCGTTCGCACGACCGTCGATCACCGACCGCGAGAAGCAGGCCGTTCTCGAGGTCCTCGACTCGGGCTGGCTCACCACCGGGGCCCGGACCAAGGCGTTCGA
>DASUMJ010000166.1:0-18312 GCA_036277775.1 Candidatus Limnocylindrales bacterium
CGGCACGGCCCAGGCCGGCTCGGTGACCTCCGCCGGCCGAATCTTCAGGATGGTCCTCAACGAGGAGGACCCGACCGTCATCGACGAGTTCAGCATCTACCTCGAGGCGGGCTCGATCGGGATGCGGAGCCCCGACAACCTCGACGTCGGGCACGACAGCCTGATGGTCCAGGAGGACACCTCCAGCTTCAGCAAGATCTGGATGAACCCGCTCGGGACCACGACGTGGACGCACGTCGCCACCGCGACCCAGCAGCCGGCCGAGACGAGCGGCATCGTCGACGTCTCGCGCTGGTTCGGCGACGGCTGGTGGGCGCTGACGATCCAGTCGCACGTCAACCTCCCGGGCGCCGTGCCCGGCGTCGTCTACCAGGGCCCCGGCCCGAACAACGGCGTCGTCCACACCCAGCGCCGCGAGGACGGCCAGCTCCTCCTCATGCACGTTCCGGGCAGCTGACGCTCCCGGTTCCCTCGTCACGCAGGAGGCCGCCCGGCAGCGCCGGGCGGCCTCCTCGATTCGGGCCGTCGGATTCCCGCTACCGGACGACCTCCGCGGGTGGGTCAACCTCGACCGGCTCCGTGTTGCCGGAGACCGACTCGATCCGGAAGGCCAGCGACGGTGTCAGGTCGACCCCGCGCCGCCGGAGATGGACCTCCGACCAGTCGTCGGGGGCGACCATGACGTGCCAGGCGACCGTGATCTCCCAGTCCTCGGACCAGTAGGAGTAGTGGGAGACGATGAGAAGCGTCGAGACGAAGACCGGCTCCCAGTCCTGGTCGGCCGTGATCCCGAGCTCCGGATGCTCGGCGGCGAGCCAGGCGACCCAGCGATCGAAGTACGGCTGGGCGTCCGCGGCGCGATCACCGTCCAACGGGAAGACCGGCAACGAGCGGTCGACGGTCTTCGTCACGCCGTCGCGCGACCCCGTGATCGTCACCGAGCCGGTGGTCTCGGCGGTCGTCGGGTCGGCCACGACGCAGACCTCGCCGACCACGCCGGGGACGAGCTCGGCAGGCGAGATGTCGACCACCTCGGCCTTCGAGGCCGTCGCATCGATCGTGACCGGCTGCGGGCTGCCGGTGGCATCGTCGACGCGGACGAGGAAGCAGTACCGCGATCCGGGGATCGCCATCCGGATCGCGGCAGGCTCCTCGGACGGGCTGACGACGATGGTGAAGTCGGATGTCGACGAGGTCGGTGAGGGTGTCCCACCGGCATTCGCCGTGCAACCGGCGAGGACCAGGATGGCCACGAGGGCCAGGAGGCGGACCAGCCGCACCGTTGGCATCATGTTCGGACCTCCGAAGATCTCAGATCCGGGACGCCACGCTGGTCAATGGACGGTTCGTGGGCGGGCGCGGTTTCCGCGCTGGCCGGCGCGCCGACGGGGACGCGCCGCCGCGGATGGGAGCGCGCGCCGGCGACTGGCGGGCGTCGGGCGGCGCTACACTCGGCACATCGGCCGACCGGCCGTGACGAGCACGCGGAGGCACGGAACCCCTTGCCGAAGTCGTACGTTCGCCTGACCCAGCCCCTCGTGCGTGACACGAAGGGCGGCGAGCTCCGTCCCGCGACGTGGGACGAGGCGCTCGATCGGACCGTCGCGGCGTTCCGCGCGGCCGGGGCCCATCGGGCCGCGGGCGCACCGGCGCCGTTCGGGATCTTCAGCTGCTCGAAGGCGACCAACGAGGTCAACTTCGCGGCCCAGAAGTTCTCCCGGGTGGTCCTGGGCAGCAACAACATCGACAGCTGCAACCGCACCTGACACGCCCCGTCTGTCGCCGGTCTGGCGACCGTCTTCGGCGCTGGTGGTGGAACCAGCTCATATCGTGAGGTCGAGGAGACGGACCTGATCGTCCTCTGGGGCAGCAATGCCCGGGAGACGCATCCGATCTTCTTCCATCACCTCCTGCGCGGCGTCCGGAACGGTGCCCGGCTCTACGCGGTCGACCCGCGGCGGACGTCGTCCGCGGAGTGGGCCGACGTCTGGCTGGGCCTCGATGTCGGCAGCGACATCGCCCTGGCCAATGCCGTGGGGCGCGAGATCATCCACGCCGGCCTGGCCAACACCGAGTTCATCGGCCGGGCGACGTTCGACTTCGAGGCCTACCGGGACAAGGTCGAGAGCTACACCCTCGAGTACGCCGAGCGCGAGACGGGCGTCCCGGCCGAGGCGATCCGCGAGCTGGCCCACGCCTACGCCAGGGCGGACCGGGCGATGATCTGCTGGACCCTCGGCATCACCGAGCACCACAACGCGGTCGACAACGTGGTGGCCCTCATCAATCTCGCGCTGCTCACCGGGCACGTCGGGCGGTACGGCAGCGGCCTCAACCCGCTCCGTGGCCAGAACAACGTCCAGGGCGGCGGCGACATGGGGGCATTGCCGGATCGCTTGCCGGGCTTCCAGTTCGTCGAGCGGGCGGAGCTCCGGGCGCCGTTCGAGGCCGCGTGGGGCGTGCCGGTGCCGGCGAAGAAAGGCCTCCACCTGTCGGCGATGTTCGACGCCATCGAGCGCGGCGAGCTCCGGGCGGCCTACGTGATCGGCGAGAACCCGGTCCAGTCCGAGGCCGACCAGAAGCGCGCGAAGGCACTCCTCGAGGGCCTCGACTTCATGGTCGTCCAGGACCTGTTCCTCACCGCGACCGCCGAGATCGCCGATGTCGTGCTCCCCGCGGCCGCCGCCTGGGCCGAGTCGGAGGGCACGGTCACGAACTCCGAGCGACGCGTCCAGCGGGTCCGCAAGGCGCTCGACCCACCGGGCGAGGCACGGGACGACCTCTGGATCATCTTCGAGCTCGCCCGCCGGATGGGCCACGACTGGGGCGAGGCCGCCGCCGAGCGGGTCTGGAACGAGCTCCGCTCGCTCTCGCCCGTCCACCGGGGCATGAGCTACGAGCGCCTCGATGCCCTCGGCGGGATCCAGTGGCCGTGCTGGGACGACGAGCATCCCGGCGAGCTCTTCCTCCACTCGCGCCTCTGGGAGGACCCGGTCCCGGGCAGCCGCGTTCCGTTCGTGCCGGTCGACCACGACCCACCGGTCGATCGCCTCGACGACGACTTCCCGATCCGGCTCACGACGGGGCGCCGCCTGGATTCCTACAACACCGGCGTCCAGACGGGGAGCTTCCGATCGCCGTTGCGCCGCGGCGAGACGCTCGACGTCTCACCCGAGGACGCCGAGCGGTTCGGGCTCGCCGAGGGAGAAGTCGTCCGGGTCGTGTCGCGGCGCGGGCAGGTGGAGGCCCCGGTCCGCATCGACCCGGGCCTCCGACCGGGGCTCACGTTCATGACGTTCCACTTCCAGGACGACGTGGCCGTGAACCTCCTCACGATCGACGCCATCGACCCGAAGTCCGGTACAGCCGAATTCAAGGCGACGGCGATCCGGATCGAGAAGCTCGCGATGCCGGTCGGAGCGTAGGCGTTCCGCCTGACCGATGCCGCGGCTACCATCGCGGTCGATGAGCGTCCTCGCGGCCCCTTCGCGTCCATCCACGGCGGCGCGCCCGTACGAGCCCAGCTGGATCCACGCGCTGATCGATGCCATCGACCGGCTGCCCGGTCCTCGCTGGGCTGCCTACGCCGGGATCGCGGGCATCGCGATCCTGCTCCAGCACGCCCAGCTCTGGTCGACCGGCCGCGTCGAGGTCGGAACGATCGACGGCGTGCAGATCTACTGGGGCGTCGTCGTCGCCGTGGCCCTGTGGCTCCACCAGTTCCTCGAGGATGGCGCGCGAGCGAGCTTCGCGCGATTCCGGGGCGCTCTCCGCGTCGCTGACGAGGACGCCGACCGGCTCGGGTACGAGCTGACGATCATCCCGGCGCGCCTTTCGCTGTCGATCACGATCCTGGCCGTGGCGGCGACGATCGCCAGCGTCGTCGCCGATCCGGTGGGAACGAGCACGGCCGGCCTGCCACCGGTGATGCTGGTCGTCGCCGTCGTGATCCAGTCCTTCGTCGCCGCCGTCCTCCTCCAGGTGTTCTACCGCCTCGTGCGCCAGGTCCGCCTGGTGCGCGAGATCCTCGATCGGCACGTGGAGGTGGATGTCTTCCGGCCCGGTCCGCTCCACGCGATTTCGACGCTCACGGCGCGACCCGGCGCGACCCTGACGCTCCTGATCGCGTCCGTGGTCGTCGTCGTCCCCGTCACGACCGATCTCGTCGCCTTTCTCGTGGCATGGGGACCGCTGCTGGTGATCCCACCGCTGATCGCGCTGGTGGCCTTCGTTGCGCCGCTGACCGGGGCCCACGCCCGCCTCGAGGCCCAGAAGGACCAGCTCCAGGATGCGACCGAGCAGCGCATCCGCGGCCTCCTGCGCGACCTCGATCGTGACGTGGACGCCCGCGAGCTCGGCCAGGTCGATGCGTACCAGAAGACGCTCGCGGCCCTGCTCGTGGAGCGAGATGTCCTCGCGAAGCTCCCGACATGGCCGTGGTCGACGGCGACGCTCCGCGGCTTCGTCTCGACGATCCTGCTGCCGCTCGCGCTCTTCGTCGTGCAGCAGGTGCTGAGCCGCCTCCTCAATTGATGCCTGCCAGACAGCGATCCGGCTGCGCGCCGCTGCGGCCTGGCCCAGCACGGCGACTACGGTGGCCGGCCCGCACGGACGTCCGGACGCTTCCCATCGGGCCGGCCCATTGACGGCCGACCGTGCCGCCGCCACGATGGCCGCCCGTCACCGAAGCCCAAGGAGGGCGCGTGAACCACTACCTCTTCAAGGCGAACTACACCGCGGAGGGCCTGAAGGGCCTGATCAAGGAAGGTGCGGCCTCGCGGAAGGACGCCATCGCGAAGGTCTTCGAGAGCGTCGGCGGCAAGATCGACCACATCTACTGGGCGTTCGGGGACGCCGACGTCTACGTGTTCGGCGACCTGCCGAGCAACGCCGCCGCGGCCGCCTGCTCGACGACCATCTCGGCGTCCGGCGCCGCCGCCGTCACGACGGTCGTGCTGCTGACCGCGGACGAGGTCGACGAGGCCCGCGGCATGCGCGTCGGATATCGCCCGCCGGGCGCCTGACCGCCGGTCGCCGGTCGCCGGTCGCCGGTCGCCGGTCGCCGGTCGCCGGTCGCCGGTCGCCGGGAAGGAACGCACGTCCGCAGCGGGTCGCGCGATCCGGGCCTCCTCGCGCCGGGTCGCGCGATCCGGGCCTCCTCGCGCCGGGTCCGGCGCGGTCAGCCCATGGATCGTGGATCGGGCGTACCCTTGGTTCGTCGTCGCGCTGTGCGACGGTGCTTCGCGTCGGTCGACCTGCTTCTCGAACAGGCCGTGCGCCTGCCAATCCGTTCGAGAAGTGAAAGGGGTCACTGTGACCACCGGCACTGTCAAGAAGGTCGTCGCCGATCGCGGCTTCGGCTTCATCACGGGCGAGGACGGGAAGGATTACTTCTTCCATCGCGACTCGCTCCAGGCACCGCTCAACTTCGACCACCTCAACGGCGGCGAGGCTGTGAACTTCGACGTCCAGTCGGGTCCCAAGGGCCCGCGGGCGGCGAACGTCCGGGCGGCTGACGGAGCGTAATCGCTTCGTTCGAACGCACGAATGGCCCCCGGCTCGTCCGGGGGCCATTCGATTCCCAAGCGTGCCGTCCGGCACTTGAAGCGCGGGCCGGCCGCACCCTACCGTCCGACTTCAGTCCACGGTGACGAATCGGCGCGTCAAGCGTCCCATCGACAGGCCGGGCGGGATCGCCTGAAGGCTATGAGGCTGGGAGGCTGGGAGGCTGGGAGATGTACCTGCTTGACGTCTTCCTCATCGCGGCGATCGTCGCCCTGTGGATCCGGGCGGATCGCCTGGCCGAGCGCCTGGATCGTGCCCAGGACAACCTCGCCACACTCCAGGAGGACCTTGTCGACCTCAGGCCGACGCTCGTCACGGACGGCTCCGCAGCACCGTCGATGGCGGCGATCAGCGCAGAGCCGCTCGAGTTCGCGGAGCCGCTCGCCGCATCGGGGGAGGTGCCGATGGCACATCCCGAGACGGAGCACGAGCCGGCGGTCAAGCACTCATGGCGGCAGTCCCCAACGCGCGCCGCCTGGCTTGCCGAAGCTGCGAAGCGGGTGGAGGCCACCCCAGAGATCGCCGAGCCGCTGGTCCCCGAGCCGGCCGGGCCCAGCCTCGCCCATCGCCTGTTCCTCCGGCTCGGCCTTGCGCCATCAGCCGAGGGCGAGGTCATCTCCCGCGCGGCGATCGAGGCCTGGCTGGAGGGCCGGATGCTCGCCGTGGTCGGTGGCATCGCCCTGCTCCTCGGCGCCGTCTTCTTCCTGAGCCTCGCCTTCAGCCGCGGCTGGATCACCGAGCCGATGCGGGTGCTGATCGGACTCGCGGCCGGTGTCGGCCTGCTCATCCTCGGCGAGCTGGCGTTCTCGAAGCTCCGGGGAATCCTCGGCCATGTCCTCGTGGCCATCGGTCTCGCGATCGTCTCGCTCGCTCTCCTGGCGGCAACTCGGCTGTACGGCCTTGTCCCGGTCGAATGGGGCCTCGCCGGGGCGTTCGTTGCCGCGGTCGCGGCCGCAGCAATCGCGATCCGCCATGACTCGCAGCTCGTTGCCGGCTTCGGCCTCGTGGCGGTGCTGGCGGCACCCCCCGTCCTCGGGGCGAGCCCGACGCTGGTCACCCTCCTGTTCGTCGCCGTCACCCTCGTCGGATCCACCGGAGTGGCGCTCTTCCGCACGTGGGACTGGCTCCCGCCGCTCGCGTTTCTGCTGGCTGCCCCGCAGCTCGCTTCGTACGTGTCCGGGGACGCCCCGGTCATCCAGGCCCTCATCGCCGTCGTTGGATTCTGGCTCGTGAACACGATCGCCGCGGGTGGGGAGGAGATCCGTCACGCGACAGATCGCCTCCGGACGACGACGGTCACGCTCCTTCTCGCCAATGCAGCGTTCACGATCTGGGCCGGGTTCACCGTCCTCGCCGGGCCTGACGAGACCTGGCGCGGTTCCTTCCTCGCCGGGCTCGCGGTCGCGTACGTGGCCCTCGGTCTGGTGTTCCTTGCCCGCAACGGCGACCGCCACCCGTTCGGCCTCATCGTGACGGCCACGGGTGTGGCCACCATGACGATGGCGGTCCCGGTCCAGTTCGGCGGGCCGCCCGTCCCGATCGCGTGGGCCGCCGAGGCCGTCGCCCTTGCCTGGGTCGCCTCGCTCCGGCGCCATCCCTACAGCGCTGCCGTGGCCGTTCTCCTCGGCATCCTCGCCATCGGGCACCTGCTCGGGATCGAATACCCCGCGTGGGACCTGCGGGACGGACTTGGCCGCACCTGGCCATTCGTCGGGGCCGAAGGGCTGACCTACGGGTTCATGATGGCCGGGCTCGGCGTCGCCGCCGTGGCCGTGCCGATCGCCTGGATCCGGGCCGCGTTCTTCGTGGTCGCCGGGCTCGTCACGCTGTACGTCCTCCCATTCGAGCTGTCCGGCACACCGCTTGTCGCCGCCTGGGCCGCCCTCGCAACCATTTCGGTGGCCCTCTTCACGAGGGTCGTTGGGCCTGCCATCCGGTCCGACTTCGTCGAGGATCGGACCGGCGCGCTCGGCCTTCCGTCAGCGATCAAGCCGGTCGTCGCGATCGTCGTGGCGTCGCTCAGCCGCGTCGTCCGTCCGGCCGTCATCGGGACCGCCGTCCTGGCTGGATGGGCCTCGATCACCCACCTCGTTGCCATCGAGTATCCGCCGGACCAGCTGCTCGATGCCCAGACCGGCGTGCCGTTCCTCGGCCTCGCGGGCCTCGCCTTCGCGATCGTCATCGCGATGCTCGGGGCCACCGGCCTGCTCGTCGGGCATGCCGCGATCCGGATCGGCCTGGCCACGCTTGGCGGGCTGCTCGCGCTCTACGTCTTCCCGTTCGAGCTGTCGGGACCGTCCCTCGTCTGGGCCTGGGCCGCCCTCGCCACGGCCGCGATCCTGGTGCAGATCCGGGTCGATTCGGCGGACCCGAGGGCCCTCATCCCGGATCGTGCGACACGTTCGCTCGTGCGTCCGGCGATCGGCATCTTCGGCGTCCTCGCGGGCGGCGCCGTCCTTGGCCACCTCATCGTCGAGGACTTCCCCATCGACCGCCTAGGCCAGGGAATCCTGTCGTCGTTCCCCTACCTCGGTCCCGAGGGCCTGGCTCTGGCGGCCGCACTGGCGGCACTTGCCTGCATTGGCTGGTTCGTGCCAATCCGAGCCCTCCGGCTCGGAACGGTCGCCATCGGCCTGGGACTCCTTGCCTACAGCGTCACGTTCGAGATCGATCGGCCCCACGTGATGCTGGCCTGGGGCGGCCTCACCGTCATTGCGATCGCCGTCGTCCGTCGGGTTGCCCGGATCGACCTGCTGCCCGTGCCGGGAGCCTCCCTCCTGACGACGATCGGGGAGCGGGCGCCATTCGGCGCGGCGGCGTTCGCGTCCGCACTCCTCGTCGTCCAGGGCCTCTGGTACGCCGGCGTCGAGCCGTTCGTCCGGCACGTCATCGGGCAACTGGTGGTGTCGGACATCGCCACCCCGTTCCTCGACGTCCGCTCCTACGCCCTGGCGATCATCGTCGCAACGGCACTCGGCGCCGGAGTCGCGTGGCGTGGGACGACGGCGCGGCTGGTGGGTTGCGTGGCCGCCGCCGCCGTCGCGGCATGGCTCCTCCCATTCGAGGTCCGACCGGGTTATGCCATCTCGGGCTGGGCGGCGCTTGCCCTGGCCGGCGCCTGGGCGATCCGCCTCGTACCGGCCGGGCGCGTCCTCATCGGCGCACCGGCCCTCGCGCTCACGGCCCTTGCCTCGGTCGTCGCGCTCGTCGTCGTTGCCCGGCCTGACCGGCTGATGGTCGATGCCGCGACCGTCATCCAGGGCCTGCCGCTCCTCACCGACGCCACGGTGGCCCTCGGTGCGCTCGCCGCGGGCCTGGGCGTCGCCTCGTACCTGCACCGATCGGACCCACTCAGCCGCTGGGGATTCCTCGCGGCCGGGGTCGTCGGCGTCTACCTGCTGTCCGTCGGGCTCGTCGACCAGTTCCAGGTCCAGGTCGGGTCCCGCCCGCTCGAGGAGCTCGAAAAGGAGGCCCAGGTCGGGCTCAGTGTCCTGTGGTCGGCCCTCGGCCTGCTGGGGTTCGCAGCCGGGTTGCGTCTCCACCGGCCCCCGATCCGGCTGTCCGGCCTGGCGCTCCTGGGACTGGCATCGGTCAAGGTCTTCCTCGTCGACCTTGCCTCGCTGGACGTCGCGTACAGGGTCCTGTCCCTGGTGGCGCTCGGGGTGCTCCTCCTGGTCAGCGCCTTCGTGTACGCACGGATGCAACACCCCCACCCGCCGACGAGCCCGAAACCGGCCTGACCGGCGATCGTCCTCCCGCTTGGCTCACGCGAGGCGGGACGGAGGGCCGCTACACTCGCGGCGATGGATCTACACGTCATCGGCCCGCTCGCGACGCCGGTGGAGCGGGCGGCCGTGGACGCGGTCCTCGGGCCTGCCGAGTCCGGTTGGTCCGGCGGCCACCGCGACACCCAGACCGACGGGCATGTCGCCCGGGGCGGGCACGAGGCGCGGAGCCGGCGGGACCAGCTACTGCCAGCCCTCCATGCCCTCCAGGACCGCGTTGGGCAGATCACCCAACCCGGGCTGAACTACGTCTGCAGGCGTCTTGTGGTGCCGCCGGCCGAGGCCTACGGGGTAGCGACGTTCTATGCGCTCCTGACGACGACGCCGCGCCCGCCGGCTGTCGCCCATGTCTGCGACGACATCGCCTGCCGGCTCGCCGGCGCGGAGGCGGTTTGCGGCGACCTGGAGCGGACGCTGGGGCCCACGGGTACGCCCGCCCGCGATGGGGCGATGACGTGGCTCCGGAGCCCCTGCCTCGGCCGCTGCGAGCTGGGCCCGGCCGCGCTCCTGACCGTCGCCGGCGAGTCGCCGGTGCGGGAGGAGCTGGCCGCGATCGATGCGGCGGTGATCGTGGGGCGTCTCGAGGCGGCACTCGCGGGATCGAAGGCGCCGCCTGGCGCCGCGTCGGCCGTCGCGTCATCCATCACGACCCCGGTCCCGCAGGCTGGCCAGCCCGGCCTCCGGCTCCTGGGCCGGGTCGGGGTCGCGGATCCCGCCTCCCTCGACGACTACCGTGCCCATGGCGGCTATCGCGCTCTCGCAAACGCCATCGCGATGGGCGCCGAGGCGACGATCCGCGAGGTCACGGAGGCGAAGCTCCTGGGCCGCGGCGGCGCCGCCTTCCCGACCGGCCGGAAGTGGGCTGCCGTGGCCGCCCAGCCGGCCACGCCCCGGTACGTGGTCTGCAACGCCGACGAGTCCGAGCCGGGCACCTTCAAGGACCGGATCCTCATGGAGGCGGACCCGTTTGCGGTCGTCGAGGCGATGACGATCGAGGGATTCGCGGTCGGCGCGGTCCGCGGCTACCTCTACATCCGCGGCGAGTACCCGCTCGCCGAGGCGCGCCTCTCCGGCGCGATCGAGGCGGCTCGCGAGGCCGGGCTCCTGGGCGACGACGTGGCCGGCTCCGGCTGGTCCTACGACATCGAGCTGCGTCGCGGGGCCGGGGCGTACATCTGCGGTGAGGAGACCGCGCTCTTCGAGTCGATCGAGGGCAAGCGCGGCGAGCCCCGCAACAAGCCGCCCTTCCCGGTCGAGGTCGGGCTGTTCGGGAAGCCGACCGCCGTGAACAACGTCGAGACGCTCGTGAACGTCCTCCTCATCCTCGGCGACGGGGACGGCGTGGGCGGCGGCGCACGCTACGCGTCGATCGGGACGGACGGATCGACCGGCCCGAAGCTCTTCTGCCTGTCGGGCCACGTCGGTCGGCCCGGCGTGTACGAGGTGCCGTTCGGGACGACCCTCCGCGAGCTCCTCGAGCTCGGCGGGGGCGTGCCGGGCGGCCGGCCCATCCGCGCCATCCTCCTCGGCGGTGCGGCCGGCGTCTTCGTGGGCCCCGACGCGCTCGACGTCCCGTTGACGTTCGAGGGGACGCGGGCGATCGGCGCGACGCTGGGGTCGGGTGTCGTCATGGTCTTCGACGAGACCGCCGACCTCGTCGGGACGCTCCGCCGGATCGCGGCGTTCTTCCGGGACGAGTCGTGCGGCCAGTGCGTGCCCTGCCGGGTCGGGACGGTCCGCCAGGAGGAGCTCCTCGCCCGCCTCGCCGACGGCGCGGCGGTCCGGACGCGGGACGAGGAGCTGGCGCTCCTCGCCGACGTCGGCCGGGCGATGCGGGACGCGAGCATCTGCGGCCTGGGGCAGACCGCGAGCTCGGCGATCGAATCCGCGTTCCGGCAGCCCGAGCTGGTGGGACTGTGACGGCCGAGCATCGGCCGGGCGAGGGCCCGGTCCGGATCCCGGCGCCGCCGATGTCCCCGGCCATCGAGGCGATCTTCACGACGCCTCCGGCGCGGGCCTCGCGGACGCCTGCCGCGCCGCCGGTCGAGGCGCCGCCGCCCGTGACCCTCACGATCGACGGGGTCGAGGTGGCCGTCCCCGCCGGTTCCACGATCCTCGAGGCCGCCCGGGCCCAGGGCCTCGACCTGCCGACGCTCTGCTACCTCGAGAACCTCGCTCCGGTGAACGTCTGCCGGGTCTGCGTCGTCGAGGTCACCGGTTCGCGGGTCCTCGTCCCCGCGTGCTCGCGGAAGGTCGAGCCCGGGATGGAGGTCCAGACCGAGTCGGAGCGGGTCCGCCACTCGCGGAAGCTCGTCCTCGAGTTCCTCGGCTCGTCGGTGGACCTGTCGCTCGCCGGCCAGCGGGAGCCGGACGGCGATCTCGCCCGCTGGGCCGCGCGCTACGGCGCGGACGCGTCGCGGTTCGGGCCGCCGGCGCCGTCCGCTCCCGCCGGCGCGCGCGATGCCCGCGAGCCCGGCCACCACCACGAGCCGTCTGGCTCCGAGGCCGTCGCGGCAACGACCGTGGCCCAGCCGGTTAAGGTCGACAACGACCTCTACGTCCGGGACTACGCGAAGTGCGTGCTCTGCTACAAGTGCGTCGAAGCCTGCGGCGAGGATGCCCAGAACACGTTCGCGATCGCCGTCGCGGGGCGCGGCTTCGATGCCCGGATCTCGACCGAGTGGGCAACGCCGCTCCCCGAATCGGCGTGCGTCTACTGCGGCAACTGCATCGGCGTCTGTCCGACGGGCGCGCTGATGTTCAAGTCGGAGCACGACATGCGGGCCGCCGGGACGTGGGACGAATCCGCCCAGTCCGTGACCGAGACGATCTGCCCGTACTGCGGCGTCGGCTGCGTCCTCGACCTCCACGTCCAGGACAACACGATCGTGAAGGTCACCTCGCCGCTGGACTCGTCCGTCACGGACGGCCATCTGTGCATCAAGGGCCGGTTCGGGTTCGAGTTCACGAACGAGCGGCGCCGGCCCTGACGTCCGGCTACCCGCGGGCGCGCTCGTTGCGCGCGGCGGCATCGGCCACCTCGCGGATCCGTGTTGCCCGAGTCTCCGGCCGCATCGCGAACGCGATCCAGGCGAGGAGCTGCTTGCGAGCCGACGGCGGGAACGCGGCGAAGTGCTCCGCGGCAGGCGGACGCGCCGCGAGGGCCGACGCGAGATCGTCGGGGACCTCGAGGCGCTCGACGCTGTCGAGGAGCTCCCACGATCCATTCGCCTTCGCCCGCTCGATGGCGGCAAGCCCGGCCGGGGCCATCCGGCCGTCGGCGATCAGCCGCTCGATCCGGGCCTTGTTCGTCGCGGCCCAGCCGCTCCGCGGCTTGCGCGGGGCGAAGTAGAGCTTGCCGCGCTCGTCGTCGACGCGGCCGGCCGTGCTGTCGACCCAGCCGAAGCAGAGCGCCTCCTCGATCGCCGCCTCGTAGTCGAGCCCGGCGCGGCCCGACCTCGGCCGCCAGGTGACGAGCCACGCCCCGCGCGACGTCGCGTGGTTCGCCTCCAGCCAGGCGCGCCACGTCGACCGGTCGTCGGCGTGGACGAGCGGCGCGTCGTCGAGTGCTGACATCGGCCCGGCCTGCGCCTCAGCCGGCCATGAGGTCGCGGAGGTCGATCCGCCCGTCGTGGGTGTAGATGTTGAAGCCGTCGCCGCGGAGGAACCCGACGAGCGTCACGCCGAGCCGGTCGGCGAGCCGCACGGCGAGGTCCGAGGGCGCCGAGACGGCGCAGATGATCGGCACCCCGGCGACGGCCGCCTTCTGGACGATCTCGAAGCTCACCCGGCCCGAGACGAGGAGGATCCGGTCCCAGAGCGGCAGCTCGCGGGCGAGGACCCGCGAGCCGATGAGCTTGTCGAGCGCGTTGTGGCGCCCGACGTCCTCGCGGACGGCCACGAGCCGACCGTCGGTCTCGAAGAGTCCGGCGGCATGGAGCCCGCCGGTCCGCTCGAACGCCGCCTGGGCTTCGCGGAGGCGGTCGGGAAGCCCCAGGATCACCGAACGCCCGACGACCGGCAGCCCCTTCGGGAGCGGCTCGCAGCGGACGGCGATCTCCTCGATCGAGGCCTTGCCGCAGATCCCGCACGAGGCGGTCGCGATGAAGTGGCGCTCCGCCACGCGTGACGCATCGAACTTCCGGGCGAGGCGGACGAGGACGGCGTCGTCCGGCTCGGCCATGAAGCCCGGATCGCCGACGTCGACGCCGATGACCTCGTTGCCCTCGAGCAGCCCCTCGGTCGTGAGGAACCCGATCGCGAGCTCCTTCTCGTGGCCCGGGGTCCGCATCGTCACCGCGACGCTGACGGGCGCCTGGCGCGGGCCCGCCGCCCGGATCTCGAGCGGCTCCTCGCCGACGACGAGGTCGTCGCGGAGCTCGAGCTCGGCGCCCCGGACCGCCACGACCTTCGTGCTCGTGACATGGCGGATCGGCAGGCTCGGATCGAGGGGCGTCGTCACGCGCCGAGTGTAGTCTGGAGCGATGCAGGATCCGATCCTCACCGGCCCCGAGCACGAGTTCGTCGCCGCGTCCCGCCGAGCGGTCCTCGCCACGATCCGGCCCGACGGCGAGCCGCGCCTCGTGCCGGTCTGCTTCTACCTCGCCGACGCGGCCGACGAGCAGGGCCGCCCGATCATCTACTCGCCGATCGACGAGAAGCCGAAGGCCTCGCCCGATCCCCGTCGCCTCGCCCGCGTCCAGGACCTCCTCGTCCTGCCCGCCGTGACGCTCCTCATCGACCGCTGGTCGGAGGACTGGACGCACCTCGGCTGGATCCGCCTCACGGGTCGCGGGGTCCTCCTCGAGCCCGAGCCGCGCGAGGTGGAGGAGCACGCCGCCGCCGTCGCGGCCCTCCGGGCGAAGTACCCGCAGTACGCCGGCCACGACCTCGAGCATCGGCCGGTGATCCGGATGGCGATCGACCGCGTCCAGCGGTGGGGCGACCTCTCGCCCGACGAGCCGGCAGGCGCCACGGGCGGGGCGGGCGCGGCCGTGGGCGCTGCCGCGCGCGCCAAGGGCGTCGAGCCGCCCGGAAGCTAGGGCGCCGGCGTCAGCCCGCGTCGCGCTCGAGGTGGAGCGCCGGTGCGATCGGCCGAAGGCAGTGCGTGGAGGCCATCGCCTCGGCGTACGCGCCCGTCCCGAGGATCGCCACGACGTCGCCCTCCGCGACCGGCGGGAACGGGTATGCGTCGGCGAACGTGTCGTGGGCCTCGTTGATGTGGCCCGCGATCCCAACAGTCCACGTCCGCTCCGCCAGCGGATCGCGGCACGGCACGACCTCATTGAGGAAGCCGTAGACGAAGTAGCCACAGTGGATGTTCCAGCCCGCATCGAGCCCGACGAACCGGGTTCCGCGCCGATCCTCGACGGTCACGACCTCGGCGAGGAGGACGCCGGCGTCCTTCGCGAGGTGGTCGCCCGGCTCGCAGGCGACGGTCACGCCGAGCGGACCGAGGTGCCGGGCGAGGACGGCCGCATACGCCTCGAGGTCGACCGGCCGCTCCGTCTGGCGGCCGGGCCCGCCGAGCCCGCCGCCGACGTTCACCTCGTCGATCGGGCAGCCGCGGTCGAGGAGGTGGCGCGTCATCCGGGCCGCCTCGACGAGGGCGCCCTCGAAGGCCGGCAGGCCCTCCGCGAGCCAGCCCGAACCCGCGTGGAAGTGGACCGTCTCGACGACGAGCCCGTGGCGCGCCGCGACCTCGACCGCCTCGTCGAGCCGCTCCTCGTGGATCCCGAACTTCGTCGGCACCTCGCCGGAGTACTCGAGCCCGGCGTGGTAGCCGGCGCCCCGCGCCGGGTTGACGCGCAGCCCGATTCGCCGCCCCGGGGCCCGGCGCCCGACCCGCTCGACCTGGCTGATCGCGTCGAGGTTCAGCCGGAGTCCGTCGCCGGCGCCGAGGATGACGTCGAAGTCGCGCTCCGAGACGTTCGTGCCGGTGTAGCTGATCTCGTCGGCTCGGAATCCCGCCTCGAGGGCCCGGCTCACCTCGCCGGGCGAGCAGGCATCGATGCCGACGGCGGTCGGCGATCCGGGCGCCCCGAGGCCGCGGAACGCGGCGAGCACCGCAGGATCGGGATTCGCCTTCATCGCGAACCGCAGCCGGAAGGGCAGCCCGGTCGTGGCGAGCGCCGCCTGGAAGCGGCGGGCGTTCTCCCGGTAGCGCTCGAGGTCGTAGAGGTAGAGCGGCGTCCCGTGCTCGCGGGCCAGCGCCTCGGCGTCACGCCCGGCGAACCGGAGGCGGTCGTCCACGACATCCAGGCCCGGCCGGGCCCACCAGTCGGGGGCCGCCGTATGCCGCGGCGCGGCGGGCGCCGTCATCGCCGCCCGCGCCCGATCCGGCCGAGGTGCGTGTCCTGGAAGGTGGTCGGGTACTTCAGCCCGTAGCCGAGGGCCCGATCGATGCCGGTGTGGGCGAGGAGGACCACCCCCGCGAGGGTGACGAGCCCGGACTGGGCCACGAGCCCCAGGAGCAGCACGAGTCCCGCCGTCGCCCAGTTGTGGACGAGGTTGTAGAGGATCGCCCCGAGGTGCGGCCCGCGGAGGTAGCCGACCATCGAGACGTCCGGCACGAGCAGCAGCACGAGGAACAGGGGCAGGGGCTGGTTCAGGAGGATCCAGAGGATGACGCCCCAGGCGAAGGCGAGGACGCCCTCGAGCCGCAGCCAGCGCCGGACCCAGGGCGTCGTCTCCTCGAGATGAACGTGCGGGGGCGCGACCGGGGCGGCGGGGTCCACCGGGTCAGGACGTCGGGGCGGCGGCGCGCCGGGCACCGGACGGCGTCCAGCGATCGGGGCCCTCCTCCACGTCGACGTGCATCGCCTCGAGCAGACGCCGCGAGGCCTCGGCGACCTCGTCGATCGCGGCGTCGAACGCCGCCTGGTTCCGGGCCGAAGGCGCCCGATAGCCGCTCACCTTCCGGACGAACTGGCGGGCCGCGGCCTCGATCTCGCCGGTCGTCGCGGCCGTCTCCGGCCGCCGCAGGGTCTTGATGCTCCGACACATGCCCCGGAGGGTACCGCGCCCGCGGCCGATCCGGCCACGGCCGCCTCGCGCCGGGACCGGGTACGGTAGCCGGGATGTCGACGACCACCGCCCCCGTGGGCCCCCGGCCCCGACGCCGCCCGACGCCGGCCTGGTGGCTGACACGCCTCGCGCTCGGGCTGCTCGTGGGGGTCGGGGTCGCCGTCGCCGTCGACGTCGCCCGGGGCGGCATCGCCTCGATCTGGCTCCGCTATGGCGGCGCGGTCGCGTACTCCGCCCAGGGCGAGCGCCACGCGATCCGCGACGGCCACGAGCTCTACCTCGACTGCCGCGGCGAAGGCACCCCGATCCTCGTCCTCGAGGCCGGGATGGGATCGGACAGCGCGACGTGGAGTCCCGTCCACGACGAGCTCGCCGAGATCACGCGAACCTGCAGCTACGACCGGACCGGCCGCGGCCGGAGCGACGGCGGCTCGGCCGGCGACCTCGTCGGGATGTCGGGCGAGCTCTCGGCGCTCCTCGCCGCGGCCGGCGAGCCGCCGCCGTACATCGTCGTCGGCCACTCCCTCGGGACCGTCATCGGGCGGGTCCACGCGGCGCTGGAACCAAAGGACGTCGTCGGTCTCGTCCTCGTCGACGGATTCGATCCGGACATCTTCGACGAGCGGGTCGTCCCGCTCCTCGGCTCGATCCGGGACCAGTACACCGGCCATACCGCGGGCCTCTGGGAGATGGTCGGCCGCGTCGAGTCGATCGATGTCGAGCGGAGCCGCCGCCAGCTCGACGCGGCGGTCCACGCCGGGATCCCCATCGAGGCCCTCGTCGCACCGCGGGTCGACTCGCGACTCGACGGGGCCACGAACGACGCGATCGCCGCCTCGATGGCAGCGGGCTACGAAGAGCTCTCGCCGGGCAACGTCACGTACACCCTGGCCTGGGGCGCCGGGCACATGGTCCAGTTCGACCGGCCGGACCTCGTGGTCGAGGCCGTCCGCCGGATCGTCGAGACGGTTCGCGCCGGCTGAGCCCGCGGGGCTACCATCGGGCCGTGGACCGCTGGAAGACGATCGTCGAGCCGTTCCGGATCCATTCGGTCGAGCCGGTCCGGATGACGACGGTCGAGGAGCGGACCGCGGCCCTCGAGGGGGCGGGGTTCAACCTCTTCAACCTCCACGCCGACGACGTCCTCGTCGACCTCCTGACCGATTCCGGCACGGGCGCGATGTCGCGCGACCAGTGGGCCGCGATCCAGCACGGCGACGAGTCGTACGCCGGCTCGCCGTCGTGGTTCGCCTTCCTCGAGAGCGTCCAGGCGCTCTTTCCGTTCCGGCACGTCATCCCGACCCACCAGGGCCGGGCCGCCGAGAAGATCCTGTTCTCGGTCATCGGGGGACCTGGGAAGTCGATCCCGAACAACACCCACTTCGACACGACCCGGGCGAATGTCGAGTTCACCGGCGCCGAGGCGGTCGACCTCGTCATCCCCGAGGGCCGCGACCCGTCGGCGATCCACCCGTTCAAGGGCAACATGGACGTGGCGGCGCTCGACGCGTTCCTGGCCGAGCGGGCCGGGCGGGTCCCGGTCGTGTTCGTCACGATCACGAACAACTCGGGCGGCGGCCAGCCGGTCTCGCTCGAGAACCTCCGGGCCGTGCGCGCGGCCTGCGACCGGCACGGCGTGCCGCTCTTCCTCGACGGCTGCCGATTCGCGGAGAACGCCTGGTTCATCAAGCTCCGCGAGCCCGGCCAGGCCGACCGCTCCATCCCGGACATCGTCCGCGAGATCGCGTCGCTGGCCGACGGGATGACGATGTCCGCGAAGAAGGACGGGCTCGCCAACATCGGCGGCTGGCTGGCCATGAACGACGACGCTCTCGCCGAGCAATGCCGGAATCTCCTGATCCTGACCGAGGGGTTCGTGACGTATGGCGGCCTCGCCGGGCGGGACCTCGAGGCGATCGCCCAGGGACTCCGCGAG